>JAPLKI010000010.1 GCA_026388155.1 Elusimicrobiota bacterium
CGGCGGCGGCTACCCGACCAGATTCAGCTATTCGCTGACAGCGGAACTTAAAGCGGTAATGGCCGACCCCTTGAACGAAGGCGCGACGTACTGGTTTGTGCCGTGGGCTTACGACCTGGCGCAGAACCGGGAATTCGGGGCTAACACCGGCGATCCGGCGCTGGAAACGGATATCCCGGCAACGGTGGGCACGCGTATAAATTACGACAATGTCCCTCCCGCTGCCAGAATAGTCGTTCCCTACGACGCCAATAAGGGCGGCATAAGGTCGCTGCCTTCCATTTCCGGCACGGCGCTGGACGGCTACCTGAACTCAAAAGTGCAGATAGCCATAAAACAGTACAGCCCGACCCCGTACTGGTTTGACGGCACTGGTTTTTCGTCGGCTCAAAGCGACCCGAACTGGATAAATATAGTCAGCGGGGCAAGCGGTTTTCTGTCGCCGAACGCCACCTCCTGGATTTACTCGCCCGCCGCTTTGGCCGGCGCTTTCGCTTCCGGCTATAACTACCTTATACTGGTCAGGTCGTCGGATGCGGCCTCTAATATCCAGACGGTGTTCGATAATGACATCTCCTCCATGGTGGTCAAAATAGATAAAAACGCGCCCACTTCCGCTATTATCCTGCCGCTTAGCGACGCGGACGGATACAGCGGCCGCTACCAGGGCGCGCTTATAGGCCAGACAGCCACCCGGTTATCCGGAACGGCTGTTGAGAACCCCGTCGGTGCCGGTTTGCTTGTTTCCAGCATCCCGGCGACCAACAGCATATATATACGGCTTTCGTATCTTTCAAGCCCGGATACCTATTACTGGGACGGCGGAGCTTTCAACAAAACCATTTCTTCTGACTCTGTATCGGCCTGGCGGAACACCACGGTCGGAGGTTCTTTCCCGACCTGGACCTGGAACTATGTGGAGGCCAACATCGCATGGGATGCGAGTGACAGGGAATATACCCTTGAAGTAAAAGCCATGGACGACGCCCGGCTGTCCGACGACTCAGGCCTTGGTAATGTGGAAACGTGGCCCTACACCGCCACGCGCAAGTTCATAGTTGATAGTACACCGCCCACGGTGGGCATAACCACGCCGACCGTCAACGCCCTTACCGCGCTTGACAAGATATACGGCACGGCGGCGGCCGATCCCGCGGGGCATCAATACACGAAGGTGCGCATTTCCACGGGCACGCTTTCTTTCACAAGATACTGGGCCGGTACCGGAACGGGCTGGGTAACGGACCAGAATACGTGGCTTAACACGGTCCGGCAGGGGAACACCTCCTGGTATTACACGGTCGACCAGCCTATGTTCAGCGACGACACGATCTACACCGTGGAAGCCCGCTCGCTTGACTGGGCCGGCAACATGTCCGCCGTTTATTCCACTTCCACCTTCACCTACGATACGACGGCTCCCGCGGTTTCGGTCTCTTATCCGCTTGCCGGGGTGGTTTATTCGCAGATAAAGCTTTCCACGCCCATAGCCGGAAGTTCAAGCCAGCCGGGCCAGTCTTCGCCGTTCGCGCTCGTAAGCACGGTGGCGGTGCAGATAACCCAGAACCCCGGCGGCGCGGAAACCTGTTATAACGGGGCTGGAGGCTACGGCGTGTGCCCCATCTGGCTTGCGATCAACGGGGGGAGCCTGGCCAACTGGCAGTATAACAGCGCGGCGCTGAGTTTCACGAACGACAAACAGTACCGTGTGGACGCCAAGGCCATTGACTACGCGGGGAACAGCTCCGTAAATTCCGTGACATTCGCCTATGACATTGACAAGCCCACTTCCACCATAGTCTATCCGCTTTCCGGCGTAACTACCGGGTTTAGCCAGCTGACCGGCACGGCTTCCGATGAGCGCGTCGCCGTGCGGAATTATGAGGCGTCGCTGGGCACCTACACGATAAAAGTGGCCATAAAGCGCGTTAACGCTCCCGCCGGCTGGTGGAACCAGACCAGCGGTAATTTCGGCGCGTCAAACCCCGTCTGGTACGAGGTTTATAACGCCACCAACACCAGCGGCGGCTACCCGACCAGGTTCAGCTATTCGCTGACAGCGGAAATTAAAGCGATAATGGCCGACCCCTTGAACGAAGGCGCAACGTACTGGTTTGTGCCGTGGGCTTACGATCTGGCGCAGAACCGGGAATTCGGGGCGAATACCGGCGATCCGGCGCTGGAAACGGATATCCCGGCAACGGTGGGCACGCGTATAAATTACGACAATGTCCCGCCCACTACCAGAATAGTCGTTCCCTACGACGCCAATAAGGGCGGCATAAGGTCGCTGCCTTCCATTTCCGGCACGGCGCTGGACGGCTACCTGAACTCAAAAGTGCAGATAGCCATAAGAAAATACGACTCAAACCAATTCTGGTACAATGGCGCGGGCTTTAACCAAAACACCACATACTGGATGGATGTAACAAGCGCGGGAGGCAGCTATCTGTCGCCGGCCGCCACTTCCTGGATTTACGCGCCTGCCACTTTAGACTCCGATTTCGCTTCAGGCTATAACTACCTGATACTGGTCAGGTCGTCGGATGCGGCGGGAAATATACAGAACGGATTCACCGATAATATTTCCTCCATGGTGGCCAAAATAGACAAAGCCGCGCCCACTTCTGTTATCGCGAGGCCCTTTAACGACGCTGATGGGTACAGCGGCCGTTACCAGGGCGCGAATATAGGCCAGACAGCCGGTTCCACCCTGTTATCCGGCACGGCGTACGATAATCCCCCGGCCCTGAATTCGGACATACAGAACGGCTCGGTAACTATACGGCTTTCATATCTGACGGGTACGACGACTAATTACTGGAACGGCGCCGGTTTTACCAATAGTACTTCCTCGGAAACATTCTGGAAAGTCGCCTTGCTCAGCGGTTCCGCCCCTAACTGGACCTGGACCTACATGACGGATATCGCCTGGGCGGCGGGCGACTTGGAATACATACTTGAAGTAAAAGCCATGGATGACGCCCGGTTGTCCAATGATGCCGGAGGCGGTAACTGGGAAGTGTGGCCCTACACCACGCGCAAGTTCATAGTCGACGATACTCCCCCCGCGGTAGGCATAACCACGCCGACCGTCAACGCGCTTAAAGCGCTTACCGGGATATACGGCACGGCCAACGCCGCCCTGGCCGGCCACCGGCTGACCGAAATCCGCATTTCCACAGGCACGGGCGGCAACACCAGTTATTGGAACGGTTCCGTCCCCGGCTGGACAACCGACAACACCTGGAATACTATAAATCCCCAGTTTACCTACCCGACTTCCTGGTATTATGCCGTCAACCCGGCCATGCTGAAGGACGATGTGGCCTACATGGCGGAGGCCCGCGCCACGGACTGGGCCGGCAATGTTTCCGCCGTTTACTCCACTTCCACCTTCACTTATGACGTGTCGTCTCCGGCTGTTTCGGTCTCTTATCCGCTTGACGGGGTGTTTTATTCGCAGATAAAGCTTTCCACGCCTATAGCCGGAACTTCAAGCCAGCCCGGCCAATCTTCGCAGTTTGCGCTCGTAAGCACGGTGGCGGTGCAGATAGTAAGAAGCCCGGGCAGCGGCAGTGAGGCCTGTTTTAACGGCACAACATTTGTCGGCTGTCCCCAGTGGGTCCCCGCGCAGGGCCCGGTTGCCGGCTGGAGTTACTCAAGCGGCAATCTGTCGCTCTCAAACACTACCCAGTACCGCATAGACGCCAAAGCCGCCGACTTCGCCGGCAACGTTTCGGATCTCAAGTCCGTGACCATAATCTATGACATAGAAAAGCCCACTTCCACCATAACCTATCCCCTGGCGGGCTATACCACCGGCTTTACCCTGATAAGCGGTACCGCGAGCGACGAGCGCTACGGCGTCAGGCAATATAACGCCAAACTTTCAAGTTACACGGTTAAAGTGGCCGTCAAAAGAATTGACACGGCCCGCTGGTGGGACGGCTTCGACTTCCCCAGCTATGTCACCAATCCCATCTGGTATGAGGTCACTAACAGCACCAACCCGAATCCGAACCAGTTCGTTTACAATCTGCCGGCCAACCTTATTTCCTATATGTCCGATCCGGCACATCAGACTGCTAGCTATCTGCTGGTGCCGTGGGCTTATGATCTGGCGCAGAACCGCGAATACGGCCCGAACACGGGCGAGCCGCTGAACGCGGACATACCGGCGGGCGTGGGCACGGTTGTCGCCTTTGACAATGAAATGCCGCACTCCTATATAACCGCGCCCTCCATCGCCAGGTACAGGACCCTGGCGAATATTACCGGCACATCAGGCGACAATGCGAAGGTGGTTGAGACCCGTTTGACGATTTTCAATACGACCCTCAACGAATATTACGACCCCGCGCTGAACCCGCCATGGTCCGTGTCCCCCAAGACGGACAATGACGCGCCGTGGCTGGCGGCGCAGCAGTCCCTGTACCAGAGCTCGTCTTCCTGGACTTATAATATACAGGATTCCACCTGGACCAGCGGAGCCTCTTACCGTGTCAGGGCGCGGGCAAAGGATGCCGCCGGCAACTACGACACCGTTTATACCACGGCCACTTTCCTTTTTGATAATCAGGCGCCTGTTTCCACCGTCACCGCGCCGGCTGACGGCAGTTACATTAACACCCAGGCGGACACACTCTCCGGCACCAGCTACGACCCGGGAGCTTCCGGTGTCGCCGGCCTGAACTTTTACATCATCCGCGACGACGGCCGGTACTTTGACGGCGTCAGCGGCTGGAACGTGAACCCGCAGCCGATAGGCGCCAACGCCCCGTATAATAACTGGAGCTGGCCCCTTACCGCCGCGCTATACAACGGCAACGACGGCCGGAGGTTTACCATACAGACCAACGCGACAGATCTCGCGACAAATGTCGAGGGCTACGGGGTCAAGGCGTCTTTTGTCTATGACATTACCAGCCCCACCAGCGCCATAAGCTATCCCTATAACAACGGCTCCATAAGCCAGACCGGCAAAATAACCGGCGGTTCGTATGACGCGCCGAACGGTAAAGTGGATGATGTCTTGGTAGGGATCAAAGAGCTCTCCGGCGGCGCCCATACCGGACACTACTGGGATAGTTCCATTTCCAACTGGCCGGCGGCGGCCACCGTCAACAGCGTCGTCTCCTACGGGACTTTGAGCCCGTCGGCCACCTGGTGGCAGTTGAACGCCGCTCCCTGGGAGGCGGGCGTGACCTACGAAATAAATGCCTATGCCAGGGACAAGGCAGGCAATTACCAGCTGGTTTACGCCACGGCCACAAATGTACAATCCAACTTTACGAAGCCGTCCTCAAGCGTTACCTGGCCTTTGAACGGCAACGTTCTGTCGGCCGAACTGAATGTGGTTTCCGGTTCGGCTTCAGCCACCGCGCCGAGCATACTGGATAAAGTCAGGGTATCCTATTACAAGGTCAGCCCTCCGGCCGGTTACTGGAACCGCGCCGCCATGCTCTGGAATTCCCCGACGGAGCTCTTCTACGACGCCAGTTTCCCCAACGGAGTCGATGGCGGCGTCTGGCTGGCCACCGGCATTTCCACGCCCAGCTGGGTTACCTCCTCTGGCCAGGCTATTGATTACCGGATTTTCGCCAAGGCGGTCGACCAGGCCGGAAACGAGGTGGACAAACCGGCGTCGCCCGGCCCGCTGAGCTCCTACATACAGTTCACGCTGAATCCGCCGCCGCCTGTTACGGGTATAACAACGCCCAACACCGCGATGCCGCATTGGAAGCTTTCGCCTATCCCCCAGATAATAGGCACGGCCGTCTATTCCACCACCGTCCAGCTCCGGATAGTGGACTATGGCCCGAACCTGGTTGAGGGCACGGGCAACGATGATGTGGCCTGGAACGGCGCGCAATGGATATCCACCGGCTCCTGCGTCGATTCCTGCTTCGTGGGAGTAAATACCGTGTGGGACGGCTATTCCTGGGCATGGAGCATACCTTCCGGCTGGAATAACAATCGTAAATACAGGGTCGTCTCAAGAGGCAGAGACCTGAATGTGGGAACTTGGGAGGTCCCGGGGATCGGGAGAGAGTTCATAATTGATCCAACGGCGCCTGCCTCAGGCATAACCGCCCCCGGCACAACTTATTTGAAAACGCTGTCCGCCCTTTCCGGAACGGTTTCGGATACGGCGCCCGGCACTGTGCAAAGCGCGTTTTTCAGGGTAAAAAACGCGGCGATGAACTATTGGAACTGGCAGGCCTCCACCTTTACCGCGCTTGGCGCCAACACCGATCTGCCGGCTACGCTTTCCTGGGACGATGTGCTGAAGACCGGCACTGTGGGCTATACCACCGATTATTTTCTGAACGGGAGCGCCTGGGAAAACGACCATAGCTACACGGCTGAGCTTTATGTGACGGATAAGGCCGGTAATCTCGGCTCGGCGGTGGCGGCGGCGTTCACTTTTGACAGTTCCTCGCCCACGGCGAGGATACTGGTTCCCTACGACGCCAACGGGAGCGGCATAAGATATCTTCCGTCCATATCCGGCACGGCTTCCGATAACAAAGGCAACAAGAGCGTCTATGTGGCCGTGCAGCAATTAAGCAGCCCGCCAATGTGGTATAACGGAACCTCATTCGCCGAAAATAACCCCGTGTGGATATCCGTGACGGATAACGGCTGGCTTTCGCCCTCCGCCACTAGCTGGATTTATGCGCCGCCGGGCTTTGACGCACAATTTACGGCCGAGCCGAACGGTACTAAATATGTGATACTCGCGTACGCCGCCGACATCGCGGGCAATGTTCAGGATATCTTCAACGCCGGCATTTCCTCTACGGTCGTTACGATAGATAAATATCCGCCTTACTCCGCGATAACTTTTCCGGCCGACGATCTGGACGGCGTGCACGGCCGGTACCAGGAAGGCAAGGTCGGCAAATTAGCGACCTCAAGCCGTTTCTCCGGCTCGGCCTCCGACATCCATTACCTCGTGAACAACTCCACTGTGGCGGATGTCAGCGTAAGGCTTTCATATCTTCTGAACGGGGATACTTACTACTGGACGGGGCTGGACTTCAGTTCCTGGACCGTCACTTCCGCCACCGCCTGGAAGCCGGCGTCGATAACCGGTTCGGCTCCGAACTGGGCCTGGGATTATCGCAACGATATAAACTGGCCGGCCGGCGACAGGGAATATAAACTGGAATCAAAAGCCATGGACGATTCCCGGCTTGCGGATGACACCGGCAGCGGCAACCAGGAAAACCCGTCCTCAAGGGGAGTGAACGTAAAATACTTTATTATAGACAACTCGGCCCCGTCCGTGCTTATCACCACCCCGTCCGTAAATGTGCTTAAAGCGCTTACCGGGATATACGGCACGGCCAACGCCGACATAGCGGGGCATCAAAACAGCCAGGTGCGCATTTCCACCGGCGCCGGCGCTTTCACAATGTATTGGGACGGAGCGGCGGCGGGCTGGACAGCGCAACCCAATACCTGGAATAACGCGGTCCGGCTGGGGGACACTTCCTGGTCTTATACGGTCGACCAGTCAATGTTCAAGGATGACACGGTATACACTATATCCGCCCGCGCCCTGGACTGGGCCGGCAATATTTCCGCCGTTTATTCCACTTCCACTTTCACCTACGACATTACCGGGCCGCTGGTTCAGATAAACACCCCCATAAACGGCGCCACTTACTCCCAGGTGCGGCTCTCCACTTTCTCGGGACAGGCTTTCAATAACCAGAGTTCGCCTTACACCGGACCAAGTACCGGCGCCGTGGCCCTCACCGACATTACCGACCCCGCCTACCCCGCCTGTTTCAACGGGACCTATTTCATCCTCTGCTCCGGAACTTTGTGGCTGCCGTCGCAGGGGACGTCGGTGGCTAACTGGTCTTTCCTTGTCCCGGATAGCAATTTCACAAGCGACCACCAGTACAAATATGAAGCCCGCGCCTTTGACATAGTCGGCAACCCCTCCGGTATTTCAAGCGTGATAACCCAGTATGACCTGTATGCCCCCACTTCCACCGTAATCGGGACGGGGGGCAGCTACATTAACGCGCTTACCCAGATAAGCGGCACGGCCTCGGATGAGCGTTACGGCGAGAGCACCTACGAGGCCGGTCTGGGCACTTATACCCTGAAGGTAGCGCTCAAGCTTAAATCCGGCGGCTGGTGGAACGGGGTCGGCAGTTTCGGCGGCGCCTACCCCATCTGGTATGAGGCGGCGGTGGATACCTCTCCATACATCCAGGGAGCCGCGGTGGTTAACTGGAACTGGAACGTGCCGGCCAACATTCAGACCGCGATGAGCGGCATCGGCACTACGGATTATCTGGCCGTTTCCTGGTCTTACGATCTGGCGCAGAACCGGGAATTCAATTCTCCCCCCGGTGTAGACCCCACTACGGTGCCGGGCGGGATCGGCAGCGTGATAAAATTTGACAATGAGCCTCCTTTAGCGGTTGCCACAGCGCCCGCCAATAACAGCTACCTTAATTCCGTAGACACATTATACGGTACCGCTGTCGATAAGGGGGTTGTGGACAGGGTGTATGTGATGGTCAAAGCCAGGGGAGCTTTTAACCAATATTGGAACGGCACCTATAACGGCGATCAGGGGGATTGGGATTATGCTCCCACCACCAAGTACACCCACTGGAACGCCGCCACTTATGCGGGCGGCGCCTGGTCCATACCCCTGCCGCCGCTCACGCCTGTTGACAATTCAAAGATCTCGGTCTGGGTCAGAGCGGTAGATACAGCCGGCAACTGGATGAATATCCCGACTAATCCCCAGTTTGACGGCAACCTGAAAGCCGACGGGTCAACCGCCCAGTTCTTCACGTTTGACCGTACCATACCTTTAACTTCTATTACCGTTCCCGTGTCTTATATCCTGGCCAGATCAACCGGCATTATAAAAGGAGAAGCTCACGATGGAGGCAACGAACCGAGCGGCGTCAACCGCACTAAACTGAGATTCAGGCGGTCAGGCGACGCGTACTGGGATTTCAACAACAACAACTGGCTGGCCGCCCCGAATTTCTATGACTCGGATACTTTCTCGTCGCCGGAGTGGACCAAACTCGTCAACCAGGCCGCCTTTGAGGACGGTTATCAGTATTACATCAACCACTATGCCGTCGATCTGGCGCAGAACAATATTTCCGGCGCCTATTTCTCAACTTTTACTTTCGTGGTGGACTTCACCACGCCGTCCTCAAAGATAACGTTTCCCGCGCACAACAGCTTCCTCGCCTCGGTCCCGGCCATTACCGGCACGGCGGACGATTCGGCGGAAAATCTGCATCCCGGCTGGCCGCCGGAACGGAGTTTTGAATCGGGCATAAGCACCTCGGCTACGGCGGTCGAGCTGGCCATGCAGCGGCTTTCGGACGGCAAATGGTGGAATGGCGCCGGCTTCCTGAACGGCACAAGGCAGTGGTACAAGGCCGATTTCACGGGCGTCTCTTCCGGCACCTGGAGTTACGGCCTCGCCGCCGGGGCCATACAGGACGGAGCCACTTATTACGTGATGTCCAGGGTGGCGGATATAGCGGGCAATCTCCAGAGCGACTATACGACCAACTACTTTACCTTTGACACCACCCCGCCGGTCGGCCTTTCCACTGCGCCCTCCTCCTCCGCCGGCCACGTGATCGGTGTCCCCGGCATCTACGGTACCGCCCAGGACTCTTTGCCGGGCCAGTTAAGAACCTCCGGCGTGGTGCTGATGTCGATCATAATGAGCACCACCCCCGTACAGTGCTATGACCCGGTCGTTAATCAGTTCACGACGGACTGTCATGTCACCGGGGCGTACCCGGGCGACAGGATATGGTTCTCCACCGGCGCCACCGCCAGTCCCGCGGGGCAGCCGGCGGCCTGGAGCTTTGATACCTCCCAGGTGCCCTGGATAAATGAAAGGTTTTACGATATCATAGCGCTGCCCATTGACGCCGCGGGCAACCAAAAAAGCTTCTGTGTCAACGGCATACTGAATCCCTGCAACACGCCGCCCGCGGACATTAATTTTTACCTTGAAACTCCGCCGGCCCTTGTCACTATTAACACCCCCGAAGGATACGATGGCAAGAACTTCATGGCCAGCAACATCCATTCGGTGGGAGGCGGCGGCAGCACTTCGCTCAGGAAGGTGCAGCTCAGGATAAAGCGGCTCAAAGAACCGGTTGCCTGGTGGTATGAGAACGGGGCTGATAAATACTGGCAGGACAGTGATACTTCCACGATGATTTCTTATAACGGCAGCGCGTGGAGCCAGAACCTGTCCGGCGTCGATGCTTTCACGGTGGACAACGCTTCCTACACCCTCTCGGCCTTCGGCTATAACGAGATAGGGGTGATGGGCACTCCGGGCGCCGCGCTCACGATCATCATAGACAATACCAAGCCCGTCGGCACTATACTCGCGCCGAATAAACCCTATGTAAACTCCCTTACTTCCATAAGCGGCACGGCCACGGACCCCAGCAGTATCTCCTTCCTGCCTTCCCTGCAGAAGGATTACTCCGGCAATGTCTTCGTGCGGTTTAAGGAGTTGGACTCGCTCCGTTACTGGAACGGCTCGTCTTTTGCCAACGGCATCTCGGATATTGAAACCGATTACACAACAGCCAACATAGTAAACTGGTCCACCGCCCCCGCAACCCTGAACGGCGCGCTCAAGGACGGCAAAAACTACATGGTCTATCTTAGACCGAAGGATAAAGCCGGGAACATTGAGACGGACGAGAACCAGATGTCCCACTATCAGATCCTGTTCGATACCACGCTGCCGAGCGCCTCGTTTACGTATCCGACGCCAAGGAAGATATTAAGGAGCCTTGATGCCATTACCGGCGCGGCCTATGATCCGATAGGTTCCAATACCCCCAACAGCAAATCCGATCTGGACCGCGTTGAGCTGCAGATGTACTATCTGATGTCGGGCGGGCAGCCTAAATACTGGGATGGAACGTCTTTCAACACCAACTTCTCCTCGTTTAACGTCGTTTCCGGCACCGACACCTGGAGCTACTCGCGGCCGAACTTTAACACGGGCGCCTTCAGCACCGGATATTTTTACGTGGTCCAGGCGCGGGCGGTGGACAAAGCTTCAAATTATCAGAACGGCTTTACGGACAACATTTCCTCCATGACCTTTATCTGGGACAGAACGCCGCCCTCCACCACGATAGTGATGCCCGCAAGCGGGGGAAAATACAAACCCTCGAACCTGGACGGCGGCTCGGCCCTGAACGGCGCCGCGGCCGACGCTGTGCTGCCATTCGCCCCCGACCAGATCAACAGGGTGCAGCTCAACCTGAGCTACCTGGAAGGGAACGACACTTATTACTGGGCCGGTTCGGCCTGGAGCAACCTCGTTTCCTCGGACACAGCCTGGCAGAACGCGCTCGGCGCAGCCGCCTGGAACTATTCATTTAACGGAAGCATGCCGCAGGAATGGGTTTCGGACAGGAACTATACGCTGATGACAAGGGCCTTTGACAAGGCCGAGCCGATGGACGCGAACGGCGGAAACATGCAGGACCCCCCGACTGTCCAGAAATTCGTTGTGGACGGCACGCCGCCGGTCTCAAGAGTTTCCGCGCCCGCGGACGGCAGTTTCATACAGCACACGCTTTCCCAGATATCGGGAACCAGCGCGGGGGGCCTTGCCGGATTGCAGGCGTCCGCCTCATTGGGCCTGAAACTGCGTATTTACTACATTGACGACGCTAAAACATATTATTCGTCCGGGACGGCGCTGGACTGGAGTTCCAGCACGGTATTCAATCTGCCGCTTGAGTATTCGGAGGTCGGCTCCTCTACCAGCACTATTACCTGGAAGTATCCGCCCGTTGGTTATAGCATACCCGTCTTTCCCACCAATAACCATGTTTACTACTTTGGCATAGCCGGCCTTGACGCGGCTGGCAACCAGGAAAGCTTCTCCTCTATGTCGGTGACCACGGACTTCAACTATCCCACCATCACCATCTCCACTCCTATGGCCGGCACCGGCGCTTTCTACAGCGACGCGCGGCCCATTACATCGATCACCGGCAACTCCGCCGACGCGCCCGCCGGCATAGTGCCTCCGATAACGGCCGAGATAAGCCAGCTTCAGGCCGACCAGACCCTGGAAACCAAATGGGACGGCGCTCAGTGGAGCGTGAAGCCGTCCACTTTCCTGATAGTGAATTCCATAAATCCCTGGGATATCCCGGCGCCTTCTCTGACGACGAACAAGCGCTACCGGGTAGTGCTGCGGTCGGTGGATAATGCCGGAAACCTTACCCCCACGGACTTATCGGCCGGCACCGTATTCCGGGACTTTATATACGACGTCAACAAGCCGTCTTCTTCCATCCTCGTGCCCAGCCTGGCGTATCATAACCTGGCGCAGATAACCACCCTTTCCGGAACTTCGGCGGAATGGGTCAGCAAGTCCGCCGAAGCGTATTCGGGTCTCAATTACGTGGAGATGCAGATAGTGGACCACACGGGCTCCGATTACAACTATAACGGCGCCGGCAGCTTTGACGGAGGGGATAACTGGCTCAGGCCTGATATAACCTACGGTGATAATCCGCCGCCCGACAGCAAGTTCGGCGTAGTGCTGCACCGTACGGCCTCGTGGACCTACGGGGGAGGGGCCAACGGCTGGCCGCCGGCCGCCGCGTTGAACGAGGGGTCCCTCTATAAAGTAAGGGTCAGGGCCATTGACCGCGCGATGAATCTGGAAAGTCCTTATATGGAGAAGCAGTTCACTTATGATAATTCGGCGCCTACCACCACGGTCACCATGCCCGGAGCTTTCGCCTATACCGCCATGCCGGTCATAAAGGGCGATTTTACCGAACCCGTGCCTTTGGCATCTGGCCCGAACCCCGGAGACGGGATACAGATCGTGATCATGCAGAACAGCGGCGGCTATTACTGGGACGGCGCCGACTGGACAAAAACCGGTTTCACGGCCGCCAACTGGCTGAACGCGACGAATATATATGCCTCTTCCTGGACATACGTAAATGCCACCCTTGCCAATGTGTTTAATACGCTGTCCCAGTCCAAGATCTTTACCGTTTACGTGAGGGGCAAGGATGTCGTGGGCAACCAGAACAGGGCGGACACGGTCCCCACGGCCGGAGGCGTCACGTTTACAATGGACCGCTTTATTCCTGTGTCCAATTCCACGTATCCCGCCGTGGGCGGGGGGCCCGTGGTTTATCTGAACGCCCCTATTTCAAACATAGCCGGCACTGCCCTGGATGTCGACAACGGCATTAACGCGTCAGGATTAAACAATGTCTATGTAAGGGTGAGGCGCTTTGACGCGCTTGGCACTCCCTGTTATTTCGACTCCTTTGACGACAACTGGGTCGCGGATAATGCTTTGTCCGACTGGATGTCCCAGGACGCGGGGTCGCTGACCACATGGATAAAGAAAATACCTTCCGGAGATTTCCAGGGGGTGAACCACGGAACCTGTTATGACGGCGGCGACAAGGGCAACGGTTTCAGGTTTGAAGTCCAGTCTTACGCGCGGGACAACACTCAACCCGCGCCCGGGACAGGCGGGCCCAATACCGAAGTCGCCTATTCCACGGCGGTTTTCGTGCTGGACTATTCAACTCCGAGCGCGGGAATGTCCGTGCCGTCCCACCTCAGCTATTTCAAGAGTTTATCCTCTTTGTCCGGCACGGCGCTGGACCCCAAGATCTTCAGCAACGCCATACCGAGCGGTCTGAAGACCATCTGGGTGGAACTCTCGGATACCGGCAGGACGCCGAATCAGTATTGGAAATTCGGTTCCCCCGGCTCGTGGCAGACAGGGTACAGTTCGGGCGCCATAACGGCTTCTTCCAACTGGACCGTGGCGGCGTCTTCTCTGCCCGTCAACGCTCCCGCGGGCGCCAATACCTGGGCGCTGGGCAGGTCCAGTTCGACTTTTGTCATTAAGGTGAAAGTGCAGGACGCCGCCGGCAATTATTCCGATTTCAATTTCAACCAGTCCACCGTCACGCTGGACCTGGTGCTGCCGGTTTCCAGCGTCACTACGCCTACGCCGGACAATGGCAGTTTTATCTCCGTTCCCCTCATCTCAGGCACCGCGTCGGACCTTACGCTGGGCGTGCCTATAGCGGATATTTCCGCCGTGCAGGTGAGGATACAGCAGGATCTCGGCGCGGGCCAGGCTTCGGACTGCATGGACACGCACGCCAACGGGTATTACTGGAACGGCTCCATCTGGCAGCCCTCGGAAGTCTGGCTGGGAGTCGACTCATACGATTACGGGACGGATATCTGGAACATGAACTTTTCCGCAGCGGTTTTCAATGCCCAATGCTGGTATATCGTCACCACAAGCGCCACGGACAACGCGGGCAACGCCCAGTCCGCCGCCGCGCCCGGTTACAGGAGGTTCAGGTTCTCTCCGCCGCCCGCCGCCACCGGTATAATGGTGCCCGGCCACATGCGGTATCAGAAGAGCCTTACGGGTATAAGCGGCACGGCTAATTCGGATACCAAGAGTATCGCGCTTGATTTGAGGGATCTGAACAACAACTCCTACTGGAATTTCAACAGCAGGTCCTGGCAGGTAAGCTACAGTTCCACGACCCTTACCACGATCCCGGGCAACGGCAACTGGAGCTATACCAATACCGCGAGTCTGCCGCCATTTCAGGAGAGTGCTGCCGGTTACAATTTCAAGTCCACGGGCTATAATTTATGGGGCGTGGCCGAAACGCCCTACATCAGCAAGGTCTACTTTGACATGACCGCGCCGCTTGCCTCGGTCATGACGCCCGACTCCGGGAAAATGTATTACAACGCCATTCCCGTATTGTCCGGCACGGCTATGGACCCGCCGGGAATCACGCCGCCCGCCGCCGGCATTTATAAGGTCTGGCTCCAGCTGCAGGCCCTGAACGGCGACTTCACGAACCGGTATTGGGATAACGAGGCATCCACTTTCACGGCCGTCTGGAACCAGGCTGGCAGTACGGCCGCGTATTACGGCTCCACCTGGGAATACACGGTGAGTTCTCCCACGGCGGCTTTAATAAACGGCGTGCGGTACGCCGCGAGCGTCAAAGCTTCGGATACGACTTACGCCGACGGCTTCCTTATGGGCACGGAATCCGAGCTGACCGGGGAGAATTATTTTAATTTTGACATCACGGCTCCCACCGCCACGATCACTTCCGTCTATAGCGGGCAGGTAAGGTCGGCGGTCTCAGTGGGCTCGGGCACTATTAAGGAGGACCTGGTTCTTTACAACGCGGCCAACGGCATTCCGGCCGGCGCGCAGATACAGTCCATAAAACTGCATATAAAAGATAATAACGCCAACAGGTACTGGACCGGCTCCGAGTGGAACGATACGGACCCCACGGTTTCAACCCCGGCCGCGGTCTATCAGTCTTCCTGGGTCGTTACCGCGGTTTTGCCGGCCGCGTACTGGCTGGATAACAACAGCTACACTATGTGGGCCGAGGCGCTGGACAAGGCCGGCAATCTCCAGGCTGGTTTCACGGATAACGGGTCTTCAGTCACGTTCACCATGGATAAAAAAGCGCCGCTTGCCGTGATAAACACGCCGAAGGCGAATATAAACATATCCTCGCTGGAACTTGTGAGCGGCACAGCCAACGATCCCAATCCCGCCACCAACTCCGGCATAGCCGGCGCGGGCAATGTGCAGGTGCAGATATACTATGGGGATATATCAGACCCTTTCTATTACGACGGCTCGTCGGATTTCTCCGACCAGATCAGCGGCGGAAGTTCCTGGTGGCCGGCCACCGGCTGGACGGCTTTGAACGCTTCTTCCGGCACCTGGGTTTACGCGCCGCCAAGCCTTGCCGCGGCCGTGGCCAAGGCCGGAGACAATATATACACGGTAAAGGTGCGGGTACAGGATAACGCGGTACCGACGCATAACCCCTACCCGAGCCTCCTGGCTAATGTGGTCACTAACGCCAACATCGTGTATGACGTTACGCCGCCCGTCTCAAGGGTGACGGCGCCCAAAGACAATGCCATAATAAAAACGAATGGCCTGAAATCCATTACCGGCACCGCGCTGGACAACCTGGCCGGCATCTCCGCCGAGGGACAGATAGAGGTGAGCATCTGCGAAAAAACCCCGGGGAATTTCTGCTGGGACGGGCTCGGGCTGGGTACTTTCACGCTGACCTCCGAGGCTTTCCATCCGCTCAGCGTGCAATTGCAGGAGGCTTCTTACAATGTGGCGGACGCGAAGTGGAGCTTTACGGCGCCGTACTGGAGCGACGGCTACACTTATGTGATAAAGGTGCGCGCCTCGGACAATGTTACTCCGCCCAACATCGAGACGGACATTCCATCTGTCACGTTCACCTATGATACTACGCCGCCCGAGGCGGCCATAACCTACCCCTTTAATTTGCCGGATCCCCGCGGCAAACTGAACGCGCTGGCCGCGGTTTCCGGCACCGCCTTCGATCGATTCGGCGTAAAGTCCGTTTCCGTCTCGATGCAGGAGGACGACAGCGGGCTCTGGTACGATACGGACACCTCAACTTTCGACTCCGTCACCCATAAGTGGATCGGCGCCGTCTTATCGGGCGCGGGACCGAACTATACCTGGAGCGCGGATGTGCCTCCTCTGACCGACAACAAGAACTATAACATCCAGGTTACCGCAAATGACCAGGCCGGCAACGTGTTCACGGCTCCCTCTAACGTGGTGGTGCTTTACGACATTTCCCCGCCGGTGTCCAGGGTCTCGGCTCCCCAGGCCAACGGCTTCGTGAAAAGTCTCGCGCTGATAACGGGCACGGCGCAGGACGTCAACTCCCACCCGTCAGGCGTAGTCGGCACACAGCTCACGATACGGCGCGACGCCCCGGGCTTCGAATATTGGAACGGGTCTATCTGGGCGCCCTCAGAGGCCTGGCTGAACGGCGCGTCGGGGTCTCCCTGGACAAAGGACACCCAGCTGCCGCCGGCCGATAATCAGGACGACGGTCTGCAGGACGGGCGCCTTTACACCATGCAGACGCGGGCTTATGACGTGGCGGGCAATACCGAGACGCCCACGGCCTTCAGTTCTTTTGTTTTTGATGTTTCAAGCCCGACGATCACTATAGCCCGGCCGCTTAACAACAACCGCTATAATATCACCGGCAAACCTCTCGTTCTCATCACAGGCTCCGCGGGCGACGTTTATAGCGTCAAGTATCCGTGGGTAAGGATCCACGATCAGCAGCTAGACGCATACTGGCTGGACGCCGCGGGAGACTGCCCCGGGGTAACGCTTCCATCCTGGGTCCAATTCTACAACAACTGTCCGGGTTACCCTGAAATATGGAATGTGGCGCTGGGCTCTGCCCCCGGCGGCGCTTTCAACTGGAGCTACGACTCATCCGGAGTTCCCTGGCCGGACAGGGACAATACTCTGAGCGTGGAAGCGAAAGCCATGGACGAGGCCGGCAACTATCGCATAACCAGTTCCATCTTCAGTTTTGATAAGACGCCGCCCGTCTCCATGATACTTTATCCGCCGACGGACGGCGTTCACTATTCTTCCATGACCGAGATAAGCGGCACTTCAAAGGACTTAGGTTCTCAAATAAGCAACGTCACGATCAAGATGTGGTATCTGAACGGCCCGGACACGTATTACTGGAGCCCCGTTGTTTCGGGCGAAGGCAAGCACTGGTCCAACACTGACGCCGGGTGGTCGTCCATCGCCGGCGCGCCCGGCCCTAAAGGCGGTTCGGATCCCTGGTCCTATTCCATTGATTTCACCGATCCGGGCGAAGATGTATTCGCCTGGAAGCAGGGCACTCACGACGGACTTAACGGCAAAACTTTCCATATACTGACCAAGGCCATTGACGCCACCACGAACGAGCAGGTTGACTTCAGCAGCAGCACCAGGACCTTCGTGTTTGACAATGAGCCGCCGTTGTCGGCGCCCGAACAGCCTGGCCAGGGCATGGCTTATAACTCGCTCACTTTTATTTACGGCACCGCCGCGGACCCTGTAAGCGGAGTCGCCAACGCTCAAATATCCGTCTTAAGCCAGGACGAACCGGGCGGAGCCATGTATTCCTCCGGCTTTGGCTTCACTTTACCCGGCGAGTATTGGATACCGCTTGACAACCTCTATCCTTCTTCCTGGACTTACACGGCGAGCCAGATGCCCTTCGAGGATCAAAAGCATTATATAGTCAAATCCTCGGCCACCGACGCAATAGGGAATGTGCAATCCGCGGTGGGACAGTCCAGATTCCTGTTTGACACGACACAGCCGCAGTCCTCGCTGGTATATCCCGCCAATACCATAGTCTACGAGGATACCGAGCTTATTGAGGGAAATTCCTCGGACCCCGGCTTTAACAGCCAGGACATATACAACAGCACCGGTTCCGGCGTTCATCCGACCCAGGCCTGGCAGAAAGGCAGCGCGGAGATAATGGTGTTCCGGGATACCGCGCCTTACATGGGCGGTTCGGGGCCGCTTGACTTCGGTAAAGGAAAAGGCTGGGACGACACGGGTTACTTCTGGGCCGGCTCCTCCTGGACAGCCGCTTCGGAAGGGCCGAAGTGGGTCCAGGCGAGCGCGCCGGGCAGCGCGGGCAACTGGCAGTATGAAGGGCTTATCTGCGCCGACGACGCCGCGCGCGCCGCCGGTACCTGCTGGGTCCGGGGCAAAGACCCCTACGCCGCCTGGGTAAGGGCGACGGATAACGCGGGTAACCAGCAGGATAATATCAGCATGGGCCCCAAGTTCTATATCGCCGCCACCGCCAAGAGTTTCCTTGTGACCGTGGAGAAGACCAATATCAGCGCCGGCGAGATAGTCAATATGACCGTGGAAGCCAGGGACGCCGAGAACGGGACCGGCTATACGGCAGCCAGTTATCAGAGCACGGTGACTTTCCATATTGACCTCCCCACCGACGGGCCGGAGGTGATGGATGATGATACCTTCATTGACGAGACCCACGGCCTGCCGCAGCAGTATAAATTCCCTGACAGCAAATACGGTGTTTCGACTTTCCCGATACGGCTCAGGAAGAACGGCTCCAGGAACCTGTTCGTGGTGGACAAGGACAACGCGAACATACACGGCGCCGTTGTCGTAAATGTGGGCCCCGCCGCCGCCGACAGACTGCAGGTGATAGCCGACTATGACGCCGGCGAGCTGCCGGATCCCGGCAGTCTGGCCGGCAAAAAGGGCGCCCCAAGGAGCATACCCGCCGGCACCAATGTGTCTTTCCTTGTCCAGGCGACGGACAAGTACTGGAACCTGGTGGTGTCCTCCGCCGTGCACGCCTTTGTTTCCGATACGGATCCCAATAACGATACGGCTTCCCCGGACGGGTTTGTCGATTTCGTGGGCTCCGCCACCATCTCCCGCACTTTCTATTCCGCCGATCCCGCCGGCTGGCACACGATCGTAGCGGGCCAGGGGCTTTATCCCAACCTGAACAACCCGTCCTCCGATGTGCCGATAACCCCCCTGTCGGCCGACCGGCTGGTGGCGCTGCTGCCCGGTGAAAGCCGGGTGCAGGGCAAGTTCGACGTGCCGCCTTTCGGCAAGAGCGGGACGCCCTCCGACCTGCTGGCGGGAACTCCCTTCGCGGTGGCCGTTTACGGGACGGACAAGTACTATAACACCGATCCCGCGGCCGGATTCCAGGTTTCCGCCGACATAACAACCGACCCTTACGACATAAACCCCGCGCAGCAGAACCTTGTTGCGGGCTCCACCGCTTTCATCTTTACGCCCGTGGTGGCTGCCGCGCACACCATAAAGGCGGAAAGCTCCGCCCTGCCGTCCGCCACCTCGGCATATTTCACCCCTAACCCCGCGACGGTCTGGTGGAATATTCCCGTGAAACTGCATTTGCTGGCGGGAGGCCAGTCCGGCGACCCTGGTAAACCGCCTTATACGGCCGATCCCGCTACGGGAGGCAGAAGCGGCTCCGTAACGCCGCTTAAAGCCGGCGTGTACACCAGTATGACCGTAAACCTGGTGGACGACTACTATAATGTGGTGAAAGGAACGACTCCTTTTATGAGCGTCTCCTCCAATACCCCGGTGGTTGAGATGTCTTTCCTGAACGACCCTTATATCAAAGCGTGGGGGCTGGCCTCGTCTGTCTTCCAGCAGGGCCTGGTGAACGGAACTACCATCTTCACTTTCGCGCCCGCGACCAGGAACCAGGGTGCCGGGCTCTCCGTGCAGGTTGCCGACACCGGAGCCACCAAATTCAGCACTGATACGGTCGGCGGTCTGATAGTGGCCCCGAACAAACCCGTGGCCCTTCAGCTCCTTGTGCCGCCGGAAACGGCGGTTGAGGGCTCTCTCACGGGTAAATCCGCCAGTGCCGCCGGACCGCTGACGGCCGGCACCAACTACAGCATTGAGGTGCGTTCGGTGGACGCGTACTGGAACTTTGCATCCGACACCAGAAAGGTGAAGCTGACATCGAATGACGTCTATGCCAGCACTAAACCTGCCACGCCTTTGAACAACGGCGTGGCCATCATTTCCTTTATCCCCAGCGCCGCCACCTCAAACCTGGTGATCAACGCCGTTGACGAGGGCCTGTCGCCTCCTAATCTTGACTCGCAGACTGACTCGGGCGTGACAGTCAACCCCGGCGCGCCCGTGAAAATGATGTTTGTCCTGCCGGACCAGTATCTTGTGCCCGGTAAGACCACGGAGCCTTACGGCGTGGCCGGCGACATTTCCACCCGGACGGCCGGCGTTTATTTCAACGTCGCGGTTTACGCCGCCGACACGCGCTACAACCGGGTTTACGGAGTGAACAAGAGCAATATCAGGGTCACGTCGGACGATATGTTCGCCAGTTATATAGGCGACTTTGACATGACGGACGGCAGCGTTGCGGTCAACAACATCAACCTGAGGAGCGCCGGCCCGGCGATCATCACGGCCACGGACCTGAGCGGCTCCGACCCGTACCTTGTGGGCGCCCTCAGTTCCGAATTCGTTCTTAACCCGGGCAATCCGACCAGGCTGCGCGCCATGGTGCCCGGCGAAAGCAGCGTGCCGGGCGACAATCTGGGCAACGGCCGGAGCGGCACCTCCACGGGCCAGAAGGCCGGCTACCCGTTCAACGTCACGGTTGATATTACCGACGCTTTCTGGAACCTGACCCCGGGTGCCAGCCAGGAAATACGCCTTGTTTCGGACGACCATTACACACAAATCAGCCCTTTATCGCAGGTCATCATCGGGTCCGGCACCTTTATGGTCACCCCGGCGCGCACGGGAGACAACGTCCTGCGCGCGGAGCTGGTGAACGCCGTTCCTCCCTGGGGCCCGACGTTGGCGCCGGATCTGGCCACGACGGTAAATGTGTCGCCCGGAGACCCTGTGCGTCTGCTTCTGTTGATGCCGGGGGAGGATTTTAACCAGGGCTTGCTCCCGGGCACGGGCACGGGCAAGGTCGGCGCCGCCAAGGACCAGACCGCCGGCGCCAGCTTCGGGGTGCGCGTAGGCGTTATTGACGCGTATTCCAACCTTGTGCCGGGCAGGCCCCTTGACGTGAAGGTCGGCACGCCTTCTGATAAATATGCGCCCGCTGTCAGCACGGCGCCCATAAACACCGCCGTCGGCTACACCGACCTTATGTACGTAAGCATGCGCACTGCGGCCACCCATTACCTTACCGCCACCGACTACGGACACTCCGGTATTTCGGACGACACGCAATCTTCCACTTTTACCGTCATCCCCGCGGCGCCGGTGGGGCTGCAGTTGCTGGTGCCCGGCGAAACGGCTGTGCCCGGCTCGGGCGTTTACCCGGCTGGGGGAAAGATGGTTTCCGTTGACACCCGGACTGCCGGAGTCCCTTTCAGCGTGACCGTCAACCTGGTGGACCCGTACATGAACCTTTACAAGGGGTTCGCAAAAGGTCCTACGGTTTACGTGAATACCTCGGACCTGTACGACATAGAACCCTCAAGCGCGATACTGAACCAGGGGACCGCGCAGATGCCGGTGACCCTGGTGACCCGGTCAGCGGCGTCCTCTCTGAAGGCTTACCCGGTCAGCGCCGCCGACAATTATGTCTGCAGCGGCAATGCCCCCGACAGCATCTGCCGCAATGACGACGCGGCGGCAAAGTCTTTATTCAAGGTTTACACCTCAACCGGTGTGCGGCTTGAGGTGGTGCTGCCGGGCCAGTCGCTGGTGGAAGGCAAATGTAATGTCAGCCCGCCCTGCCTCGATCCGCTGATTTCCTGGCCCGGGCGCAGCGGCCCTCCTTCCATTCACGTTATAGGGACAGGCGCGCTGTACGCGAGCGTTTACCTGACGGATATGTATTACAACAAAGCAACATACCTTTCCGGCGCGGCCCAGGATACTTACCCGCCGGCCATGATGCCGGAGGTGAAGCTTTCGCTGCCGCAGGACCCCAAGGCTGTCCCGCCGGCCGCGCAGACGCTGTTTGACGGCCTCGCCGTGTTCACTGTTGACGCGCGGACCTCTGTAAGCTCCTACACCGTAGTGGCGGCCACGACCGCGTTATCGGCCGCTTCCTACACAAGGGGGGTTTCCACTCTCACCGTCCAGACCGGACCCGCCACTCACATGGTTTACGTGCTGCCCTCCACCACGGTCGTGGCCGGCGTACCCTTCTCAGCCACGCTCTATGTTAAAGACGCCTTTGAAAACAACTGCGATACAGGCCCGAATGTCTACCTTGGAACAGCCATTTTTGACCTGGTGGCCTTGGACGACTTTAACCAGCTCCCTAGCCTTTTATCACAGACGACCAATTTTATTCCTTCTGATCTGGGCGTTAAGAACCTTCCCAACTGGTTTACCATGCGCAAGGCCGGGATAAATACTCTGGGCGCCTATGACTCGCTGGAACCCGACGTCGTAAAGGTCTCGCCGCCGGCGAATATTTTTGTCCTGCCCGGGCCTCCCAGCCTTTACCGCGTTGTCCCCGATACCAACATAGAAGTGCCGGCCGGCACAAAAGTCTCGCCCGGGCGCCAGACGCTGACAGCGCAGCTTTCCGACATCTACGACAATCCGATTTCTTCGGCCGGGGTGCCGGTTTACATTTCCATATCCGAAGTTTACGGCTCCACCGGCACGCTGCTGTACAAGAACGGGTTCGACTGGTTTGATATGGGCGTTTCAACCCTCATGTACACCGACGATTCAGGCCAGGTTGGCGTTTCCACTCAGGTCGCCTACATGGTTTCCAGCCACTCTGGCGACTGGGCGCGTATATGGATGGGAACGACCACCGTTACCACCGACCCCGTCGCCTACACCCTGGACCTGGCCGCAAAACAGAACCTCAGCGGCAAGTTGACCACCACGGGCGGCGGGCCTTCCAAGCTGCTGTTCATCTCCAGCCAGCCGGCGGCCACGGTCGGTATACAGGAGAGGGACGGCATCGGAGCCTTCTTTACGATAGAGCGCCGCGATGACTTTGACAATCTTACCAAGCAGGAGGAGACCGACATTCCCCTCACGCTGCCGGACGACCAGTATACGATCCATACCGACCTGGGCCGCATCCGGGGCACCACCACCAATTACGGAGATTACGGCTTCCGCAACATCGGGAACGACCATTTCATCATCCTGGCCAGCATAATGCCAAGCCAGACGCAGGTGTCTTTCCGCTACCATGACAGGACCTCCTCTTATTCCGGAGTGTCCCCGTCCTCCAATACTTTTGAAGGCGCCCGTCCCGGCTACTGGCAGATACAGGCCGGGAAAGGTACCATGCAGATCGTACACCAATTGCGCATGGACCCCATGGAAATATCCAAGGTCTCTTTCAACAACCAGCCCAACACGCTCGTAGCGGGCAAGGTTACCGACTTGCTGGACGTTGTGCGCTATTTCAAGCCTGAGTTGAGGGACAGGTTTGACAACCCCTCAGTGGCCACCGAAACGGTCCGCGTGCAGCTGTCCACTTTCACCCGCCAGGCTTCGGCGCTGAACGATTCTTTTGCTTTTTCGATCTCCAGCCTGACGCTTCCCGGATTGCCGGTGTTCGATTCACCTGTGACTTACCTTGACATTCCGCTGGACGCTTATGCGGCCACTTTCTATTATCTGGATACCACGGCTTCCGGGGTCTACGCTTCTTCCGTGCCTGTAAAGCCGATAATAAGTATCGAGGCGCAGGACCATACCGACTGGACGGCTTCAACCCAGTCCGTTACCGTGCTCCCCGACCAGACTCGCAAGGTTAATGTCACAAAGAACGCCGGCCAGACCATAGTAGCCGGGACGACTTCCCAGATGTTCGTGGTGGCCATAGAGGACCAGTACGGCAATCCTACGCCGCTGGTGGCCGGGCAGGAAGACTCCGAAGGGGCCGGCGTGGCCCTGAAGCTGGATTCTGATTCCCTGGGCCGCGTCACCTTCTCATCGCCGGATGTCTCCAGCTTTACGGCAAAGCCCGGCGTCGCTAAGATGGCGCTGGGTGAGTCCGCGACCAGCTTCTACCTGATAGATACGCTGGTTTCCGCGCCTACCCACACTCTCACCATAAATTCGGTGGTGCCGCAGGGCTGGGAGCCCGCCGTTTCTTCTTACACGATAATCGCGGCTCAGCCCGACCATTTGCTGTTCTACACCCAGCCGCGCCGCCTGGTGGCCGGCACCACCGTGCAGTACCAGGATTACGCGCATAACATTACCACGCCGACCGTAATAACCATGGTGCTCAGGGACCGTTACGAAAACACAACTACCACCGATACCACAACCATGGTGCGCTTCTCCGCCGCGCGCAGCAGCACGTACGGCGGTATAGACGCGGCGAAACCCGTGCAGTCCGGAGGCAACGGCTGGCAGCTGCTCAAAACCAATCCGCTGGACTTCGAAATCTATTCGGGCCGGTCCTATGCCGACATCTATGTGTGGGATACCCAGGTGGGCACGGCTACCATAATGGCCGACACTTCGATCATCTCCACCCAAGGGGTTACTGAGGCAACGCTGCCGCGGGTAACGCAGGACCAGTACATAACTCCCAACGCCGCGTCCTATTTCACGCTGCATCACACGTACACACTGTCCACCCCGCTGCGCGTGAATATCGCCGGCTCGGTGACGATGCGCGCCCGGGATAGTTTCGGAAACATCGCCACCGGCGACGGTATAAACGGCAAATACTATACCGGCAAGATAAATATGGGCACCAACTCCACGGGGTCCGCGGATCTGCGCGACGGGTTTAATAAGACCACTGATTACACTTTCGTGACGGGGGACCGGGGCGAGCGCCAGCTGCGGCTGATGGACACTTTCGTGGAAAGGCTGAAGGTCAGCGTCTGGGACTATTACAAGTCGACGACGACCTACGGCTACACGGGGGACGGCGCCCGCGGCCTGCCCGTGGGTTCGGACCCGGACGTTGAACTGTCGGGCCTGGTAGTAATTCCCACCGACCTGGCGCCCGAGGACCCGGTGCCTTCGGTCAAGCAATCAATAGGCCTTACGCGGCTTTCCCTCTACCAGGGTGACGGAGTTACGAGCGACACCCCGTCGCCCGTGCCCATGCTGAGGCTTACCATGAAGACCTCGCCCGCCGGCTCCCCGTCCGCCTATCTGCAGTCCATTCTGGTAAAGAGCTCCGGCACTTTACCCTACTCGGATGTGGCGGAGGCCGGGCTTTACGCCGATAACCCCGTAAACGGACAGGTCGGAATCTTTGACGGGGAAAACACGCTTGGCGGGCCTCTGACCGACATATTCATCTCAAGCGGCGTTTACGACACGGGCCTCATGGGCTGGCATTTTGACGATCTTAATATAAAGCTTTCCACCGCGGTGCTGATCTCAAATACCCCGAGGAATTTCTTCCTCACTGTGCGCATCTCCACCGGGGCCACCACGCCGCGGAATCTGGCGCTTATCGTGGAGAATCCGACCAGTGTGGTGCTGGTGTCGACTTACGTGGGCGTGGCCGCCAACAATTTCCCAATATTCACCTCCACCTCGCCGGTGCGGAACACTCCCGCCAAGGTGCATATTAAAGGCACCGATATAAGCGCCTGGTGGCAGCCCACGGTGGGCGGCGTCCTGCTCGAGCCGGACCAGTATCCTTACGTTGAGCAGGGACTGGAAAGAGCCGGCATGCTGAAACTGCAGGCCTGGACGGAGGGCTTTGTGGCCACACTGAAGTCCTTCCGGATAATAAAAACCGGCTCCGGTCTGGGCTCCGACCTGTTGAGCGTGAGGGTTTTCCTTGACGCGTCCGGCACGGGCGACGATGCCTGGACGCTGGGTGACGGTATCTTTAATCGCAGCATTGACAAGGAAATTACCGATCCCAACAACCCGCCTGTTTCCGACCCGTCGGATACGGAACTTTTCACGCTGCCGCTGAGCAACGCCGGCATGGACGGCAACATAACCATTTCCACCAGGACCTACTTTGTGGTTTATGAATTCGCGTCGGACGCGGTGCCTTCCCCGGCGGCGCCCGCGGCCCCCATAACCCACGGAGCCAGGCTTGAAACTTCGGGCGTGGGCCTGACCGACGGCGTGATAGTCGCCTTCAGCCCGATCGCTTCCTCGACCGTGCCGCTTTATGCCACCGGCGATGTCGTGTATCTGGCGGCTATGAACAAGGCTGATCCGAATAATTTCTCAAAACCCACATTTGTGACTCAGAATGACGTCAACAAGGCCATAGCCAGGCTTACGATGCAGATAGGCGTGCCTAACGGCTCCACCTTTAAGGGCTCCGCCGTGTGGACGGGACTTAAGCTTGACAGGTGGATAAACTCGTCCGAGAACGGCGGCGACCCCTCTAAATGTTCAGGCGGCGCGCCTCTTTATAATAAAGCCTCCGACGTTAAAAAGATAGACGTGTGGTACGATTCGACCGGCGACGGCCTGCTGGAAACAACCACTACCGTAAAGGACACCGAAGTGCTGCTTGTGGGCGCGAAGAACAGAGTATTCCCTACCGGCGTCCTGGCTTTGCCGTTAGCGCCTGATAGCGGCGCCATAAAAGTGCTGGATATACAGAAATTCTTCCCTTCCGACACCACGTTCCCCATGGCGCCTGGCAGGCTTATAATCAACGACGCTCAGAGCGACCCGGCGCTGAAAGAGGTGGTATATTACTCAAGCGTGAACGTGATTACGAACACCTTTAACGGCCTTACAAGGGGCGCCGAGTGCACCACGGCGCTTAGCTGGTCTTCAGGTACCGTAATATCGGGCCAGGCCATACTGCCCCTTAAAGGCTTCGGCAGCACGCTGGACGGACAGTCTCTGTTCGTTACTCCCAAGGACTACTTTATCACCTACGACATAGATCCGCTTGCCACGGTGGATAATTTAGCCAATCTCGGCCTTTCCATCAGAAGCACCGATTATTTCACCATAAAGGCGCCAAAACAGATGAGCACCTATAATATCGGTCCGAGCCTCTCCGTATCGCTGGTGGGCAAGGTTAAAGAATACGCCGATAAAGTTACGATAAACGCCATCGATACCACCATGGGCGATACTTTGCAGCAGAAAAAGCTGAACCAGCCGATAATTTCGCTTACCGCGAAGACGGATACAGCGGACGCCCTGTGGCGCTGGCTGATCGTTTTCGCCACAGGCGCCGTGGTAGAGGACGGTACCGCAATGAACGACGTGGATGCGGTAAAGGTTTGGTATGATTCCGACAACAACGGCCTTCTGGGCGGCTCCGATGTTCTGATAGGCTCCGGCACTTTCGGAAACACCTCTTATGGCCCGCTGGCTGCCAAAGTGTATATCAGCACGACGGCGCGCCTGCTGAGCGAGTCGCAGGCGCAGGTTGACAATGTTTCACAGCGTTTCTTCATTACCTATGATATGAAGGATTCCGCCTTGCCGAACGACGCTTACGGCCTTCCGAGGTATATCGGCGCTTATTTAACTGCGGAGTCTTTCCCTATGGGAAGCCCGTCAATGGATGACGTAGCAAGGGACGCTTTCTCATGGCCGAACTACTACGACACGGGCTCGCCGCTGCCCTTCACCTCCAGGATGCGCGCCGTAATATCGGCTCCAAGCGTGGTCACGGTGGAGTCCAGGCCGATATTCGCATCCCCGCTTTCGCAAAATACGGCGGCGCCGGTTCTCGCCCAGGACATAGCCACTACGGGGCCGAGCGGGGACCCGGCATGGGTTATAAGTTCCACCGCCGGCCTTAACTCTTCCGGCTATTGCGTGGTTGACAACGAGATCATCCATTACGGCGACACCACCGCCGGCGCGCTCCTCTATGTGGAAAGGGGGCAGTTCGGCTCGGTGATGGTGAAGCACAGTTCCGGAGCCGTTATCGGAACCGAGGTTTTCCAGGGGACTGTAAACTGGCCGATGCTCAAGTTGACCGTGACTACCGACGGCTATGGCGTGCGCTGGCAGGGCGTTAAACTTAAAAGGCTTCAGCCTGACGGCGGAACTTCCGAACCTTCCGACGACCTTAACGGTTACGACTCCGATGTGAGTGAGGTAACTGTGTGGAAAGATAATGGCAACGGGATCTTTGACCGGGACCCGGCAACCGGCCAGAACTACACCGATACCGTGATCGGCCGCGGACATTTCGGCGTGAGCCCCGACCCGGTGGGCAGGGTCACCATAAGCGTCGTAGACCCCGCCCTCAAGGGACAGCCCTACGTGGTGGTAAGCGCCACGTCGACGGTGTTTTTTGTCTCCCTCAGCGTGGACAGGGCCGCCAATTTCTCGCATATAGCGCTTACGCCGCCCAACTCCGTCACGGGCGTGGAAGTGCCCGGTGTAACCAGCTTTATATTCGGGCCAGAGGGTGCCGGGCACACTTCCTATTTCCCGTCCCCGACCCAGAGCCAGGTGCAGGTGCTGCTGCCCGTGTTTAACACGATAACAATGGAGCCGGACGACGTTTCGCCCGTAACCGTGACGCAGAACGACAAGAACGTGGGCTTTCTGGCCATGAACATGTATGTGGATAAAACCTCCGCCAAAGTTCAGGCTCTGCGCGTGAACAGGACCGGCACGGCCAACGATTCAGACATAGACCTGGTAAAGGTGTGGAAAGACTCCAACGGCGACTGCCTGCTCAGCGCGGTGGATGTTTCCACGGACGCTTCCGGCCTTTATCCGAACCTGATGTCTTACGGCAATGAGGCGTTCTCCGCCGGCACGGTCAACCTGACGCTCAAAAAGCCGCTGTTCGTAACAACGGCGCCGGCCTGCTTCTTTATCACTTACGATGTGGCGCAGTACGCCAGCGTGAAAACCACCATGGGGCTGAAGATCCTGTCGGCTTCGGATATGACGATCGGCGTGCCCAATCAGATCATCTTCTCCACCGGAGCGATCACCGCGCAAAGAACGGTCGTGGAGGTGGGCTCAAACATGGACCTGGGCGCCAACGACGTGGCCTCCGAGCTGGTCGCGCAGGGAGGCGCGGGTCAGGCGCAGGAGGGAGTGCCCATGATAAGGTTTAACCTTATTACCGAGGCGGGCAGCGCCCGCTGGTCGGGTATAAAGCTGCAGCGCACCGGCGCCTCTAACGACCCAGGTTCGCCTTTCGCCAAGAACACGGACGTTAAATTCGTGCATATTTTACAGGACTCGAACCAGAACGACGCGCTGGATGTGAACGATACCGATATATCCAGGGCGGAGGCCGCGCTTGAACTGCCTTTTAAGAACACAGACACGGCCTCGGCGGCCGTGCCGTTCAAGCTGGTGGTGGACTCAACTGTCGGCTTCCCGTCTTCGGGCAGGCTGTATCTTGACAACGCCGAACTGGTCACTTATTCCACCGCCGGGTATGACGCGGTTTCGGGGCATCCTTACTTCAGCCTTATCTCTCGCGGAGACATACTTGGCGACCTGCCTACCCCCGTTATTACCCACGACAAGGGCTCCAGCGCGGTGAAGGTCGATCTTTATGACCAGATCAACCCCCTGAACACCCAGCTGCAGATCCAACTGTCGCAGGTGCAGACGATCTCGCCGCTGGCTCAAACCTATTTCGTGAGCTACGACGTGGGCGAAACAGCCGTGAAAAGCAACAAGATAGGCGTCAGTATAGGGGACAAGTCCTGGCTGACCGTCAACACGCCGCATGATGTGGGCCCCTGGGTTTATCAGGGGATCACAAAACTGCTTCCCAAGGGCACGGGTACGGATATCTATCCTTTCAGTTCAAGCCTGGTGCCCATAAAGTCCCTGACGCTCGGCGTTTCCGCCAACAGCATAGCGCCCAAGGCCGCAGAACGCAACACCCAGAATGTGCCGGTGCTCACGCTTGATTTAAAGTCCCTCTCCGACTATGTGAACATCGGCCAGATACACCTGTTCCAGAACGGCACCATAAGCACCGATACCGCCGGCATGGGCGACGGGGATATCTCAAAGATCTCGCTTTGGAAGGACGACGGCGACGGAGCGTTCTCTCCGATGGCGGACTCGCTCATCGGCTCGGTGCAGCATTGCTCTTCCTGTTCTTTCAAGACCGGCGCGACCATAAATATAACGGACGGGAAGCTGCCTTATATAACCGTGGGAACCACTACTGTCATCGTGCATGTGGTGGTTTCCATAGGGAACACCGACATGACCGGCGCGAGCACTCTGGGCCATCTGGCCGGCATCTCGCTGAATTCTTTCTACGATATTAAGGGACCCAACGGCTGGAGCCTTGCCGCCGGGCAGAACTATACCGACAAATTCCCGCTGAGTTCGGGGCTGGTGCTTGTATCCCCCTCGGTCATCCCGCTGACGCCCGTTTATAAAAAAATAATGGTCACCGCCGCCGGCTACCCGGCCTTCGCCTCCATGACGGTGCAGGGCGCGCTGGTGCTGGGCGCCAACAATATGCCCCTGGCCGCGGACAACATGCCGTGGATATACGCCTCATCGTACACCAAATGCGGCCCGTCCGAGCCTCTTATGGACATAAACGGCGACGGAAAGCCGGACAATTTTGACTTCTTCGGCACCGGCAAATGCGTCAATATAAGCCTGACCAACACGGGTATGCCCTCGTTTGATATAGACGGCGACGGTATACTTGACTATGACACCAACAATGACTATATTTCGGATAAAATATTTGACGACGGGTCGGGCAAGCCGCTTTACTTCATAGGCGATAATGTGCAGAACTCAAGCCTGCTGCTGCCCGTTTCCGACATGGGCGCCCTGCCCTCGGCCTGGGCGTCCAAAACCACGGAGCTGTCGGCCATGTGGAACCCGGCTTCGGGCCCCGTGGCGTCCTATGAGCTGACGCTGGGCGGAAATTATTCGGATCCGACCGGCATGAAAGGCTCCTGGCAGCCGGTAGGAGATATCCTTTCCGGCACGGTCAGCAATGTGGCTCTTTCGCCCGGACATTTTACGCACCTGACCACCCGCATAGACGTTAATTCTTCCAGTTTCACGGTGGCCTCAACCGAGGGCTTCGCCCAGGAAGGCCTTGTTTATGTCGGCAATGAAATAATGTCCGTCACAAAGATCGACGCGACTTCTTTCAGAATAGACACGCGCGGCGTGCAGGGCTCGTTTAAAGGGCCGCACACCGCCTGGGGGGAGACGGTCTCCGACAGGGGTTATGTGCTCTCGGTAAGGGGCGTGACCGCGTCCGGCGCTTATATCCCGAGCGAGGCGGGCGCGCCGCTCATGATTTACCGCATAGACACCTCGGCGCCTACCGTGCCCGGTATCCCCGCACCCCAGGTGCCCAAGGGAACGGCTTCCGGCCCCGTTTTCTCGCTTAAGTGGGGCGCCTCGCAGGATAACGAGTCCAATGTGATGTCGTACGAAATTCAGGAGCGCGAGGGAACGAACTCCGTGTGGAAAACCATAGCGGCCGTGCCGGGCTTCAAGACCGGCGGCGCTGTAAACAATGTTTTCAGCGTGGGAGACGTCATAAATCCCGGCCAGAGCCCGACATCGCATCAGCCGGGAAAGTATTACACTTACAGGGCGCGCAGCTGGAACTTCGCCGGTCTGCATTCCGACTGGTCCGGCGCGTCGGACCCTGCCGGCGTTACAATTGACATTGAAAAGGGCCTGTTCGGCGCTTTATATAATGATCAAAACGGCAAGCCTGTTTATGTTTCCAATTATCCGAATCCCGTGGACACCAGAAAGGGCGGTGTGGAGGGGAAAACAGCCATTACCTACGCCTTAAACGACAATGCCGAGGTGTCTATAACGCTTTACGACCTGCTTGGCTATGTGGTTAAAGAGTATCATTTCTCAAGCGGTTCCGACGGCGGAAAACTTGGACCCAATTTCGTTTTGTGGGATGGTAAAAACGAGCTTGGAGGCTTTGTGTCAAAGGGCGGTTATATAGTGCGTGTGAAGGCCTCAAGCCCCAAGGGAAGCAAAACCATACTAAGGAAAGTGGGAATAATACATTAAAGGCAGGGGTTGGGGGCTAGCGGTGAGGGGGGTATAAGGAACTCCTTCCCTAAACCCCTATACGCCAGCCTCTATCCGCTGCTATTGACATGTCAATGGCCTGGGCCTTGACAAATGGTTTATACATGCTATACTATGTATGAGAGCAAAAGTGTAACTAATTTGTAATAGTGCAATGTTACGATAATAGCAAAGCCGGCCAAAGCCGGCGGCGCAAAGCCAAGACCCGCTAAGTACGGCGGGGGTCAGGTTGCCGAAAACGATGAAACGCATAGTATTTCATATACTTGCCCCGTCTGGAATATGGGCCGTTGTAAAGCGCATTGAGCGCTTGGGCCTTTCCACGGGGCTTTTTGTTTCCGTCGGCGCCCTGGAAAAATTCTCTTTCTCCCTGCTCTTTCTTGCCGCAGCCTTAAGCTTTCAGCCTTCAGCTTTGCTGGCCCAGGGCGGCGGACAGCCCGGCCAGTTCATGTCTTACGGCGCCGGCGCGCGCGGGCTTGGCATGGGCGGGGCGTTCTTCGCCGTGGCCGACGACGCCTCGGCCTCTTACTGGAATCCGGCGGGGCTTACGCTTCTTGAGCGCAGTGAATTCACCGCCATGCAGGCGACCATGTTCTCCGATACCACGCTTTCTTTCTTTACCTACGCCCATCCCACCTCCACCAGGGGCACCTGGGCCGTGAGCATGACGCAGATTAAATCCCTGGGTTTTGAAAAAATTTCCATAACGGCAAATCCCGGCGGCGACGAAATAATAGACATAAAGAGCCTCGGCTCTTTTGACAACATGGAGCGCGCCATGGCTTTCTCGTGGGGCCGCGATGTGTCCGACAAGCTTTCCTTCGGCATCATGGCGAAAAATATCACCCGTTCCCTTGACACTTCAAAAGACTCTTTTAACGCAATAGACATCGCCATGATGCAGAAATTTTCCCCAACCTACAGGATGGCGATAGGTGTGCAGAATGTGTTCTCAATGGCATCCGGCGACACCGAAGACAAACTGCCTCTTACCCTGAAATTAGGCCAGGCGCTCAGCCTTTTTAAAGGCAGCCTGCTGTTCGGCCTTGATTTTATCAAACCGCAGAGCTCCGCAATGAACTGGCGTTTCGGAGGCGAGTACTGGCTTATGTACTGGGCGGCTTTGCGTTTCGGCGTAATGGGCGCGCCCGGCATTCAGGAAGCCGATTTCGGAGTAGGCATAAAGTACAAGAGCCTGGGCTTTGACATATCGCAGGGCATTCATGCGCTCGGCACCACCACAAGGTTCTCGGTTACCATGCGCATGGGCCAGTCCAATAAAACCAAGCACGACAGCGATGTGCGCACGATAGTGCGCCAGGCTATGCAATACTTCAAGGCCGGTTATTTCACAAGGGCCATAGAGAAGCTTAAGAACGCCATAGACTCCGATCCCGGCAACATGGAAATAAAACGCATGCTTATACGCTTGAGCGCCGCCGTGGACTATGTGCCCGACGCCACCGGCGTCGAAGAAGTGCCCACGCTCGCCCGGCGCGGCATTATCGCTTATGTGGACGGCAAGGATCTGCACAATGCGGTCAATATTCTGCGCCACGCTTTCAACAAAGACTCCAAAAACGACCACCTGCTCTCGCTCCTGAATATGGTGGAGAAAGAAGCCGGCGTCACCGAACTTTCCCGTAAGCCCGAGGGGCCGGAAATATTCACCTACATAGACCAGCGCACCTACGACGCCCGCCAGGCCATTTATGACGGGAAGTACGACCTGTCCATGAAACGCGCCCAGGATATACTTGAACTTGAGCCGAATAATGAAACCGCTCTTGAAATAATGGGCAGTTCTTTCTATCTGATGAATCAGAAAGATAAAGCCAAGGTGATGTGGGAAAAAGTGTTGGACATCAATCCTGATAATAAGATAGTGAAAGAATTCCTACAGCAGATAAAATAACGGCAGGGGCAATAACTGCAGGGGTTGGGGGCTGGCGGCTAGGGACAGAAAATATTATAAGGAACTCCTTCCCTAAACCCCTAATCCCTAGCCCCTATACCCTATCACTTGTTCTATTTTTGCAACGATTCTGCAATAAGGTAAAGGTAAAATAGTATTGCTATGCGCAGATCACTGCTTGCAATTATTCTGGCGGTCCTGGCCGTCCATCGCGTTTTTGCCCAGGCTAACACGCCCGCCGCCGTACCGGATACCATGGGTGTTTCCCTGATGGAGAAGCAGGCTTCTCTCCGGCTGGAGGTGGAAAGTAAAATAAAAAGCGAGATCCTTGATCCGATCATGGGTCCCGGCAAGTCCTTCGTTTTCGCCGATGTGGAGATGGAAGTGGTCTCAAAAAAGTCGGAACAAAACACAGAGGAAATGGGAGCTATTCAGAAATACAAGGAGAGGGGGGCAAAAACCGGAAGCACCGATACGGATTTTATATTACCGGGAATTCCAAGACAACCGGCTGTTACGGGGGCAGACAATGCCCGCCCGGAGGCCGCGCGGGGCCAGCAGACGCAGCAGCAGAAGGGCATACAGCAGGTGCGCTACGGCCTTGAAACCGACATCACCCGTTTTCAGGTGACCGTTATCCACGATGAGACCGTTTCCCCGGAAAGCCTTAAAACCGCCCGTGAGCGCGTTGACGATTTCCTGATACCTTACAAGATCCACGGCCATGACGCCGCCACGGTCGTTTTCAAACCCACCAGGTTCAAGAGTTATAATATCCTTGAGGATTTAAGGCGCCCGGGGGTTTATCTGCCGCTCCTCTACGCACTGCTTTTCCTGCTGATGCTGCTGTTTCTTTTCGGGCCCCTTTGGGGTTTTTTCAGGAAATATATAAAGGCTATCCTTGCAAAGCCGGGCGCCGAGGTCAATATTGACCAGAAAATGGAAGAAGGCGGCGGCGGCGGCGAAAAAAACGACGCCACTGAAGAAGGGCATCAGCAAATTGACATGAATTTTCTCCAGAAAGAGGAGGAAAAAAAAGATGAAGAGGATGAGCTTATGAAAAAATTTGAGCCGTTTACTTATTTAACCGAGGAAAATCTGAAAAAACTCGTCTATTTTTTTCTGCTTAAAAAGGAAGACCCATGGGTTATAGCGCTGGTATTAAGCTACTTGAAGCCGGAACTTTCCCGTCAGGCGCTTTCCATGCTGCCGCTTGAAATGCAGTCCAGGGTGGCTCTTGAAGCGCTGACCGTGCGTCAGGCCAAGCGCGAGCAGATAGAGGCCATAGACAAGGATATACGGGAAAACGTTGATTTTGTGATGGGGGGCATAGAACGCCTGGCCAAGATGCTTGAGGACAGCGATGCCTTCACCAGAAAAAACATAATAGAGTATCTCAAAACCCAAAAACCAGATGTTTACGAAAAAATTAAAAAGATAATCCTTATATTCGAGAATCTGATCAGTTTCACCGATAAGGATTTGCAGACCATAATAAGGAGCGTGAGCAACGAAGACATAGCCAAAGCGATTTATAAAGCCGATCCCCAGCTGGTGAATAAGTTCTTCGCCAATATGTCGCAGGGCGCGGTCAATGCCATAAAGGAGGTAATGGAATACTCAGGTGAAATCAGCCCTACTCAGGTAGATGAGGCCCAAATGAAGATTTTGGACGCCGTAAAAAGCCTGGAGGCCGAGGGAAAGATAAGCGCCCGCCAGCAGAACACCCAGGAGGTTTATATCATAGACAGCGATGAAGTCGCCTCCGGCGAACAGCGCAGGCAGAAATTGAAGAGTATCGCCCCTGATGTAATTGAAGCCCGGCCGCCTCAGGGACAGGCTTCGAACCCGGAGGAGGCTCAACAAGCGGCTCAGTATCTGTCGGCCGGAATTGAGTTATACAACCAGGGAAAGCTGGCCGAAAGCCTGCAGTATTTTGAGTATGCCTCAGGACTCAACGCCCTGGACGCCCAGATCTGGCAGTGCCTGGGCACGGTTTATTACGCCCTGAACAGAATGGACGAAGCTATGCGGGCCTATGAACGCTACGCTTCACTCTCAAACGACCCGGCCGTGAATGAATGGCTGGCCGGGTTTAAGCAGCAGGCGGGGAAATAACGCAAGCCTGAAGGCTTGCGCGCCATAAGCCATATGCTCTAGGCCATAAGCTATGTGGCTGTTCCAGCCGCGCCATAGGCCGTAAGCTTTTAAGGAGTTCTTTACAAGCCTATGGCATATGGCGTAAAGCTTATGGCAATCCTGTCCACAGCCTGTTAACAATTCTTTAACCTTAGTGCAATGTCGGATTTATAGAATATGGGTGTGGAAGTGAAGTCTGAAATTATATTTCAGCGCCTGCAGGCTTGTAACTTGTAACGGGAACTAATTCTATGGACGACAGTGAAAAGAAACCTCCAAAACCCGGCATACCGCCTTTGCCGCCTGGAATTTTAAGGCCCGGCCTGCCTTTACCCCAGCCGGGCGCGCGTCCGGCCCCGGTCGGCGGCTTGGGGCTGCCCAACCCTTTCGCTCAAAATTCGCCGCCCCAGTTCCAGAGCGCAGCCGCTTACCCCGATGCCCGCGCGCAGCAGGCCGCGAGCGAATCTGCGGCTGAAACCGCCAGAATGAAAGAAGAAAAAGATAAGCTCGAAAAAAAGATTTTAGAGATGGAAAAGCTGCTTTCCCAGGAGAAAGAGCGCGCTCTTTTAGCCACCCTTAAAAACCAGCAGGATGAGACGCTCTCTTCAAAAGTGGAATCTTCCCTCAAGGATATACAGGACCGCATGCGCCGCGATAAGCGCGATCAGGAAGTGGAGGAGGAACGCCTTACTTTTAAAGGCAAGATAAAAGAGCTTGAAACCCGCCTGATGCAGGAGCGCGAAACCTGGATGCAGAGTCTTAAAGGGCAGGTGGCCGAGCGCGAAACACAGGGGCGCGACGTGGAAGGACATTTTATTTACCGTTTGCAGGAGATGGAGCGCCGCTGGCTTGACGAGAAAGCGCAATGGCAGAAGGAAATTTCAAGCCGTGAGGACGCCATCCGTTCGCTCAAGTCCTCGGCCGAGCGGTTGCGTGAAGTCGAGGACGAATTCCGCAGCGTCAGCCTTGAAAAATCCCTGGCTGAAAAGGAAATCTCAAAGCTCCGCGACGATGTCGCGCGCGCGGAAAGAGAAAAAGCGTCCATAGAGTCCTATATCAAGGCCATGCCGGAGAAGGAGCGGGAACTTGCCGAACTGAGAAGCGAAGCCGCGATCTTGAAGATGAAGGAGGAAAGGACGCACAGCGATTTTAAGCATCAGGAAGAAAAATACCTCCTTGAAATAGAAAAGCTGCAGCGGGAGCTGGGCGGCCTCTCCGACAAAAAAAATTCGGAAAAAACGGAGGAACTGAGGGCGCAGATGACCCGCCATGAGGCGCTGCTCCAGGAAAAAGACAAGACCATAGCCGAAGTTTCAGGCGACAAAGTGCGCGCTATTTCAGAGATGCTGAAAATAAAGGGTTTCGTCTCAAAAGTGCAGGCGATAAATGCGGTGCTTGACAAAGAAAGAGGACAGCTGCGCATTGAAAAGATGCAACTGGCCCAGAACATGGCGGCCCAGCTTGAAGAGATCAAAAAACTGCGGCAGGAGCAGGAACTTTTCAAAGCGTCCCACCACGGCGAGATCGAGGAATTTTCAAAAAAATACAGCGAGGACATCGAAAAAATTAAAACCGGAATGGCCTCGGAGTTCGCCCGCCAGCATACCGAGAAAATAGCCGAACTTTCCCGCAAGCAGGCCGAGAAAATAGCCGAACTTTCCCGCCAGCGGGACGAGAAAATAGCCGAGCTTTCCCGGCAGCGGGACGAGAAAATAACCGAGCTTTCCCGCCAGCAGGACGAGAAAATCGGGAAGCTTACACGCGCTCATATGGAAGAGATGTCTTCTTACGCGGCGAAATGTCAGGCGGATCACGACTTGAAACTTTCCGAGTTGCGCTCCAGGCTTGAACGGTCCTCCTCCGATTTTAAAGCCCAGATCGAGGCCGAGTATGCGGCTAAATTTAAACAGCTCAAAGAGCTTGCCGTAATTTCCGAGGGAGAGAAAACACATCTTGAGATTGAAAACCGCAGGTTCTCCGAGAAGTTCAATAATTTTGAAAGGGTCGCCGCTTCAAAGCAGGAAGAACTCGCGGCCAAAGCTGAGGCGCAGTACGGCGCGCTGGCTTCACAAAAGGCCGAATTGGAAAAATACGTCCGCGCCTTTGAAAACGAAAGGTCAAAAATGGCCGGAGACCTTGCCTACGTCAAAAATCAGCTTGAGGCCGAAAGGTCAAAAATGGCCGGAGACTTTTCCGCCGCCAAAAGCCGGCTTGAGGCCCTTGCCGCTCAGAAATCCGCCGCCGAGGCGGAACTCGCCCGGCTTTCAGGCCAGCTCAGGACGGAAAGCGCCAATCGCGCCGGTTTTGAGGCCGAGATGCTTTCGCTTAAGAACAGAGTCCGTGACCTTGAACAGGCCGCCGCTGAAAATGAGAGCCTGTTCGCCTCCGAACGGGATAACGCGGAGGCTATGAAGACTGCCGCCCGGGCTCAGCTTGCGGATTGTGAGGCCAAAATCGCGGAGCTTTCAGGAGAACTGGAAAAATATAAGGCGGTTGAAAGTTCTCTTGGTTCCAGGCTCAAGTGGGCGATTAAGGGTAAGACAAGCGAATAGCAAATAGTGGCCGGCGATTAGCGAATAGTCGTAAAGCATCTCTTGATCTATTTCGCTACTTCCCTGATTCGTGATTTCACTATTCGCTAACCCCCGCCTCTTTAAGTATAATTATTAAAATGATCAAGCTTAAAAAACTTAACGGTTTTGAAATTGTGGTGAACGCCGAGCTTATTGAGAGCGTCGAGGCCACCCCCGATACCGTGATAAATCTTGCCACCGGCAACAGGTTCATTGTCAGGGATTCCGTGGATGAGGTGGTGGCCAGGGTGGTGGAATATAAAAAGAAGGTCTATAGTGAGCGGAAAGTGATAAATCCCATAGAGGGATTTGAAAAGAAGTAATGTAAGTTTGCGAGTTGTGAGTTGTGGGTTAGGAGTTAAAAGATCCTGAACTCTTAAACTCTAAACTCATAACTCTAAACTTACAACTTCCCGGAGAATTTATGGATATAGCCACAATAAGCGGAATAATAGTTTTTCTCGGTTTCATTTTAGGCGCCGTGTATAAACAGGAAGGCTTAGCCGGCTTCAAACCGTTCATGAACCTGGAGGCTTTCCTTGTTGTCATGGGCGGAACTTTTTGCGCCATTTTGGTGAATTATCCGCTTTCCGCTGTTATAGGTGTGGGCAGGGTGCTTAGGCAGGTGCTGACTTCCAAGGGCGAGGATACCTCGCGGCTGGTTTCCACCTTCGTCACGCTTTCCCAGAAAGCCAAAAAGGAGGGGTTCCTGGCGCTTGAAGGGGATGTGAAAGCCCTGGACAATGATTTTTTAAAAAGGGGAGTGCAGCTTGTTATAGACGGGGCGGATCATGAATTTATAAAGAATATGCTGGAAACCGAGCTGGATTTTATAAGGGAACGCCATAAAGTGGGACGGGAAATTTTCAACGCCCTTGGCACTTACGCCCCGGCTTTCGGCATCATAGGCACGGTGTTGGGTATGATACTGCTGCTTGCCAACATAGACGATGTAACCCAGGTCCCGCGGCGCATGGCGCTGGCGCTTTCGTCCGCTTTCTTCGGCCTTGGGGCCGGTTACTGGCTTTTTCTGCCCATGGCCGGAAAACTCAAACACCGCTCCGAGGAAGAGCTTTTCGTCAAAGAAATAATCATAACCGGCGTGCTCCTTTTACAGAGCGGCTCCACGCCCAGCGTGGTGGAAGCGAACCTGAAGGCTTATCTTGACCCTTCAAAACGCGCCGCTGTGAAAAAGGAAGCTAAGCCGTAGCGGAGAATAATATTTTATGTCGTTAAAAGTCAGGGGAATGATCCCGGAAGATGACATCCGTGTGGCGCTAATAGGCCATCCCGCGCCGCCCTGGCTGGTAAATTACGCCGACCTGATGACTGAGATGGTGTGCTTTTTCGTCATTCTTTACGCCCTGTCCGCAGCCCTTAACAAGGAAATGCAAAAAGCCCAGAAGGATATAACGGAAATGATGAAGAATGGCAATATACAGGGCCAGGTTAAAATGGATAAAGAGGGAATGCGCATTACCCTTGAAGAGCAGGGTCAGTTCGCTTTTTTTGAAAGCGGCCGGAGCGAAATAACCGACAACATGCGCTCAAAGCTGGACAAAATAGCCCCTGTGCTTAAAACCCTCGCCGCCAAGCACGATATAATAGTGGAGGGCCATACCGATAACATCCCTATCGGCGCCAACGGCGCCAAACAATTCGCCACAAACTGGGAGCTTTCCACCGCCAGAGCCACCAGCGTGGTGAGATATCTTCTCAGTTCGGATTTTCCGCCCAAAAGGATGGCCGCCATAGGTTACGGGGAGTTTCATCCCATTGCCGCAAACGATACTGAGGAAAACCGCCGCAAGAACCGCCGGGTGGTGTTTTTAGTGAAAACCGGCCCGTACATTGACGCGTCGCCGGAAACTCCCGGGATAAAGCCCGCGGTTCCGGCGTCAACGGTGCTCACTCCCGAACAAGCGCCGTCCGGCGAGGCCAATGAGCAAGCCCCGCCGGGTGCAGCCCCCCAGTAAGCGCGGAGCGGGCTCCGGCAAAGGGAGATAAATGGTGTTTTCTAAGCGTATGGCCGATGGCTTATGGCATACGGCGGTAAGTTAACCGACAGGCGGCGAGAAAATGAAAAACTTCTTCAAATCAGCGGTTTTAATCGCGGCGTTTGCCGTGAGCACCGGATGTTTCGGGGGTCTTCAAGCCCTCAAGGTCACTGATTTTACCGATCAGAGGGTAACTGACCTTTCCCTTACCAAAAAAGTCACCGGCAAGCATGAGTATATTTTCTTTTCCACCACCAAAATGGGAGTGTTCCTGGATGGCAGTATACAGGGGATAGTTACCGACTATCTGGGCAATCCCATAGAAGGCGTGACCGTGAAGATCATCCCTGAAACGGGAAAAAAGGAGGGAGGCAGCGCCGACGTTTTTGCCGTCACGGAGGAAAATGCTAATTCATATATCAATCTTTCTTTCACTCCGGGTATAAGCGACACAATGGGTCTTTATAAGATACATTTTTCCCTGCCGGTGGTGGATAACGAGGTGGATCTGAGAGGCAAGATAGTTTATAACCCGGGCTGGGACCAGCAGAAAATAAATTTAGGGAAAGCCTATGAGCCTCAAGCCAAGGATACTCCCTTTCGCCTTTACTACAACCTGAAAACCGGTTTTCTGGCGTTTGCCGAGGGCGTGCGTAAGATAATAATGCAGCCCGTGGGCGAGGGCGTAGGCCGTATGCAGGTTTTGCCCGGCGCCAAGGCGCCAGTCGAGGTCATCAAGTCTAAGGAGGATGCAGCCCCTGCCCCGGCCGCCGGAAAGGCGGAAGAGGACCTCTTCAAGGGGTTTGATTTCGGACAGTAAAACAAGCCATAAGCTTTAGGCCATAAGCCATAGGCAGAAAAGTTGCCATAAGCTATAAGCCGTATGCCATATGTAATATGCTTTTTAAGAAGTTTCCTTATCGCGTATAGCCTCCGGCATAAGGCTTATGGCGGGTACGGCTCATTAAGGCCTATGGCTTCCCATCTATGAAAGTTGCCGTCGCTATGTCCGGGGGGGTTGATTCCTCGGTGGCGGCGGCTTTGCTTAAACAACAGGGTTTTGAGGTTATAGGCCTTACACTTCGCCTTTTTCACGAGACCGGCCGCGGCGGGATTGCCTGCTGCGGCGGAGAGGCGTCCGTCCTAAGGGCGCGCGGTGCCGCGCACGCTATAGGCATAAGGCATTATTTTAAAAACGCCCGGGAACTGTTCTCTAAAAAAGTTATAGACAATTTTGTGAGCGTCTACCTTGCGGGCGGTACGCCGAACCCCTGCGTGGAGTGCAACCGCCATCTTAAGTTTTCGTATCTTTTTGACCTCGCGCGGGACCTCGGGGCCGGGGCGCTCGCAACCGGGCATTACGCCCGTATTGAAAATGCCGGGGGGGGGCCGGCGTTGCTGCGGGGTCTTGACCCGCTTAAAGACCAAAGCTATTTTCTCTATTGTCTTAAGAAAGAGCGGTTGGGGCGAATACTCTTTCCGCTTGGAGCCATGGCTAAAACCGAAGTGCGCGCGCTGGCCGCCAAACTGGCGCTTCCCACTGCGGCTTCGGCGGAGAGCAAGGATATTTGTTTCGTCACGGAAGGAAATTATGACGCCTGGCTTAAGAAAACAGCGGGAATAAAACCGCGTAAAGGCTCCGTGCTTGACCAAAGCGGAAAAGTGACGGGTTCTCATCTGGGTTTTTTTAATTTCACCGTCGGCCAGCGGAAAGGCCTTGGCGTTTACGGGGCCGAGCGCCTTTACGTGACGGAAATAAGGCCGGGTTCAAATGAGGTGGTTGTGGGGCCGCTTAAACTGGCGCATAAATCCGTCTTCACAATCGCCTCGGCAAACTGGCTGGCCGAAGCGCCGCATCCGGGCGCCCGCCTTTGGGCTCAAATCCGCTACCGCCACAAACCAGCCGCCTGCAGATTTAAAAAAGAAGATAACGCGGGGCTGAAATTTATTTTTGAGGAGCCGCAGTTCGCCGTTGCAAAGGGTCAGTCCGCCGTGTTTTACGACGGAGACAGGGTTCTGGGCGGGGGGATAATAGCGGGGAGCGAATAGTGATCAGTGATTGAGTGATTAAGTGATTAAGCAAGAGATTCAGTAACTAAACGGTAGTTTCAAAACTAAATCACTATTTACTCAATCACTTAATCACTGGGCTAATCCGCCTAGATTCAAGGAGATATTATGAAGAGAAAAATTATCGCTGTGATTTTCGGCGGCAGGTCGCCGGAGCATGAAGTTTCCATAGAGTCCGCAAAGACTGTCTGCGCCGAGCTTTTAAAAGGCGGATTCCTGCCGAAACCTGTTTATATCACAAAGCGGGGCGATTGGCGCCTGGCAAATTACCAGGTCCTTAAGCGGGGAGGAAAACCCGCCGGCGAATTTATTGAGCCTTCTTTTAAGGAGGGTTGTTTTAAAACGGAGAGCGGCGCAAAATTGAAGCCCGCGGCTGTGTTCCCGATAATCCACGGCGCTACGGGCGAAGATGGCAAGTTGCAGGGCTTGCTTGAGCTTCTGGGTATGGCATATGTCGGCTGCGGGGTCATGGCCTCGGCGCTCGGTATGGATAAGATTATTTCAAAAAAACTCGCCGCAGACGCCGGGGCGCCGGTCCTTCCTCATATAATTGTCCGCGCTTCGGATAAAAACCGTATCGGGCCGAAACTCAAAAAAGCCGCGGGACTCGGGTTTCCTCTTTTTGTCAAGCCGGTGACTTTGGGCTCTTCGGTGGGCATACGCAAAGTGAAAAAAGCGGCCGCGCTTAAGGCCGCCGTAAACTTCGCTTTCCGTTATGACACGGCCGTGATGATAGAAAAAGGGGTGGATTACGCCAGGGAGATAGTTTGCGGAGTGCTTGGGGAGGGCGCCGGCGCGCGTGCAAGCGTGTGCGGGGAGGTTCGTCCTGTCGGAGGCCATGAATTTTATGATTATGAGTCAAAATACCTGGATGAAAACGGCATGGAGTTTAATCTGCCGGCCGCGCTTTCAAAGAAGACGGCCGGCAAGCTGAGGGGGCTTTCAACGGCGGTATTCGCGGCGCTGGGCTGCCATGGGATGGCCAGGATCGATTTTCTAATGGACCCGAAAAATGAAAAAAAATTTTATTTTTGTGAGATAAACACCGTTCCGGGTTTCACCTCGCACAGCCTTTATCCGAGGCTCTGGGCCTCCACGGGTCTTGCGCCGGCGGAAACGGTTAAAAAACTGGTTGAGCTGGCCATTAAAAGGCAGGCACAGCAGTCACGACTGAGCACCGACAGGAACACAGGCGCACAGGCGCACAAGAGCACAAGCAAAAGGATCTGATAATCTGATGATTTGAGAGTTGGGGGAACTGCAGTTGCTTCGGGTGCTACAAAACTTCAATGGTGGTTTCTTGCTTCTTACTTGTGCCCTTGTGTTCTTGTGACTTGTGCTCCCCTCTACTTCCCCGTGTCTTCCTCGTCCACATATTCGTATTCATCCGCCGGCGCGGCCTGCTTTTGCGCCGCCTGTAAGTGTTGTTTCGGAGTTGTGGCATGCGTACGGACCGGTTTAGCCTGCCGTTTATTCTTTGCGGCCCTGGCTTTCGGCTGCTTTTTTGACGCAGAGGCCGCTACCAGAGCTTCCATGCCGGCGTTGCCGGTGGTGTCCAGCGGCTTTACGTCGTTTCGTTTGACGTTTGCTTTATAAGTGAAGGCAAGCTGGGACTTTCCGTTTTTGGAAGGAACTACGGCGGAGATCTGATAATATCCTTCGGTTCCGGTGAAGTTACCTTCCCACTCCAGTTTTTCCGAATCCCATCCCGCTTTCGCGGCCTCCTGGCGTATGGCGTTTTCAAGGGTTAAGCCCCCCGGCCGCAGGGTGTAGTTGCGAATGAAATAAATCACCTCGGGAGGGACAGCCTCCACTTTTGCCTGTGAAGTCTGCTTCTGCGCAGTGTCACCCTGGGTATGTTCTGCGTCCGTGTTCAGATTGGCGCCTTCCGTGCCCGTGCTCAGGTTGGGGCCTTCGGCGCCCTGCGGAGCCTGATCCTGGCCTGTGGGGAACTGGGCGGTTTGAGCGTCCTGAACGGCCATTTTTGTGTTCGCGTTATGGTTCGTCAGAAATGGTATGGGAAAAGGGATGTATTTTGTCGCGTCAAATATCTTCTGCTGCTTAAGTACGAAAACAGCGACAAGCGCTATGGCCGCTATCAGGAGCAGTGTAGTTATCAATCTGAAAAGTTTGCCGAAAAAACTCCCTATTCTTATTTTTTTTCTGCCGGTATCAACAATCGCCGGCTTTTTTTCTTCTTTTTTGGATTCTTCGGTCTTTGCATTTTCCTGCGCCGGAGGTTTCCCTACACCGAATACGGAGTCTGAGTTCTTCTCTATTGTGACGGTCTGGTTTTCCTGCGCGGGAGCGAAATTCCCTCCGGGCGCCAGTGAGACCCCGTCCTGCCGCGTGCCGGAGGATAGTGATATTTTTATATCTGAAATCTCGCTTTCAAGTAAACTCAGCCTGCCAAGCAGATCGCGCTGGAACTGGCTGTTGTCAATTGAGGCCAGCACTGTGCCCATTTGTTCAAGTTTCTGCTTTAGCGGTTCCAACTGGGAATTAAGTTCCTGGCGGGTCAGGGTGTTTTCGTCGAAAGTGTGTGTTTTGGACGGGAATGTTTCACCTCCCGCCTGATCGGCCGCCGCGGGAACTTCTTTGGGCGGCTCCGCGACTGAGGCGCCAAAACTTATATCGGCTGCCGGCTTGAAATTTTTAAAAAGTTCTTCCGAGTTTTTTATTTCAGCGGGGGGGGGGGCCTGCTCTTCGGCGGAAATAGCGTCGGCCCTTTTGCCTATCTGGGAAAGCGTCAGCGGGTCAAAACTGGCGGACGCGTTCCTGGCCAGCTCCGTGACCGGATGCTCAATTTTCCCGTCGCTTTTAAGCGCGCCAAAATGGCTCACCTCTATGTTCATGTTTTCCAGAGAGCTTGGCGGGGGAGCCGCGGGTTCAAACGAAGACGCGGCCAGCGGTTTTAATTTTACCGCCTCCGGCGCCGTCGCCGCCCGGCTTTCTTCCTGCGCGGGCAAGCCGGAAATACTTCTGCCGTCGGACCTCTGTATCTCTCCGGCACCGGGGACAGCCGGCTGCTCTTCCGGAGCCGTGCTAAGCGGGTCGGGAACTAAAGATCCTCTCATGGTCATCCCGAAGGCCGGCGTACTCTGGGGTAGAGACGGGCTCTTTACTCCACCACCCGCTTGCCCCTCGCTTTTTCCGACAGGGCCAAAGTGCGGGGCTTGCCCGGCTTCGGCGGGCCCTTCCGGCCTTAAAGTGGGCGGCGGGGTTAATTGGGCCGCGAAATTGCCGGCCGGTTCGGCAGACGGGCTTCGGGACTTCAGGGCGCCTGAAGCGGAAAAATTCAGCATAGCCGAAACTTCGGGGTAAGTGGACGCCTCTTTCCAATCCTCGGTTTTTTCCCCAACCGGGGTTTGCGGGCAGATAAGAGAAGAAGCGCCGAAGTTCGGAAGTTCTGATAATTTCTCTTTTTCAAAAGGGCCGAGGATCTCATTGTTTATGTATGCCCAATATTTCATAAATGCCTTCCTAAATCTTTGATCGCTTTTCGCTTGCTTTAAGACCTGAAACTTGCAACTATCCTTATCTCTCTGCTCTATTCTGTCTTCAGCGGCTGTGCAAAGGAAAAGAAACAAAAAATCAAGATATCTGCCTGAACCGTCTTTAAATTCTAATCCAGTCGTGTTACGGAAATAATAACTTATAGTTAAATTATTATACAATGTAACAGGATTTACCTTATAAGGGGCAGGGACTAGGGATTGGCGACTAGGGGTTTAGGGAAGGAGTTCCTTATTCCTTCAGCCTCTTCCCACTACCCTGGCTGCCAGCCCCTATCCGCTGCCACTGTAATATGGACATAAAGACCATACGCGTTCTTATTTATTTTTTCCTGGCGGTTATCGCCGCTTTCACTTTTTTTATTTTTCTTAACGCCGTGGGCGCCCGTGCGCCGGCCGGCGCCGATGCGCTCGCGCAATCCGCTATGGCAAACGCGCAGTACAGCTTTTCCCAAAAAGAGGCGCTGCCTGTCCCTGTGGCGCAGCATTTTTCCAGCTCAAGCGTGAGGGCCGAGGGCGCCATAATGATAGTGCGGGAGAGTAAATTTCAGGGGGTGGCTGAGCCTCCGAAAAGCGGCATGGAAATGTTAAACGAAATGTCAGGCGCGAACAGGAATAAAATTCAGCCCATAGCCCTTGAAGACAGCGACCTTGAAAGGAAAATAGTTCCTCTGGAGGAGCAGTCTAAAGCTCCGGGTTTGGCGGGTTCGTCGGTGCCAGCTCTTGGCAAGGCCCCAAAGGGAGGACTTGCCATGATAAAGGCCCCGGCGGGCTACGAGCTGTTTACCAGTTCGGAAACATGGGCCGCTTTCGCCGGTTCCCATAAATGTGATCCCGTTAAGGCTGATTTTTTAAAGGAAAATGTGCTGATTTTGGTTTCGCTTTCTGATTTTCCAAGCGGCATTTTCAAAATAACGGCTTTGAAAAATGAAAAAAAAGAGCTGGTTGTGCGCTATAAGGTGGATCCTTTTGCCATGTCGGTCTCAAACAAAGAGGGCACGCAGCAAGCTTATTCGGCCATACCTGTCCCAAAGTCAGGCCGCCAGGTGCGACTTGAACAGGTGCCTTAACGGCAGCATATAGGGGCTAGCGTACAGTGGATAGGGAAGGAGAGGGGCTGGTGGCTGCAGAAATAAGAAACTCCTTCCCTAGACCCCTATCCGCTAACCCCTAGCCACTATAGTATTTAGATCTTTTTTCTAAAGAATCCCTTCTTCAAAGGATCTTCTTCGAAGCCCACGCGCCTCATATAGGCGGAATGTTTGAGCGAGCCGCTTAAAGCGGTGAAGGCTGCGTAGCCTCTGAAAGTTTCAGCGTTCTGCGGCCTGTTGAACAGGTAACGGGCGCTTTTAAGGTCCCTGTAATCTTCCACTACGTAATCCAGGTGAACGCGTATATCAGGGGTTTCTACGGTATAAATGAACAGGCCCACAGGCAACAGGTTCCTTAAAATAAAAACACATCGCGGATTTTCAACCGCTTTAAGCGAGAAATCCGGGAAGAAGGCCCAAATATCTTTGGCGTGATAGGCCAGGAAATTTTCAAGCAGGCGGTCGGAGGGGGGTACATCCATAAGCTGGAAAATGTCTTTACGCGCGCGCAGTTGGATCAGATAGTAAAGATCCACCCCGGCTATAAAAAGATTCACAGTCAGCACCGGCCAGGCTCCCGCCAGAAAACCGTAAAGTGAAAAAATGGCCGCTCCAAGAAAATTAAGCAGCCGCAGCCTCCATACATTGCTGGTTAAAAGAGACACCGCTATCAGCGCCGAGGCCAGATAACCGATAATTTCAATCATATAATAACGGCAGGGTATAGGGTCTAGCGTATAGGGAATAGGGATGGAGTTGCCGATTTTCTTTCCCTAGCCGCTATCCGCTGGCCCCTATCCTCTGCTGTGTGTTGCCAGTTTTACGGCGAAAAGCGCGGCCCCGATCATGCCCTGCGCATCGGCCAGGCCTTTTCCGGCTATGTCAAAGGCGGTGCCGTGTGCGGGCGAGGTGCGGATGAATGACAGCCCCCAGGTCCAGTGCACGGCCGCTTTCTTAATCCCACCACCTGCTTCAAATTGAAGATTTGCCTTCGGCAAATAAGCAGGTGGTGGGATAAGTCCGCAGATCTTTAGCGGGACGAGCGCCTGGTCATGGTAAAGACAAAGCACGCCGTCGGCCTCTCCGTTTAAATGCTTTTCCCAGGCCGTGTCGGAGCCATAAGGGCCGAGGACTCCGAGTCCCCGGGCTTTTAGCTTTCTCAAAGCAGGCAGTATTACCGTTATTTCCTCACGCCCCAGCAAACCGCCGTCTCCGGCGTGCGGGTTCAGCGCGCAAACGGCCACGCGCGGCCTTTTAATTCCCAGGCGCTTCAAAGCGCCGGCAAATAACAGGGCCTTCTGTTCAATGAGGAGGGGTGTTATCTTTTTTGGCAGATCTTTGAGCGGCAGATGTTCGGTTACAAGGGCGGCGTTTATCGCTCCGCGGGAGAAGATCATCAGCGGTTCTTCATTTTCAAGGGCTCTGAAAAGATCTGTATGTGCGAACTGCCGCGCACCCGCCATTTTCCACGCAGCTTTACATATCGGCGCCGTGACTAAAGCGTCAAAGGCGCCGGTTTTTAACAGTTTCCATGCCGCGAGCACCGCTTTATATGAAGCCAGACCCGCCGCAGCTGTCGGGCGCTTTTTTGAGAGGTCAAGACCCGGAGCGTCCACGGCAAGCATCGGGCAAAGTTCCGGACTCCAGCCCGCTCCGACTAAGGCGGACGAGTCTCCCGCAATAAAAAGCTCCGCCGCCGCTCTGAGGGAGGCTGAACGCGCCGCTTTAACGGCGATCTCAGGGCCGATGCCCAAAGGATCGCCCGCGGTAATAAGAAGTTTGGGTTTCAAAGTAATGCCGTGATTAGTCGCAAGTCTCAAGTAAACTTTCATTCTTCACTTGTGTCCTGTGACTTGAGACTTGCAACTGACTAGACTTGTGTCTGGCGGCGCACCGCGCCGCTAGTTCGCCGCCTGCGGCTTTTTGTTTTCCAGGAAAATTTCTATTTTAGCGTCCTTGCGCAGGTCTTTCAGGTAGTCAACCATAGCCTTGGCGAAATTGCCCTGGGCTATTATCTGGCCGAGGTCGTCTTTTACTATATCGTAATTCAGCTTCTGCTGGGCCCGTTTCTCGTCAAGCCGGAGGATGTGGTAGCCGAACTTGCTCGCCACCGGGCTTGAAATTTCTCCGACATTCATCGTGAAGGCCTTGCTTTCCAGTTCCTTGGGCAGAAGGCCCTTAAGGGCGTAGCCCAAATCCCCTCCTTTTTTAGCGCTCTCGGGGTCCTGGGAATATTTCTGGGCGGCGTCCTCAAAATCAAGCCCGCCGTCCAGCTCTTTTTTTATTTCCTCCGCCCTTGTAAGAGCTGCCGTCTTTTCGGCAAGCGTCGGAGCCGCCTCCAACTTTATAAGTATGTGGCGCAGGCGCACGCGCTCGGCCGTTAACTCCCTGAAGCGCTGGGAAACGGCTTTCAGGTCCTGCAGGGCGTCTTCATCCATACCTTTCAGGGAAGCGGTGTCATCTTTCAGAACGAAGTTTATATTATCGAAGTACTTCTTTACATCGCCTTCCGAAGGCATTTTCACCTTCGGCCTTACGACATCATCCACCAGCTTGCGCACCATGAGCTGTTTTTTTATGCGCGCGCTGAATTCCTCAAGCGTGATCCCCTCTTTTTTCAGTTCGTCGCGGAACGCCGAATCGGCGTTTTCCTGGCTCAAGGGCGTGCCCGCCTCATCTTTTGAAAAACGGGTTTTTATTTCATTTAAGCCGTTTTCCAGCTCACGGGGATAGACCTTTATTTTCAGGTTTTCGGCTTTTTGCCTGAGAATAGCCTCGTCTATCAGCTTATCCAGGGTCGCTTTGTCTATCTGGGCGTCCGCGTCTTTCTGGAAGAAAAAATCAGGCATCATGGCGCGGTACTGTTCTATCAAAGCGTCTTTGGTCTTGTTGTATTCGGACATCAGAACAGGTTCGTTGTTAACCTTGGCGGCCAGCCCGTCAAGCTCCTTCGCCAGCGCCGGAGCCGCCATTGCCGCCGCGGCAAGCGCGGCAGCCGCACTATTTATAATTTTCATCTAAAACCTCCACTTTAATTTTGGATTGGAATTCGTTCAGGTAGGCGTCAAATTTCTTTTTCTCCAGGATCCGCTTTATACGCTCTTTTGCCTCGCTGCCGCCTGCTTTATCCTGTGAGATCTTTTTAAGAATGTGGTAACCCAGGCTGGTTTTAACCACGCCCTGCACTTCACCTACGCGCATTGTGAAAGCCATATCCTCCAATTCCGGTATAAATTCCCCGTACATCACCGGCGGCAGACGGATGTTTTCCTTGTCCATGGAGTATTCCTTGGCTGTCCTGGTGAAATCGGCTCCGGCTTTCAGTCTCTTCATGGTTTTTTCGGCTTCTTCCGAATTGTCAAGGATAATGTGGTCCACCACTATTTTATAGGGGTATTTTTGATAGTACGCTTCAGCCTCGTCATCGGTAACCTTAAGTTTGTCGGAACGCAGGCTTTCAACCCACATCTTAGTGAGGGTAAAGTCTTTGTATTCGCCGAGTTTCGCCCGCATCTCCAGTTCCATTTGTTTCACGCGAGCTTTGTATTCGGCTGAATCGGCGACGGGGGATTTCCTTGCGGCCAGCTCGAGCAGCTTTTCATGTATGAGTATGTCCAGAAACTGCTTGCGGCCGGGTTTAGTGGCCAGATACTGCTGAGCGTTCGGGCTTATTTCCATAAGCTTCTCATTAACATAGCTTTCGGTAAGCTTTTCGGAGCCTACCCTTGCTACAACCTTGTCTCCCTGCTTTGAGCAGGAGGCCAGAAACAGCGTTGAAAAGATAAACAATAGGATGGTTTTCATACCTTAAATTTAGCATTTTAAGGCTTATTCCCGCAATTCAAGGAACATGCGAATAACCGGCGAATGAGAGGATATGCGAATAAATGCGAAGACGATACCGATAGACCGTATAGATTTGAAGAAGTGTTCGTGTTAATTCGCATGAGCCGTTAATTCGCATAAAATTCGCATGGGCTACTTTTGATATAATTATTGGCGATGACCCCACCACCTTTTTATGCGCTGAAAGCGCATGTTGAATTTAAAACCTCATGCGAGCGACCTCCGGTTGCTAAAGAGGTGACGGGGTGAAATTTTTGTCCCGCCTTTTCGATTATCTTGACGGCCTTTCGGCGCGCGCGTTGGCGCTTAGAGCGCTGTATATCGTGGGCGTCTGCTCGGCTGTCGTTATTATCGCGGCCTCGCTGATGATGCGCAAGATCGTTTCCGATATCCCATCCATAGACAAGCTGGACGAATACACTCCGTCGCTCGCCACCTATGTTTATGATGTCAATAACCAGATCATAGCCGAGTTCTCGGTGGAAAAGCGGGCCATCCTTCCGCTTTCAAAGATCCCCGTGGATATGCAGAACGCGGTCATAGCCATGGAAGACCAGAATTTCTTCCGTCATTGGGGTATATCCCCGCGCGGTATTTTACGCGCCCTGCTGCGCAATATTCTGCATCGCCGCAGCGCCCAGGGCGGCTCCACCCTCACCCAGCAGCTTTCCCGCGGCATCTTCCTCAAGCCGGAAAAGACCGTTACCAGGAAGGTAAAGGAGATCTTCCTGGCGCTGCAGATAGAGCGCAATTTCTCAAAGCCTGAAATACTGCAAATGTATTTAAACCAGATTTATTTCGGCAACGGCGTTTATGGCGTGCAGTCGGCCGCCAAACTTTATTTCGGCAAGGATGTCGGGGAAATGACCCTTGCGGAATGCGCGCTGCTTGCCGGCGTCATACCTTCTCCTGAGCGCTACTCCCCTTTTAACAGCCCGGAAAAGGCGAACCAGCGGCGCCAGCTGGTGCTTCAGCGTATGCTTGCCGAGAAATTTGTAACTTCAAAGGAAGTGGAGGAGGCGCTTAAGGCCCCCATTCCTCAGTCCAGGTCCACTCTGTTTTCAAGCCACGCCGCCTATTTCGTTGAGAACGTCCGCCAGCAGCTTGAGCCTAAGTACGGCATAGACCAGCTTTGGAAGGGCGGCCTTAAAATTTACACCACGCTGGATCTGTCCATGCAGATTCCTGCCGAAGATGTGATGGAAAAATATCTTTCCAAATACGATCAGGACTCATCTAAACAGAACCCCCCCGATCCGGCTGCCGCCGCCGCCCCCGCGGTTTCCTCAGTCAGCCTGCAGGGAGCTTTTGTCATATTGGATGTCAAAACAGGGGCCATAAGGGCCATGGTCGGCGGCAGGAATTTCCGCGACAGCAAGTTTAACCGCGTTACGCAGGCGGCCAGGCAGGCGGGTTCCACTTTCAAGCCGATGGTATGGATGGCCGCGCTTCAAAACGGCTACACCCCGTCGACCATAATCCAGGATTCTCCGATGGCCTATTATTACGACGGCAAGGATTGGCGTTTGCTCGAGGGGGCGACGGACCAGTACTCCATAAACATGGCTATCCAGCCTTTTGCCGGCAATAAAGATTTTAAAATCTGGGTGCCCAACGATTTCGACGATAAATTCCTGGGCAGGGTAACGCTTCGCCGCGCGCTTGAACTTTCAAGGAACCTGGCTTCCATATACCTGGTTACGCGCATCGGGCCCACACAGGTGGTGGATGTCGCTCACCGCGCCGGCGTAAAGCGCAATTTGGACGCCGTGCCTTCCATAGGCCTTGGCACCTCGCTCGTCAGCCCGCTTGAAATGGCCAGCGCCTTTTCCACTTTCGCCAACGGCGGCATTCACACCGAGCCTTTTTCCGTGCTTAAGGTGGTTGATAACCAGGGCAAAATTCTGCAGGAGTATGTGCCAGAAGAAACAGAAAGCTTTTCGCCCCAGCTTTCGTATGTGCTGGTAAACATGATGAAAGGCGTGGTGCAGCGCGGCACCGGCTCCTACGCCAGCCGCCTCAAGCGGCCCCTTGCCGGCAAGACCGGCACCAGCCAGGAGTCAAAGGATATGTGGTTTGTAGGAATGACGCCTGATCTGGCGGCTGCCGCCTGGATGGGTTACGACGACTTTATATCACTGCCCATGAAAGACTGGACCGGCGGCGGAACTGTGGTGCCATGGTGGACCGAAGTAATGGAAACCGTGCTTAAAGACCAGCCTGTGAGAGATTTTCCGGTGCCTGAAGGCATAACTTTTGCCACCATTGACCCGGAAACCGGTAAACTCGCTCTTCCAACCTGCAAGAAAAGGCTTCTGGAAGCCTTCATCAAAGACACCGAACCACAGGAATTCTGCGATGCGGCGCACTAACGGCAGGGGTTAGCGGATAGCGGTTAGAGATTAGGGAAGGAGTTTCCTTATTCCTAACCGCTCGCCCCTAGCCGCTATATGCTATCCAATATATATTCTCGGTATTCGCGCGTTGGCGGCTGTGCGCCGCACATGAAGGGATACCGGCGCGCCTACTTTCGCTTCAGGTATGTTTGTAACGTCAAGCAGGCTGTGGGCTATGCCGCATTTGCCAGCGAAGAAAGCCTTTTTCCCGTTTATCAGGCCCCAATAGACAAAACCGGCCGTTATTTTGATTGAGCGTTCGGCGGGTTCCATGGTAAGGCCATCCGAGTAGCCCGCCGGTATGGTGGCCACGGTCATGTTTTTTGAAGCGGCGTAAGCGCTTGAGTAGCCTACAGATTCGCCTTTTCTCACTTTCCTTACTGAAATTATCCTTGAGTAAAACTTCCAGGGCCGTTCAAGGCCTTTTATGGGCGGGCCTTTTGCTTTTTCCCGGTAAACATCCGTGGGATAAATACCGTAAATCAGGTTGCCGACGCGCGCCATGTCCAATTGCCAATGCGGCAAATCGCAAAGAAGAGCGCTGTTGGCGGCGTGCAGTTTAATACCGGGAAAAATGGCCTTTGCTTTAATTCCAAGCTTCTGGAACGCCGCAAGTTTTTCTTCCGCCTCGGTCATATTTGTCCTGGGAGCGTAGGCAAGGTGGGTGGAGAGGGCGCAGGGGCGGACTCTTTTAAAACCGGCGGCGGATGCGAGAAAAGCTCCTGATTCGCCCGGGCGCACTCCCCAGCGGCCAAGTCCTGAATCTATGTCTATGTGATAGGGGTAAAGGCTAGAGCCTGGCGCGCTTCGGTCCAGGGCTTTTATAAAAGCGAGAGAGTCCGCCGTGGGAATAAGGCGGTTCTTTATTATTGTCCGCGTTTCTTCGGGAAGGGAGGGAGCCAATAAATTTATTTCCGCCCGGGTCAGAGCCCGCCTTAAAACAGCGCCTTCGTCGGCGGTAAGCACACCCAGGCAGTCGGCGCCGCTTGAGAGCGCCGCGCGCGAAACCGCTTCGGCGCCGTGTCCGTAGCCGTCGGCTTTTACCACCGCCATAAGCTTTACGCCCGGCTTCAAAACGCGTTTAACGGCGCGAACGTTATTTTTGAGAAGTTTAAGGTCAATTTCGATCCATTTAAGCATAGGTTAACTAACAGCGGATAGGGGCGAGCGGATAGAGAATTAGGGATGGAGTTGTTCTTTATCTGTTTTAAGACGTTATTTACAGCTAACTCCTTTGCTATTCTCTATTCGCTATTTCGCTAATCCCTGCCGTTATTATATCATTTAGGTATGGATTTCACGGTTGTAAAGGGCGCTCCCAATGTCGGAGCCAGGGTATGGTTCCTCCTTAAAGAAATGCAAAAGGAGCCTTTATGTATGTTTCTGCTCACAAGTGAGGAGGAACTGCAGCTTTATTCCAACGCTTTTCAGTCGCTGGCCCCGTTTGCCGGACATCTGCCTGATTACGAAGTGGTTTTATGGTCTCAGTTGCCTGAGGTTAAGGCGCGCGCGTTGAAAACCATTTATGGCGGCGCGGCCGCCGGTAAAAAAATATTTTTTATTTCTTCGGTTGAGGCTTTTGGCGATAAGCTGCCTTCCCCTGACTCTTACAAGGCGCTTGGCTTCAGTTTTAAAACAGGCTGGTCTTATTCAAGGCAGGAAATGCAGAACCGGTTCTTGAAAGCCGGCTACCGCCGCGTATCGTTCGTGGAGGAACGGGGACAGTGCGCTTTCAGGGGCTCGGTGGTGGATTTTTTCGCGCCAGATCTCGAAAAGCCGGTGAGGCTTTTTTTCACGGACTCGCTTGAAAGCATAAGATTTTTTGAAATAGACACCCAGCACACCTCGGGCTTCCTTGAAAACGTAAGCGTGGCTCCGGCTTCCGCCGCCGACGCCTCGGTCAGTCCGGCCTCCCTTATGGACGGGGGCTGGAAGTTTTTCGCGGATTCGCCGGTTCCGCCTGAGGCTCTGGCTTTTGAAACCCCCCGTGCCGGCGCTTTCCGGTTTGCCGCTCTCCCGGATGGCGGCGAGGCGCTTGATTTCGGAGCGGTAAAAAACCTCAACTTCAATTCCGACACGGCATTGCTCGCGGGCGAACTTGCCCGGCTTAAAGCGAAGGGCCTGGCAACAACTTTATTCTGCCTTAACCGGGGCGAATCGGAGCGTCTTGCGGAAATGCTATCCGAGCATGGCGCGGGCGGACAGACCAAAATAACTTTGGGCTATCTGGAAGAAGGTTTTGTCCACCAGGGCTCAAAGGCGGCCTTCATCACCTCTTCGGAACTTTTCAGGCGCAGTTACAGCCTTGGCCCCGCTTCCGGAGCGCCGAAGGCCAAATTCTACAAGTGGACCGATCTTAAAATAGGGGATTTTGTGGTGCACGAAGACTACGGCGTGGGCCGCTATCTGGGCGTGAAAAAAATATTTTACCGCGGCCCCGGCGGCGAAGAAGTGGAAGACGCCGACTGCCTTTCCATTGAATACGCCAGAGGCGACAAGCTGATGGTTCCGCTTTACGAATTCGGCCGGGTGCAGAAATACCTGAGCTCGGAGGGTAAGACGCCCAGAGTGTCGCACATGGACACCAAAACCTGGCACGAACTGAAGAACCGGGTTAAAGCCGAGGTCCAGACTTTGGCAAGAGACATACTTCGCCTTGAGGCTGAGCGCGCCGCGCTTAAAACCGAAGGCTTCGCCGGCGGCGGACATCTTGAAGAAGAATTCGCGGGGGCATTCCCTTTTGAGGAAACCCCGGACCAGCAAAAAGCCATAAATGACGTGCTGGGCGAAATGGAAGGCACTCTTCCCATGAACCGGCTGGTGGTGGGGGATGTGGGTTTTGGAAAGACCGAAGTGGCCATGCGCGCCGCCATGCGCGCGGCGCTCGCGGGCAGGCAGGTCGCTGTGCTTGTGCCCACCACCATACTGGCCGACCAGCACTTCCGCAATTTTTCAGGCAGGTTCAGGGAGTTTCCGGTGGTGATAAAGGTCATTTCCCGCTTTGAAACCAAAGCGTCGCAGAAAAAAATACTGGAAGAGCTTTCCCGCGGCAAGGTGGATATTATAATCGGCACCCACCGGCTTTTGCAGAAGGACGTGAAATTCTCCAATCTCGGCCTGCTTATAGTGGACGAAGAACACCGCTTCGGCGTGAAGGACAAGGATACCGTTAAAAGCATGGCCAAAGGCGTGCACGCCCTGATGCTTTCCGCCACCCCCATACCGCGCACGCTGTATCAGTCGCTTTCTTCCCTTAAAGGGATGTCCGTAATTGAAAGTCCGCCCGTGGGGCGCCTGCCCATTTCCACCGTTGTGCGGCCTTACGATGATAAGACCGTAATTGACGCCGTGCGCTACGAGCTTGCGCGCGGCGGGCAGGTTTATTATGTGCATAACCGGGTGCGCACCATAGAGACAAAGGCTGCGCAGCTTAAAAAACTTATGCCGGAGCTGCGGATCGCCGTGGTGCACGGCCAGCTGCGCGCGGAAAGCGTTGAAAAGCATATGTGGGATTTTTTGAATAAAAAATACGATGTGCTGCTTGCCTCCACAATTATAGAGTCCGGACTTGATATACCAAGCGTCAATACCCTGCTGGTGGAAAATGCCCACGAACTGGGACTCGCCCAGCTTTATCAGCTGCGCGGGCGGATAGGACGGGAAAAGCAGAAAGCTTACTGCTATCTTTTTTACCCGACATGGATGAATAAGAAAGTAAATAGCGAAAAGCGAATAGCGAATAGCGTGGAGGGGACAGTAGACAATGTAAGAGAGAGGACTGTTCCCCGCCACCTGTCACCTGAGACCGTCATTTCCGAAGATGCCGCCAAGCGGCTTGGCGCCCTTGAGGAGTTTACGGAGCTTGGCTCGGGTTTTCGTCTGGCCATGCGCGACCTTGAAATCCGCGGCGCGGGCGAGCTTCTGGGGGTGCGCCAGCACGGTTTTATTAATACTATCGGTCTTGAAATGTATATAAAACTCCTGAACGGAGAGATAAACCGCCTTAAAGGGCGTGAGGACCCGAGGCAGGTGAGCGAGCCTAAAATAGATCTGCTCATCCCGGCTTTTATTCCGGAGGATTATGTGGGCGACGAGATGGAGCGGCTTAATTTTTATAAAAAACTGCTGAATGCCGGCGAAGACCAGGTGGATAAGACGCTTTCCGGCTTTGAGGATATTTCGGGGCCGGCCCCGGTTCAGCTCAGAAATCTGGCGGAAATAATAAAACTGCGCAAAAAACTCGGCCGCTGCCTGGTGCGCTCGGTAATGCAGAAAGAGGGGGAAATGGAAATATTGTTCCTTCCGGGGGCGCAGGTCAGCGCCAAGGCGGTCAACAAATGGCAGGAGCTTTTCGGGCCGCGCATTACTTTTTTGCCGTCGCGCCTGGGCGACGGCCTGCGGATAAAATTCTCCGGCGGCCCATTGGAACTGCTTAACCAGGTGCTTGCCGCTTAAGGCGGGGAAAGTTTTTTACGGCCTGAAAAAAGCCCGATGACAACCGCCAGAAAAGTCAGAATGGATATCAGCGAGCCTATCGTAAACGCTACGGGCTTGTAACTGAATTTTATGGTATGCGTTCCCGCAGTGAGATCCGCGGACATGAATGTGTTTTCAAACGGCGCTATAGCGGTTTTTTTGCCGTCCACTTCCAGGTTCCAGCCTTTTGAATAAACCTCGGACCATATTAATTTTGTCTTTTCGTCTAAAACGGTTTTTGCCGTTAAACCGCCGGAGGACGGCATTGCGACGTCTTCTATTTTGCAGTTTTCCTTTTCGCAGAACAGCCACTGTTTTCCCGAAGGCCTGAATTTTATCTTTATGGCTTGCGCCGCGGAATACAGATCTATTTCATGGCTGCACGCGGCAATGTCAAGCAGCCGTTCCCGCTCCGGCCCGGAGGAAGCGCTGATGCGTTCATTATAAGCCGCGGCCGAAGCCAGCCGCAGCGGCTGATAACTTTTAACTTCCGGCAGCCCGAACGCCGTGCCGTAAGAAGGCATAAGGATCTCTTTGATCGTGCCATAATCGCTTTTTTCAAGGAGCATTTTCGATTCGAGGGCGGCTATCAGTTCCTCGGAATGAAATATCCGCTGTCCGGGCCCTTTCCCGCTGAAAACCGAAACCATTCTCGGTTTTTCTTCAAAAAAAGAAGGGTACGCCCAGGCTGTTCTGTTAAGCGTTCCGTGCAGCGCTATTTCAGCGGTCAGCAGGCCGAAAATAATGAGCCTGGTTCTCCCGCTTTTCAGCATCACAAGACCCGCTCCGCCAAGCAGCGCTGAAAACACCGAAGCCGGGAAAAGCCAATGCGCCGGGAACCTGAAAACGGTTATTCCCGGGATAAAACGGTATGCCGGATTGAATTTCCCGAAGCACAGCAGGAGCGACACGAAAATTCCGGCCGCAAGCCACCGTTCTTTTCTGCCGCCTTTGACGGCTGCGTAAATTCCGAGGGGAACCGCCGTGAAAAAAGGATAAAAATACATTACCGCCGGATCACCGGAAATATCCGGCGCGAAGCGGAACCAGAAAGGTATAAATATCTGTTTTAAAAGCTGCAAAGGCGGGACAGAATACTCAAATGCCGTTGTTTTTGCCAAAAAAAGCCCCCGCATTGACTCTGAAAGCATTTGAAGAAAAGGAAGTATCTGAAAAGCCGCCAGCGCCAGGAAAATAATAACCGCCCCTGAAAGGCACAAAACATATTTCCTGCCTTTTGCGAGCGCTGTGGCGGACATTAAAATAACGCTTATCAGAAAATACGGCGGAAAACCCGCAAGCCATTGCATTGTGAGCGCTATGCCGCAGGGTATGGTTTTCCGTTCAAGAAGCAGAAAAAGGGACAATGGAAGCCATGCGGCTGAGGCAAAATATGTCGGCTGCGTCGCTTTTGCCAGGAAAAAGCCTCCGAAGACGAACATGGCGGCCGCCGCGAAAGCTTCTGTTTCGGGGCAGGCATAGAGCTTTTTGAATAAAGCCCTGAAGGACCAGAAGGCGAGTGCCGAATGAAAAAATATCCAGAGCTTCATAAAAGTCCGGAAATCCCCGAACCTGAACAGTTGGAACAGGGGATAGGTAAAAAAATTCTGCGGATCGGCCAGAAACGGCTCACCCATGTTCGAATAATAATTCCAAAGCGGAAACGTCAGGCTTTCCGCGGCGCCTTTCGCCAGTTTCCAGTGCGGATAGTAGAAGGTCAGCATATTCCCGTCAGCGGGTATTAAGCCGCCAAGTAAAAGAGGATGCCAGCAGATAAGGGCCAGAAGAAAGAATCCGGCGATAACGGCTGCCGGTTTTTTCAATGAGTCTCTCATTGGAAAAGGATACAATATTTGTGGCCAAATCGGTGTTTTGCGATATGGAGCCTGCTTGCCGCGCGTGATTTCTTTGCCCATGATTTATAGGCATGGCAGACAGCTTTTTTGCGTGCTATAATATAGGTAGCGAAATAGCGAACAGCGAATAGCGAAGTAGCAAAATAGGCCTTAATCACTATTCGCTAGTTGCTATTCGCTAATCGCTGCAGTAAGATTGGGGGCGAATAGGTTCGACGTTAACTTGTTCTGTCAGATCAGCAGGCCATGGTTGACCAGGCCATGTAAAACAGGGTCAAAAAAACAAAAGCCAACTCCAACGAGATGGCCTGGGCGCACGCTTAAGTGTGCCTCGCTCGCAGACTGCCGCCCGCGCGGAATGTAGAGCGTTACAATGCGGGATGCTGTCTTTTGGGGCGCGCTTCGTCCCTGGAAGGCAAAAGACAATACGGAGCTTGTCCGGTACTTGCCGCCCTGAGCTTAGTCCGGACGAGACACATTCGGGGCTAAGCCTGTAGCGGTTCTGACAAGCGGTTGACGGACCCGGGTGCGAATCCCGGCGCCTCCATAATTTAAAAAGGGCAGAGTGTTGTGACACCTGCCCTTTTTAAATTGTGACTATTGTTGGTTGAAGTTATCCCCGAAGACGGATGCGGCGGAACTGTTTAAAATTTAATAAAAAAGCCCCGCTTTTTGTATTATAGCGAGAGGGAAATGTTTTTGCAAATTTTAGGCGGTTGAAAGCTTAAAGTCTAGGGATAACTTACAATAAGTGCCCTTATGTTGCCTACAGATTAAGTCCCCCCGGCTTTTCGCCGCTTTCTTTCGCTATCCGCCCCTTATTTATTATAAAATTAAAATTGAAAATGAAAAATGATAGGGCGTTGAATCTGTTGGTCGCTTGCGGGCTTTTTGCGGCTGTCTCCTGGCTGCTGTTCGCCCACGGGCGCTATTTTCTATGGATCTTTCCCGCCTACGGGGCGGTTTTTCTGTGGTTTTCCTGGCGCCCTGAAAAAGAGATAAAATTTGTTTTTCTTTTCCTGGCCACGGCTGCCGGCTTCATTATGCCTAAGCTTTCTCCGGAAGCCGATTCCCTGTCCGGCGCCGCGCTGACGCTTGCCGAAATACTCTCGCTTTGGCTTCTGTTTTACGCTCTTTCCAGCTCGGAAAGAGGCAGGGCCTCAAAGCGCGAGAAAATTTCGGCTGCACTCGCCAAGGCCAGCGAGCGGGAAAAAAATCTGCGGGAAGAACTTCAGCGCTATTGTGAACACAGGGAAAGTCTGCTGGGTAAAATAAAGCTCCAGGAGGAGGTCGCTGTTTCCATAAGGCAGATGGCTTCCGCCTCCGGCGCCGCGGAAATAAAGCTGGCGCTGGAAGCCAGAATGAAAAGTGTTTTCGAGGGCTGCGATTCACGCCTTGATTCCGGGGCTCCTGTTGATTTTCTTGAAACCTGGGTGATGGAGCGCAAAATCCCGCTTTTAGTGCGGAATTCGCAGGAGGAAACCCGGTTTTCCCGCGCGCTGTTCGCGCCGTCGCAGCGTTCGCTGATGGCGGTTCCTCTTTATTTTTTCGGTTCCGTGGACGGATTTCTGCGCGTTTCCTCGCCTGAACCCGGCCGTTTTGCGCAGGAGGACCTGCGCGCGGCCGAGCTTTTGGCGACTTTCGCCAGCGTGAGCATGGAAAATATTTATCTTTTTGATAAAGTGCGTGAACTGGCCATAAAAGACGCCTTAACCGGGCTTTACACCCACCGCGCTTTTCAAAGCAGGATAGATGAGGAAATATTGCGCTCCGCCCGCGCGAAAGCGCCTTTTTCGCTTGTGATGGCCGATATAGACCACTTCAAGTCCTACAACGACAATTACGGCCATCAGGCCGGCGACGAAGTGCTGAAGGCCGTCGCGGAAGTTTTTGCGTCGGGAGTGCGCGATATAGATTTCGTGGCCCGTTATGGCGGGGAGGAATTCGCCATAATATTTACCGGCGCCGACAAGCTGCAGGCCGCTGAAGCGGCGGACCAGCTGCGCAGGCGCCTTGAAAGCCGAAAATTCTCCTTTAACGGCAGGCCCTCAGGGGTAACGGCCAGTTTCGGCGCGGCCCAATTCCCGTCCGACGGCGCCATAGCAAGCCAGTTGGTGCGCACCGCCGATGAACGTCTTTATAAGGCCAAAGAAGATGGCCGCAACAGGGTGGTGTATGAATAAGGCCGGACTTCTGGCTGTCCTGGTCGCTTTTGCCCCGCTTGTTTCCTATTTTTTGGGCCGCTTCAACAATTATGCCGGTTTCGCGGCCGGAACTGTATGGCTTTTTGTTTCCGGTTCTCTGCTGTTCGCCGCCGGGGCGACAGCCGGACCCTCCATGGCGCTTTGTCTTTGGAGTTCGGCGGCTCTTTTTCATTCGCTGCTGTTGAATTCGGCAAAAGAGCGGGCGCCCGAGGCTATGACGGGGAAATTAGCGGAAATTAAAAAGCTTGAAAAATCTCTTGCCGGGGAAAAGGCCGCCCTGGCGCTCGCCTCCGGCTCCGAAAAAAAAGCCCACATACTCTATTCCACCATAAAGCTTTTGTCGGAGACCGTTTCCCCTGAAAATGCCAGAAGCAGATTTTCCAAGTATCTGGCGGATTATTTCGAAACAGGGGATTTCGCTTTTTTCCTTGAGGATCTGAATTCCGGGGACGCGCCCATGGAACTTTTTGCCTCAGGCGGAAATAATTCCGGGCTCAATTCCTGGCAAAAACTGAGCGCCGCTTTAACCGCCGCCGGTAAAGACACCCGCTCGCCCTGTGTTCTGGCTTCCCCCGCGCCCTATGTCTGCGTGCCGGTGTCCAATTCCGGAGAGACGCTCGGTTTTTTCGCTTTCAGGCCGCCTGAGGGCGCGGCGCCTGAAGACTCGCTCGCCGCTTCGGCCAGGTTCGTTTCCGAGATCTCGTTCGCCGTGCAGCGCATACAGCTTTTCCGCCGGGTGGAGTGGCTTTCCCTGACGGACGGGCTTACAGGGGTGGGCCGCCGTAACGCTCTGGATGACAAGATGAACGAGGAAATACGCCGGGCGCTCGCTTTCAAAACCACGCTTGGCTTTATGATAGCCGACATTGACCATTTTAAGCGCGTAAACGACATCTACGGCCACCAGTTCGGCGACGCGGTGCTGAAGAAAGTGGGGGAACTGCTGAAAGACGGAGTTTATGAAACCGACTTCGTCGGCCGCTACGGCGGAGAAGAATTCGGCATTGTCCTGCCCAGGGCGGACGCAGCCGGCGTTCTCAGGAAAGCCGAAGCTCTGCGCCTGAGGATAGCCGGGGAAAATTTTCAGTTGGGCTTTGAAAGTGTTAGAATAACGGTGTCCATCGGAATAGCCCATTTCCCGCGCGACGGCCGCAACGCATCAGAGTTGTTTGCCAAAGCCGATGCCGCGCTTTACGCCGCCAAGGAAGGCGGCCGCAACCGCGTTGTGGACGCGGGCAGTGTATAACGGTTGTTCCAACTGCGCCATAAGCCGTATGCTTTAGGCCATAAGCTGTATAGGAAATTACTTAAAAGCGTATGGCATATGGCGTAAAGCTTATGGCAGCCTGTTGCATTAACTTTGTTTTTTGGAGGATTAAATGGAAGACCCCAACATAACCAACCCGACCCCTGCTCCGGCCCCGATTCCTTCCGCGCCGAAGCCGGCGGCGGTTTCGCAGACCAGGATATGGTTGAAGGCAGTGGCTTTGCTTTACGCTGTTTCGCTGTTCGCCGCTTTTACGGTAATCTCAAGGGCCGACACCACGAAAAAACTCAAATCCAAGGATATGGATCTTTCCGGGCTTTCCAGCCTGATGGCGGCCAAAAAAGACGCGGTGGCCGTTATCCCCATTTACGGGGTCATTACACAGAGCGATTCCTCAAGGGTATGGGAGCGCGGCAGCCAGCAGATAGCCCGTAAAATTAAGACCATGGCCGATAAAAAAGAGGTTAAGGCCATACTGCTTGACATAAACTCGCCGGGCGGCTCGGTCGGCGCCGTTCAGGACATATATTCCGCTATCATGAGGGCCAAAAGGGAAACAAAAAAACCTTTTGTCGCCAGGTTCGGGGATGTGTCGGCTAGCGGAGGCTATTATGTGGCAAGCGCCTGCGATAAAATAGTGGCGCAGCCCGGTACCATTACGGGTTCCATCGGTGTTATTTTCAACGCCAGCAACCTGGAAGGCTTGTTTAAAAAAATCGGCGTCAAAAGCGAAGTGATAAAATCCGGCAAGTTCAAGGATATCGGCTCGGTATCAAGAGAAATGACTCCGGAGGAAAGGAAGCTTTTGCAGGCCATAATAGACGATTCTTACTCCCAGTTCGTGAACGCCGTGGCCGAAGGCAGAAAAATGCCGGTTGAGAAAGTTAAGCTTGTCGCCGACGGCAGGATTTTCAGCGGGCGTCAGGCCGTTGATGAAGGACTGGTGGATTCTTTGGGCGATCTGCCGGATGCCCTGAATCTCGCCGGCGAGCTTTCCGGCCTCGGCAAAAATCCGCGCATTATACGGGACACAGACCCTTTTGAGCAGTTCTTTTCCATGATGGACTCAAAATTGTCTTTTTTCGGCTCGGCTAAACTTGGAGAAGCGTTGAATATCTCCCCTAAACTTGAATTCCGCTGGTACGGGATATAGCAGCGGATAGAAAATAGCGATTAGCGAATAGGGAAGGAGTTCTTTATGAATTTTTTTGGCACACTTTCGGGGTTGGTCGATTCCACCAAAGAAACTCTTGAAAACCCCTCCGGCATTGATTTCGCCCGGCCGGGGCTTGCCGGTTATGCCGTGGGGACATTGAGCATATTTGTTTTTTTCAGGATGGGAGCGCTCGTGCCGCCCGGTTTTTTTTCTCTCCTGTCGCTCTTTGCGGCGGTTTTGGCCGTTAATTTTTTGTTTGCCGGCGTCATCCATCTTTTTCTTGAAATGACGGGCGCACCCGGCAGCGCGGGCAGGCTGTTTTCTCTTTTTGGAATAGGGGAATTCTTCTGGACATTGCTTTTGCCTTTCGGATTCCTGGGCAAGCTCGGCTATTTAAATTCTTTTCTCTGGTTTTCGCTCTGCTTTCTTTTTGTTTTTTGCGCCAGGATAGAGTTCATCAGGCGGCTTTATTTTGTTTCCCGCAACAAGGCTCTGCTCGCCGTCTGGCTGCCGTACGCGGGCGTCGCAGCCGCGCTCACGGCCTCTTTCATATACGCCATAGTCTGGCTGGTCTGGCTGGTGGTTTGATAGGCTACAGGCTGAAGGCTGAGGGCTGAAGGTAAAGGCGTATAAAATACAGACTCTCTGGTATTCAATCTTGAATCTATGATCTTTTTCTTCTATCGTTCCTTCAGCCTATTCGTATAAAACGATGTCCGCCGCGCCTGTTGCCAATTCCGAAATAGCCCGGCTTTTTAACGAAGCCGCCGTGCTGCTTGAACTTTCAAACGAAAACATTTTCCGCGTCAGGGCCTATCAGAAAGCGGCCCTGATAATTGAAGGCCTTACCGCAAATGCCGCGGAACTCGGCCCGGAAAAGCTGACGGCTATTGACGGCATAGGCAAAGGCGTAGCCGGGCATATAGCCGAGATCGCCAAAAGCGGCACTTTCCGGGACCTTGAGGTTTTGAGAAAGAAATTCCCGCGCGGCCTTATTGAAATTTTAAAAGTGCAGGGCATAGGCGCTAAAAGAGCCAGACTTCTTTACGAAAAGCTGGGAGTGGACTCGCTTGAAAAACTGAAGGCGCTGGCGCTTAAAGGAAAGATCCGCGCTCTTGAAGGCTTTGGCGCCAAGGTTGAGGAAAATATCCTTGCCGGAGTTCAAAGCCTTAAGGCGGCTTCGCCGGAGCGTATGCTTTACTGGCCTGCCAGGCAGCTCGCCCTTAGCCTGCTTGAACGCCTGGGCGCCCTCGGCGCAGAAAAAGCGGTTTACGCCGGCTCTTTGCGCAGGGGCAGGGAAACGGTGGGCGACCTTGACCTGCTTTGCGCGGGCAGACCCGACGGCGCGCTTACAGCTGAATTTTCGAAATTGCCCGAGGCGGCGAAGGTTTTATCCCTGGGTCCCACAAAGGTTTCCGTAATTCTTTCCGCCGGCATTCAGTGCGACCTGCGCGTGGTGCCGCCGGAAGGTTACGGAGCGGCGCTCAATTATTTCACCGGCTCAAAAGAGCACAATATTATTTTGCGCGAGCTCGCGCTTAAAAAAGGCCTTACCCTGAACGAGTACGGTCTTTTCCGGCTGGAAGACAAGGAGCGCAAACGCCCTGTGGCCGCCAAGACCGAGCAGGAAATTTACTCCGCTCTGGGTCTTAAATATATCGCGCCTGAATTAAGGGAAGGCCGCGGCGAAATTGAGCTGGCGCTCAAGGACAAGCTGCCCAGGCTGGTTGAGCTGAAAGATATAAAGGGCGACGCGCATAACCACACCAGTATTTCAGACGGAAAGAACTCTATGTCCGAGATGCTCGAGGCGGCCAAAGCCATAGGCTATGAGTGGATCTTCCTTGGCGACCATTCAAAATCGCTGGGGGTCGTTCACGGCATGGATTACAAAGAATATCTGTCCAGTAAAGCCGGACTGCTTGAAACTGCAAAACGTTTTCCCGGGCTTAAAGCCGGGCGCTCCATAGAGATGGAGATAGACAAAAAAGGCCGGCTGGAATTTTCAGACGGGGACATAAAAGATGTGGACCTGGTGGTGGCTTCGGTGCATTCCTCCATGCGCCTCGGCGAGGAAGAAATGACCGCCAGAGTCGTTGCCGCGATGGCGAACCCCTGCGTGGACGCAATTGCCCATCCTTCGGGACGCCTGCTGAATAAACGCGAGCCGTACAAAATAAATTACGCCGCGGTTCTTGAGGCCGCCCGCCGCTATGGAACGGCTTTGGAAATAAACGGCCAGCCCGAGCGGCAGGATTTGACGGATGTAACAGCCAGAATGGCTAAAGAGGCGGGGCTGAAGCTTTTACTTTCAAGCGACGCTCATTCGGCCGCCCAGCTTGCCTACATGGAGCAGGCGGTTATTGTGGCCCGCCGCGCGGGCCTTACAAAAGAAGATATTTTAAATTGCCTGTCATTCGAGGATTTTTGCGGATGGATCCGCGAACGAAGGGCCGGAGCAAGAAAACTGCCATAAGCTTTAAGCCATAGGCCATAGGCTATAAGGAACTCCTTAAAAAAAGCCTACGGCATATGGCGTATGGCATACGGCAAAAATTAGTTCTTTTTAAGGAACAACTTATGTCCAAAATACCCCAGATCAAAGAATACCAGGGCCTGCCGGTGGTAACGGCGGAAAAAATGAGATACCTGGATAAAATAGTCTCCATGGAATATTCCATGCCGGAGCTAACGCTTATGGAAAACGCGGGCGCCGCCGTGGCCCGTGAGGCGCTTGCTTTCGCCAAAGCGGCTCTTTTAAAGGATGCCGCCGGTCTGAAGGCCGCTGTCTGCTGCGGGCGCGGCAATAACGGCGGCGACGGGTTAGTGGCGGCGCGCTATCTTAAGGCCGCCGGCGGCGTGCCTGAGGTTTTTATAGTGGCCCCGTCCGAGCGCGGCTACGGCGAGCTGACGGTAAAAAATATTGAGCGGGCTAAAGCTGAAGGCGTAAAAATAACGCTTTTGGCAAAAGAAAATATAGAAAGTCTGGCCGGGGAATTCTTAAAGGCGGACATACTGCTTGACGCTCTTTTGGGGGCCGGCTCGGTAGGCAAACCCACAGGTCCCGTGCGCCGGGTGATACAGCTTATGAACAAGAGCGCCAAGCCTATAATAGCCGTGGATATCCCTTCGGGCTTGAGCCCCGATACCGGCCATCACAGCGGGGTTTTTATAATCGCGAAAGCCACTTTTACTCTCGGTTTCGCCAAATCCGGCCTGATGGCCGCTCACGCCCAGCCAAATACCGGCGAAATAAAAGTGCTGGACATAGGATATCCCAAAGAATTGGTTGAAAAGGCGAGGGGATAGGTTAGTAAATGTAGTTCTTTTGGATTTCCTTTTGGAATTAGATGGCGCGGGTGGCGGGGGAGCTGGATAAGGCCGTCTGTTGCGCATAGCGCTTGATACGGCACGTCCATAGGCCAGCAAAACCCTCCGGAGCCCGACGCTTGCGTAGCGCGGAGGGCGAGGATGGGAAGGGCGGGCACGGTGTGCCCGACCCTGTTTTTGCGTTCCAGTCCCCCGACAGGACCCGCAAACCCCGTCAACAGCTACCCACGCTAAAGTCGGAAGACCCATACATGAAAAAGGCAAAGTGCAAAATGTAAAATGCGGGTATTAAGGGACAACTTACATGCAATTCTTTAACGAAAACACTATTTATTTTCTGGTAGTGGACCGGTTTCTTAACAGCGACCCTTCTAACGACAATTGCCGCAACCCGGAGGCCTTTGACGCCGCGCAAAAAGACTGGTGCAAATACTGGGGCGGCGACCTCGCCGGCGTTATTGACAAACTGGATTACCTAAAAGAGCTGGGCGCCTCGGCTCTGTGGCTTACCCCGCTGTTTGACCAGGCCGACGGACTGGTGGATGTGGAGGGGCGCGGCATAGCGGCTTACCACGGCTACTGGGCCAAGGATTTCAAGCGGATGGACGAGCATCTGGTTTCCAACCAGGAAGACATCAGGGTCTTCGCTTCACATGATACTATTCTTGACCGTCTGGCCGCGGCCATGCACAAAAGGGATATGAAGCTGATACTTGACATAGTCTGCAACCATTCAAGCCCGGCGCATAGGCCGGACGACGGCGGGAAAGTGACGAAAGGCGAGCTTTACGACGACGGCGAACTGCTGACTTCCTACGAGAACGACACGCTCGGCTGGTATCACCGCAATGGCGGCGTCACCGACTGGAACTCGGCATGGCAGGTGGAGAACGAGGAACTCTGCGGCCTGGCGGATTTCAACGAGTCAAAGATCGGCTACCGGACCTATATCAAGGAAGCCATGAAACTCTGGGTGGACAAGGGGGCCGACGGCCTGCGCGTGGATACCGTAAAGCACATGCCGCTCTGGTTCTGGCAGGAATTCGTTTCGGACATGCTTTTCCACAAACCGGAGCTGTTCATTTTCGGGGAATGGTTTCAGGGAGGGGCGAACGACCCTTTCTCCGTGCATTTCGCGAACGCCAGCGGCATGGGTATGCTGGATTTTTCGCTCCAGAACGCCATCGAGTCATGCCTGGCGAAGAACGCTGACGGCGGTTTTTGCTGTATTGAGGCGGTTTTTAAAAAAGACGCCCTTTTCAACAATTGCCACGAACTGGTCACTTTCGTAGACAATCACGACATGCCGCGGTTTTTGTCGGTGGGGGGAACGCCTGAACGCCTGCGTCTGGCGCTGGGCCTGATTATGACCTGCCGCGGCACGCCATGCATTTATTACGGCACCGAACAATATTTGCACAATGATACCAACGGCGGCGCCGATCCCTATAACAGGCCCATGATGGAGCGCTGGGACGCAACAACTCCCGCCTTCAAATTAATAAAAGCTCTTGCGCAGGTGAGAAAAGAAAACCTGGCCGTGCAAAGAGGCAGCCAGCGCGTTAAATCAGCGTCGGAAAATATTTACGCCTATACCCGCGTTTACCTGGACAACTGCTGCCTTGCCGTTTTTAACAAGGGGCCGGCCTCTGAAGTTACGCTTGAAAATATCGAACTGCCGGATGGCGTTTACACTGATGTTTTAACGCAATCGCCCGCGCGCGTGAGCGGGGGGAAAATTGAAAAACTAAGGCTTGAAAAAGACTCTTTGCTTGTTTTCTCGCGCGCGGCCGCGCCGTCGGACGGACACACCCTGATTGTCACGTTCATGCTGAACGGCTTTAAAACGGCCTGGGGGCAGAAAATTTTTGTAACCGGCAACTGCCCCGAGCTCGGAAATTGGGATCTGGACAGGGCCTTCCCGCTTGAATATATAAATGACAACCTGTGGATGGAGGGCCTGCCGCTTAAGCACCCTCCCGGCGCAAGCGTGGCTTATAAGTTCATAGTAAAAAGTCCGGACGGCGCCGTTCTCTACGAGGACCGTCCCGCGCATGTGCGCCGCCTGCCCCCTGAGGGCGGCCTGCTTTTAAAGCACGCCTGGGTTTGAAACGGACTTACTGAGGCCTGCATAAATAATGTCCGTGTTGGAGGCTTGGATTTGAGATGAATGCGAGGCGCGACGAACGAGCATACCGGGGGTCTGTGAGCGAGGAGCAACGAAGCAGTCGCTCAAAGGCAAGCCTCCCTTTCCCTTTGGGAAAGGGCCGGGCGCTTTTGGGCTGCAACTGCGTCACTCGTCACTTACATAGCCCCGCTATGCGCGCTCCTCGTTCCTTGTTTCGCTTCAAAATCAGCCCGGCCAGCGCGGACCTTATTTGTGCAGGCCTCAGTAATCGGCCTGTGCGCCATCCAGTGCTTTTTAGGTTTCCCGATTTATACTATAATTGCGGTATGACTATTTTCTCAAGATCCCTTGTGTTGTGCATATGTGCCTTTCTGGCCGCGCGGTCAAGCGCGGCCATGTCGGGTGAAGCTTTGCGCCAGACCGCGGAGTCCGGCTTAGAGCAGGCTATTGCGGCCGGGGCGTTTGAATCAGCTCCGCCTTCCGCTGTGCCCTCCGCCCAGCCGGCCGGTTTCTCCGGGACCGTGGACTGCTACAAGGCGGCAAGTCCGCTCACGAAGTACCCTCCCCTGCTCTGCGCCGGCGCTAATTCCACGGCCCCGGCCGACTGTTTTTCCGCCGCCAAAGATCTGACCGGCTATCCCGCCATGCTTTGTTCAGGCGCCGTTTCGAACGCTCCCGTGGATTGCTTCAAGGCCGCCAAGGACCTGACCCGGTTTCCGGCACTGCTCTGCGCGGCGGCACGCGATGCCGCGGCTCCAGCCGTCTGCTTTAAAGCGGCAGGTAATGTGACCCAGTATCCGGCTCTTCTCTGCCTGGGAGCGGCCTCCAACGCCCCGATAGACTGTTTCAACGCCGCCAAAGACCTGACGAAATATCCGGCGCTGCTCTGCGCCAAAGCGGCCGACCTAGCGCCGGTAGACTGTTTCAACGCCGCCAAGGGCTTGACCGACTATCCGGCTCTTTTGTGCTCGGGGGCGGCGACGCTTGCGCCGATAGAATGTTTCAAGGCCGCCAAGGGCCTGGCCCAGTATCCGGCGCTGCTTTGTTCCGGTGCCGCCTCTAATGCCCCGGTGGCCTGTTATAATGAGGTCAAGGATGTGACTAAGAACCCCGACCTGCTCTGTTCGCCTAACGGCGTTCTTAAGGGCGTAACACTCGACAAAATAGACCCGTCCTACCAGAAACCGTATCCGTTCCCTTATCCGCATCCGTATCCGTTCTGGTTCCCGTTCCCGGACCCCAATGTGGATCCCAGCCAGCCTCCGCCCCAGCCTCCCCATCAAGGCAGGGCGGCGGCGGATATCGTTCCCTGACCGTTTAAATCATCCGTTTACAGGCAAAAAACAACCCGACAGACCTTCTGTCGGGTTGTTTTGCTATACTTGGAAAAAGGTGTCAGGCGACTTTTTGGCGTATAAAATAAGGAGAGAGTATGAGAAACTTAACCGTTCTAATGATCGCCCTTTGGTTTACGGGATCAACAATCCCGGCGCGGGCCGGAGACCTGAACTGCCGCACTTACTGGAAAAATTCGCTTTCCGGCATGAAAGCCTACACGGACTGCAGCGATGACCCGTACTACACGCCATTCGAATCGGATGGAATATCCTGGTTTTACGGCTTCCGGCGCATGAATAAGTTCTGGGATGACAAAAAGGCCGACCTGCGCTACAACAGGGAGCTTTTCCTCAAGACCGGTATGACTCCCGTGGAGGTGGACGGGCTCATGCGCGCAAGGGATGCCGGCGCGGCCGCGCCGGCCGCAATGGCTCCCGACAAGATAAACCTGGACATGGCGGCTCTGGCCTCCAGCGAGCTTTTTGTGTATTCCTCTACAGCGGCGCAAAAAAGCCTGACCGACCAGTATTACGCCGTCCTCATGGCCCAGCCTCAGATGGCCGCGAAGACCACCGACAAGGACAAATCCGAACTTCGCGAACGTCTGGCAAAGCTTTCGCCGGATCTGGCGCGCCTGCGCGGGATACTGGATTTGTTCGTCTCCACCGAGACCCCGCGCCTTAGCGCCGCCCTTGACGCCTTCAAGGCCTCTAATACCGGCGCGAAAGAAACCGCGCCAAACGTCTACACGGCCTCAAAAGAACAGGAAGCGGCGCGGCTGACGGTAACCCACCGCTTTCTGGAGGGAAAGCTTATCTCCGTTATGCTGTCTTTTGCCCCGCTGGCCAATTCCTGGGTAGAACTTGAGCAGCTGCGCTTGTTGTTGAACCAGAAATACGGCTGGCCGCTATCCTGCGCCGCCGGAGAACATAATGAAATTTCCTGCAGGTGGGAAGATAAGGATGGCAATGCCGCGGCCATAGGAAGCCTCGTTTCCGCGGAAGGCGTGAGCGAGATAACTGTTACCCTGATATCAACAAAAGCTATCGCAGACCTTACGGGAAAACCCGGCAAAGTTTGAATATGGAAAGATAGTATAAATTTTGACAAAAAGGCAGGAGCCCTTTTATATCTTGTTCCGGCACGCACATATCACTCTGATATTTTACTGCTATGCCCTTCCCAGTCTATCCTCATCAGCCCGTCCTTGCCGGCGTATAATATCCCTGAAGCGAGTACGACTGTATGCAGCCTCTTAAGGGGATACCCGGACGAGCTGTATTTATCCGCCAGATCGGTTTCCGCGCGCGCAAGTTCTACGCGGCGGCCGTCGGGCTCAAGTCTGAACAAGGCCTTGCCGTCAAGGAACCAGACGCTTTTGCCGTCGGTTTTTACTATGTCAATGAGGACCTGCGCGCCGCCCGGCCGGCCGGTTAAAGTTGACTCGGGCATGGGGGGCAGAGGTTTTCCGTCCGGAGAAAGCGCGTAGAAATTAATGCCGCCGCCCACCCCCGTTATTACCACCGAACCGTCCGGATTTACTGTGAACCCGGTGAACACGTCGTTGCCGGAATTCCAGAGTTTTTCCGCTTTGCCCGCGCGGCAGAGATAGACCGAACCCGTCTTTCCGTTCTTTGACAGCGCAAGAAAAGACCTTTTATCGTTAAGGCTGAAAGCCGGGAAAAGCCCGTTGTCTCCGCCAAATGCCCCGGCCTCTCCCGGAAGAACGCAAACCGTACGCTCTTTTTTCCCGTCCATGGCCACAATCGCGCGCCCTTTCCCGCCGGGGTAGGCATAAAGGCCTGAGGCTTTCCTGATGTCCTTAAAGTTTTTTTCCGCCTCTTTATTGTTTTCGCTGAGAGTTTTCCACAGCGGCTTTTCCATGCCCGGCGTAAGCCGCGCGTAGGAGAACCGATCACCGCGCTCGCTGTATATCAAAACCGTGCCATCCCCTGTGTCAACCGGATAAGGCAAATGTTTAATTCCCAACTCAATGATTTTTATCTTCCCTTCGGGGCTGCGGCTTAACAGCCTGTAACGGTCCGGCGGCGCGGTTCCGTCGCGTCTATCCAGGCTGTCTTCAGGAACAGAGAGGTTTTCTATTGTGACCCATAATGTGCCGTCCCTTGAGATTGAGTACTTGCATGGCATTACAGGAGGAGGAAAAGGGTGAGTAAGAAGACTGAGAAATCCCCTTGATCCCCCGTTAAACAGGGTTTCCCTGCGGCCTTCCGCGTTTATAGCGTATAAACTTCCGCTTGCCGGACTTTGTGCCAAGGCAAGCGGGCCGCAGTAAGGCCGGCTTTTGATCCAACTAAAGCCTGTAGAGGAAGTCGGTTGAGTGAATTTTCTGTATTCAGACACGGTCATTGCGGTGTATACCATGCTGATAAAAAATGGCGAGAGAAGCAACAGCGCCGCGGGGACGCTTCCTTTGGCGATAGCCGATTTGCGGTCAACCGCGCGTGAGAGCGGTACCAGTGCCGCAGCGGAACCTGCCGCTCCCAGCGTGAACAGAATGGAAAGAAGATACTTATAATTAACGTCGACAACCGACATTACCACGCGCATCACGGAAGCGCTGATAAGAGGCGAGGAGACGATTATTATCCAAACCACACCCGTCAGCGCGCCCTTAAGCGTGTCCTTTGTCAGCAATCCGGCGGCGAAACAGATTATAGTAACCTGCAACAGCAAAGACGTGTAGAGCGTATAGGACGGCAAACTCGGCCTGTAGGGCAGATACATAATAGCCAGCATGGAAGCGACCACGGGAAGGACCGTGATCAGAGCGGCAAACATTCGTTTGACACCGGACACCGGATAAAGAAGTTCGGCTTCACGGGAATATTCAGAAGCCGCTTCGGCTCCGAACGACGCCCCAAGCATTGCGGCGGAGCCCGGGATCCCTATTATTGACCATAGGCTTTTCAATATTCCTTTATGGAAACAGAACCCCGCTAACTTAAGCAGATTTTCATTAAGTGTGTTTTCGAGACTTTCGCGGAACAGCAGCGAAAAAAGCAATACTGCAACCAGAATGGCTATCGCAATGAGTTTTTTCCGGAAATAAAGCTTTATAAGCGCAGTCATAACTCCTCCCTGGTTCCCGAAAGGAGTAAAGTGAATGCTTCAGCCTCGCTCATCCTTTCGCTTTGAACGCTTTCAAAAATTTCAAGCCCTGAAAGTGTTTTAAGGCCGCTCTCGCCGATGACGCCGAAAATCTTCACGGGCCCGTCTTCTGATATAAGCCGCGCGTACGGAGCGCCCGCAACGGCCGCCGCGCCGGGCCTGACCCTGGCGGTCACGCGGTAAACCGAGCTCCTCAGCGTGTCTCCGTCGTAAGTGCTTTGCACCGAACCGCGCGATATTAGCGCGAGCCTGTCTATTATCCCCATAAAGTTTTCCATTGTGTGCGAGGCCAATATTATGGTCTTATCGGCCGAAACAAGTTCGCCTATAAGCCCCTCTATTATCTTTTCCTTAACCAGATAATCCAGCCCCGAATCGGCTTCGTCCAGCAGAAGCAGGGACGGGTTATGGGAAACCGCGCATATCCAGGCGAGCTTCGCCGTTTCGCCTTTGCTCATTCCCTGTATTTTTCTGTCGAGGCGCAGCCCCAGCTTGGCCGCGGTTGAAACGGCTTTTTGCATATCCCATTTTTTATATATCGCCGCGCGGAGTTTCAGGGTTTCCATCACGCTCATAAAATTGTGGAACGAGGGCCTTTCCGGCACATAGCCGATATCCTGTCTTATGCTCCCGCTGCCGTCGGGCGAAATCCCGGCCGCCTGTATTTCGCCCGAGTCGGGGTCCAGCATGTCAAGTATCAGTTTGAAAAACGTGGTTTTGCCGGAGCCGTTCCTGCCCAGCAGCCCGACGACTTCCCCGCGGGCGGCGGTGAAGTTGAGGCCGTCCACCGCTTTTTTCCGGCCGAAGGACCTGGAAAGACCCTTTACGCTTAGAATATCGGGGTTCATTTGACCCTCCTTTTCAGTTCGGACATGGCCGCGTCTATGTCCGTCCAGGAAAATCCGTTCTCAAGCGCGCTTTGGACCGCGGACTCAAGCAGCGAAGCTATTTGCGCGCGCGCGTTTTTTGAAATTTCAAGCGCCCGGCCGGAAATGCAGTTTTCCTCGCCGCGGCTGGAGTCAAAGAACCCTTCGGCTGAAAGCTCCCTGTAAGCCCTTGCGACGGTATTGGGGTTCACTTTTATGTCTAAAGCCAGCTTCCTTATAGATGGGGCCTGGTCGCCGGGCTTCAGCAGGCCTTTCCCGACCAGGCTTTTAAGCCCCAGCTTTATCTGGTCGTATATCGGCATCCGGGAGTCAAAGTTTATTTTTATCATAACTGTATTACCTTACTAGTACAGTGATAGTATAGCAGGACTTCCCGGTTTTGTCAAGGGCTTATCCCGGAGCGCGGTTTTTTGTATCATAATCTCAGCGGCGCAAAACATCCTCATTTAAGGATATATAAAGGAATATATGGATAACCTCCGGGAGATCATTAATTATCTGGAAGGAAAAAAAGTCCGGTTCGCGGACGCGCGGGAACATCTTTTCCGCGAGCGGGAAATTTTAACGGAAGATTTGCGCGTGGAACAGATAACCGAACAGAATGTTTCCGGCGTTGGAATAAAAGTGCTTTATGAAAATGGCTGGGGCTATGCTTCCACCAGCAAGACGGACCTGGCCGCTCTCAGAAAGACCGCCGACAAGGCGCTGGCTTTGGCCAAAAGCGCCGACAGATCGGCGACAGGGACCGTTGAACTTGCCGCGGAGCCCAGGCATGTCGCGAAATTCGCGACAAAAATAAAAGAAGACCCGTTCGAAGTAAACGTAAGCGATGCCGTCGGCGTCCTCCTTCAGGCCGGTGAAACGATACTGAAAGGGAAGGATGTGATCAAAGCTAACTCCCACCTTGTTTTCAGGAACATGGCGAAGAAATACGCCAATACGGAAGGCTCCCTCATTGAAACCGACGTTTATACAGTGCTCCCGGAGATCGAAGCCCTGGCCAGGGTGAATGGCGAGGTAAAATCACGCCATTACTGGCCCGCCCCCATGAACGCCGGCTATGAATATTTCAGGGGACTGGATTTCATAGGCAACGCCGAAAGAATAGCCGCGCAGGCCCGCGAACACTGTTTTGCTAAACCCTGCGAAACCGGCCCGGCCACGCTTATACTTGATCCGGAGCATCTTTCCCTTACCATGCACGAGTCCGTGGGCCATCCGACCGAGCTGGACCGCGTCCTCGGCTATGAGGAGTCCTGCGCCGGCAGAAGTTTCGCCACCATGGAAAAGCTTAATAATTTCAAATACGGCTCCGATCTTGTCAACTTTATCGCGGACAACACCCTTGAGGGGGGGCTCGCGAGCTGCGGCTACGATGATGAGGGCGTTGAATGCCAGAAGTGGCATATGATAAAAGACGGGGTGCTGACGGGATACGGGGTGAACCGGGAACTCGCTCACAAGATGAAGATGGAGCGCGCGAACGGTACCACACGGGCCACCAAGTACTGCGATGTCCCCATCACCAGAATACCGAACCTGTATCTTGCGCCCGGTACCAAGCCCCTCTCCGTTGAAGAACTGATAGCGGACACCAAAGACGGGATATACATCGAAGGTATGGGTTCGTTCAGCATAGATCAGATGCGGCTCAATATGCAGTTCGGCGGGGACGCTTTCTGGGAGATAAAGAACGGGAAAATCACGGGCATGCTGAAGAACGTCGTTTATAACGCGCTCTCCTACGAGTTCTGGCGCAGCTGCGACGCGATAACCGATGAAAGGTTCTTTAAACGGTCCGGGTTCATAACCTGCGGGAAAGGCGATCCCATGCAGCTGGCCCAGATGACCCATGGCGCAAGTCCCGCCAGGTTCAGGAATATCATGGTAAGGAGGGCAAAATAATGAAAAGAACTGATTTAATAATAGAAAAGATATTAAAAAAGCCCGTAACGGACCATGTAGTCATAGGTTACGGAAAAAGCGAGACGCATCATATAAGGTTCTCGAACAATTCCGTGAACAGGGAGAACCTGTTCAAGCTGGAGGAGGAGGTAAAGGTTGAAGTCGGCTATGACGGCAGGACCGGGTCATACAGGACGAACGATCTTTCGGAAGACGGCATAAAGCACGCGGTGAAAAAAGCCTATGAGGCGGCTAAGCTCCTGCCGAAGGACCCCGAATACATGCCTCCCGTGACACAAGGCGAGGCGGAAGCGATAAAGCATTTCAGGCCTGTCTTCGGGAAACTGACCGACAGCAAAAAATACGGCATTCTCCGGCACGCGTTCAAGGAGCTTAAGGAAGCCGGTTTGAATTCCGCCGGAAGCTTTTCCACGAACCCTTTCACGGCCGAAGTCTATAACAACAAAGGCGTGCATGTTTCGCACAGCAACTGCAGCTCGGCATTCACGCTTACGGCCATGACGGAGAATTCCTCGTTCAAGGATTCTCACATTTCAAAGGACTTTTCCGACTATGACGGGGAAGCGTTCCTCTCGAATGTTATCAGCCGCGCGCGGCTTTCTAAAAACCCCGCTTCACTTGAGGCCGGCAAATACACCGTGGTGCTGGGGCCGGCGGCCGTGGAAGAGCTTCTTATTATCTTCCTCTGGTACAATATGGACGCGAAAGCGATAGACGAAGGCCGTTCAGCCTTATCAAAAAGGCTGAACGAACGTATCGCGGACGAAGCGATACATATTTATTCGAAGCCGGACCACGAAAAAGTCAGCCTGTCGCCGTTCTCTCCGGAAGACGCCATGCCTTATATCGGCTTCGATATGATAAGGAACGGCAAACTGGCGAACCCCTGGCACTCCAGGTATTACGCCAAAAAGAAGGGAGTTCAGGCTACGGGCCGATTCCCTGCGAACATCATTTTCCAGGGAACGGATAAACCCATCGCCAGTCTTATTTCCAACGTGGAAAACGGTCTGTACGTCAACAGTTTCTGGTATATCCGGCTGGTCGACCTGATGGACGGCATTTTTACCGGCATGACGAGGGACGGAGTTTTCAGAATAAAGGACGGGAAAATCGCGGGGAGCGTGAACAACTTCCGCTTCAACCAGAGCGTTTTCGACATGTTCCGCAATACGGCCGAGATCGGGAAGGAAAAAGCAATGATCTTTAGCTCGATACCCCCGATAACGGTCAGGGATTTCAACTTTGTCAGCAAAACTGAATTTTAAAAAACCTTTTGACTCTCGAAAGGTTTTTTGTTACAATAATACCTGTTACCTAAAACCTTAGAGCTGTAATCTTTGAAATAAGGTTTGTTTTTATCATAAGGCCGTCGCGTTCTTTACGAATACGGGCGGCCGGTCCTATAGGCGGAGCGGCCTAAATTCCCTCCGACTGCGGACTTTATAATAAAAACAGGAACAAAAAAGAAGTTCGATGGAAGAACCGGAAGCCATGTCGGCCCCGGTCCGGTGTTCTTGTCTATTTTCAGGTAAATATTTTTTAGGAGTTGATCATGACAGAAGAAAATAAAAACGCAGCCGAGCAGCCGCAGACCGAGCCGGAGACCAAAGCGCAGCCCTCCGAAATGCCCGCGGGATTTAAGTTCCTTATAGGCCGCAAGATGGGGATGACCCAGATGTTCGATGCGGCCGGCGAATTATTCGCCGTGTCGGTGATCCAGGCGGGCCCCTGCCGCGTGATGTACACCCGTACACCCGAGAAGGACGGCTACAAGGCTATCTGCCTGGGCTTCGGCCACATGACCGAGAAAAATGTAAATGCCGCCAGAATGGGGATCTTTAAAAAACTTGACATAAAGCCGGTACGCAAGTTCAAGGAATTCCGCGTGGAGGATATCTCCGGCGTGCAGGCAGGGCAGACGGCCAGCCTGACCGCGCGTTTTGCCGCGGGGGAATATGTGGATCTGCAGGGCGTGTCAAAGGGCAAGGGCTTTGCCGGCGGCATGAAGCGCTATAATTTCCGCGGCGGGCCGGCTTCCCACGGCGCATCCGACAGGGAAAGAGCGCCGGGTTCCATCGGCTCGCGGCGCTCTCTCGGTCGCGTACTGCCCGGCCAGCGCATGGCGGGACATATGGGCGTGGATACCGTGAGCATGCAGAAGATAAAGGTAATAAAGATAATTCCAGAAGAGAATATAATGCTTGTGAACGGCAGCGTCCCGGGGGCGGCGGGCAGCCTGGTTTATATCACGAAAACCGTAAAGAAAACGCCTAAACCGCTGGTACTGGTCCCCAAAAAGGGCAAACAGGCGGCAGCGAAGGCGGCCCCCAAGAAACCGGCGGCGCCGGCTAAAAAGTAACAGGAGCGTCCAGGATAAACTATGGAAACAAAACTTTTAAATCTAAAAGGGCAGGAAGTGGGCAAGTATGAACTGCCCGAAGTTATATTCGCGCGTAAAGCCGATCCCTATTTCCTTTACGAGGCGGTAAAATACTACCTGGCAAACCGCAGAAGCGGCACCGCTTCCACCAAAACCCGCGGAGAAGTTTCAGGCGGCGGCCGCAAGCCCTGGAAGCAGAAAGGCACCGGCCGCGCAAGGTCCGGAACTATCCGCTCTCCGCTGTGGCGCAAGGGCGGCGTGGTGTTCGGCCCAAGGCCCCGCTCTTACAGGCAGGACATGCCCGCGGAAAAACTGCGCCAGGCCCTTATAGACGCGCTTTCAGCCATGCATGCGGCCGGGTCCGTGATAGTGGTTGACAATTTAACCATGGAGCAGCCGAAAACCCGCGAGCTTCAGGCTATATTCTCAGCCCTTAACCTGGGCTCAAAAAAAGCGCTTTTCGTGCTTGACAAGGCCGATAAGAACTTTACCACCGCTTCACGAAATCTGGCCCATGTCAAATGGTGTCTCGCCGCCGATCTCAACGCCTATCAGGTTATGAGCGCCGGCAGGCTGGTTTTTACATCTGCGGCTTTAAACTTTGTGAGCGCAAAATTGGCCGTTTAATGCGTACCGTGCCCGTTACGGCGCTTACGCAAGCCCCGCCCTTTTGGCAGCAGCAAAAGGTTAATAGGTTCACTTCGGTGGTAGAGCCTGAAGTGTGCCCCAAAAGAGCGGGGCAAGTCTTGAAGGAGGATCAATATAATGAGCAGAGATTTTACTGATGTGCTTATCACCCCTATTCTAAGCGAAAAAAGCATGATGCTTAAAGATAAAGAGAACCGCTATTCTTTCCGCGTAAACCCGCTGGCCAATAAAGTGGAAATAAAAAAGGCCGTCGAGGCGCTTTTTAAAGTGAAGGTTGAAGCGGTTCGCACGGCCAATATGCCGGGCAAGATGCATCGCGTGGGCCGTTCGGAAGGCAAGCGGTCGGATTGGAAGAAGGCCGTGGTAACGGTCAAGACCGGCCAGAAAATTGACATGACGGACCTGCCGAAATAGGACAGACAGCAGTTAACTTAGGAGACAATATGCCAGTTAAATCTTTTAACCCTTATACCCCTTCCAGAAGAACTATCACTATCAGTGATTTCTCCGACATTACAAAAACCGTTCCGGAGAAAAATCTTACCCGCGGTCTGCGGAAAAACGGCGGGCGCAACAATACGGGCATGCTTATGGTGCGCCACCACGGCGGCGGCCATCGCAGGCTGTACCGGCAGATGGATTTTAAACGGGAAAAATTCGGCGTGCCGGCCAAAGTGGCCGCTATTGAGTACGACCCCAACCGCAATGCCCGCATAGCCCTTCTGTTTTACGCGGACGGAGAGAAGCGCTATATACCGGCGCCTCTGGGCCTTGGCGTGGGGGCTTCAGTGGTAAGCGGACCCAAGTCCGAAATACGGCTTGGCAATGCCCTGCCGCTTTTGAACATACCTGAAGGCACCTTTATTCACGCTATAGAGATGATTCCCGGCAAAGGTGCCCAGTTCGTGCGTTCCGCCGGCACGCAGGCCCAGCTTATGGCCAAAGAGGGCGATTACGCGCTGGTAAAAATGCCTTCCGGCGAAATAAGGAAGATACTTATAGGCTGCATGGCCACCATCGGCCAGGTGGGTAATTTTGAGCACAATACGATATCTCTGGGCAAAGCCGGCCGCTCCCGTCACCTGGGCGTTAAGCCCACGGTCAGAGGCGGCGCCATGAACAATGTCGACCACCCGCTCGGCGGCGGACGCGGCCGTTCCAAGGGCAATAATGTGCCCCGGTCACCTTGGAACCAGCCTTCCAAAGGCTACAAGACCAGGACCAAGAAAAAAATATGGGGCTGGATGATAGTACAGGACAGGCGCAAGTCCCAGATCAGCGCGTCGTAAAGGCCGGTGTAAACCGGTTACCGGTAACCATTAACCGATCTACCGGTCACCGATTACTGATTACCGCAGTTTAAACGGAGGTTTTTTAAAATGAGCAGATCTTCAAAAAAAGGCCCTTTTGTCGACCCGGGGGTCCTTGAAAAAGTGCAGAAGATGAGCCTGGCCGGAGAGAAAAAACCGATAAAAACCTGGGCCAGGGCCTGCACTATAACGCCGGAGTTTATCGGACATACTTTTATGGTGCACAACGGCCGGAAATTTCTGCCTGTTTATGTGACCGAGCGCATGATCGGGCATAAACTGGGAGAGTTTTCTTTCACCAGGCAGTTCAGAGGCCACGGCGCTTCGCATACGAAGGACGCCACAGACTTAACTTAATCGGGAGGAATGAGGAATTAAGCGAATAGCGAATAGCGAACAGCGAATAGGGAAGGAGTTCCTTGAATACGCTTGCCGCCAACCGCAGACCGCTGACCTCTATTTAAACTATGGATGCTATTTGCAAACTGAAATATCAAAGATACGGCCGCAGAAAAGTGGGACAGCTGCTTGACCAGATAAGGGGAAAATCCCTTTTTGAAGCGCAGCAGATACTGTCCGCCATACCGATGCGTTCCACCGAACTGGTGGGCAAAGCGGTCAGGTCGGCCGGCGCCAACCTCGCGGTCAAGCTTGGAAAAAGGCTGGACCTGAAAACTGTGTGGGTAAAAACCGCTTTCGCGGATCAGGGCCCGATGAAAGCCCTGAAAAGGGTGCAGCCCGGGCCTCAGGGCCGGGCCATGCCTTTCAAGAGGAAAATGTGCCACGTAACAGTGACCGTTTCGGATACCAAGGAGGCTAAGAAGAAATAGTGTAGAGCGTGGAGTGTAGGGTTTTTAGAGAACTTCTCTAAACTACGCTAAACCATCTAAACTGTCTTTTAAGATAACTATGGGACAAAAAATTCACCCCCGGGGAATGCGGCTCGGATACATTCAGGACTGGCAGTCAAAGTGGTTCGCCCCCAAGAAAATGCCGGAGCTTATAGGCGAGGATTTTGAAATACGAAAAATGGTAAGCGAACGTTTCCAGCTGGCTTCGGTGAGCTGGGTGGACATTGAGCGGGCCGGCCCTTACCTTAAGCTTACCATACATACCGCCCGCCCCGGGGTAGTTATCGGACGGCGCGGCGCCGACATTGAAAACCTTAAAAAAGACATTGAGGCGCTTACCAAACGCAAGGTTTTCGTCAATGTTTCCGAGATCAAGATAGCGGAAATGGACCCGCGCCTGGTGGGCCAGTCAATAGCCCAGCAGCTTGAAAAACGCATTTCTCACAAAAGGGCCATAAAGCGGGCCATGGAGCGCACCATGGCCTCCGGCGCCCTCGGTATAAAAGTGCAGGTGGGCGGCCGCCTTGGCGGATCTGAAATAGCGCGCCGGGAATGGTTCCGCAAGGGCCGGGTGCCGCTGCAGACCCTGTCCGCCGACATAGATTACGGCCTTACCGAGGCTTACACCGTAATGGGAAAGATAGGCATTAAAGTGTGGATTTTCAAAAAGCTGTTCTTCGCCAAGACCCCGCGCGAGCTTATGGAACAGCTTAAAAAACTTGAGGCCGAGCATCCGACCGAAGTGTCGGTGATGGACGAAGCCGCCGCCGCCAAGCGCGCGGAACCCGCCGAGAACGAGAATAATAAACAAGGAGAATAATTTTCATGCTGATGCCTAAAAGAGTGAAATACCGGAAGACCCATTCCGCGCCCCGCATAAAGGGCAATACCAAGGGCGGCGCGGAGCTGGTGCACGGCGATTACGGGCTGAAGGCCATGGAGCCGCGCTGGATAACGGCCCGCCAGATAGAAGCCTGCCGTGTGTCCATAATGCGCTATGTCAAGAAAAACGGGAAAATGTGGATACGCATTTTCCCCGACAAGGCCGTTACCAAGCACCCGGCCGAAACCCGCATGGGTAAAGGCAAGGGCGCTCCGGACCATTGGGTGGCCGTGGTAAAACCGGGCCGCATTATGTTTGAACTGGAAGGCCTTGATCTGGCGACAGCCAAGGAAGCCATGACGCGCGCAAGCCATAAGCTGCCTATCCATACCAAGTTCATCACCAGGGAAGATTAAGAAAGTGCAAAATGCAAGAGATAAATGGAGTTCTGAACTTATGAAAAGCAAAGAAAGAGAACATTTAAAGAACCTGTCTGTCGACGAGCTGATGGTACAGGGCAGGGATATTGAAAAACACCAGTTCCAGATCAAATTTAAGCGCTCATCGGCGCCCCTTGAAAACCCGCTGCAGATAAGGACCGCGCGCAGAAAAGCGGCCTTAATAAAAACGCTGCTCAGGGCCAAAGAACTGGCGGCCGCAAAAACAGCCGCGGAGGTGAAAAAACAATGAAAGAGAACGCGCCCGAACGACCCAATAGGAAAATTTTCCGCGGAGTGGTGGTTTCAGACCGCATGAACAAGACCCGCGTTATCAGTGTGGAAAGAACGCTGCATCACGCCGCTTACGCCAAAACCATGAAGCGCAACGCCAAGTATTACGCCCACGACGAAGGCAACGAGTCGCATGAGGGAGATACTGTGGAAATCATGAGCACGCGCCCGATGTCCAGCCTTAAACGATGGCGGATTTCGCGCGTTATTCTGAAGGCCGCGAAGTAATCTGGAGAAATTATGATCCAATTAAGAACGATACTGAATGTGGCCGACAATTCAGGAGCCAGGTCTCTTCAGTGTTTTAAAGTTCTGGGCGGAAGCACCCGGACCTACGCTTACCTTGGCGACGTAGTGGTTTGTTCGGTCAGGGATGCCATTCCCCACGGGGCGATAAAGAAAGGCGATGTGGTAAAAGCCGTGGTGGTCAGGTGCACCAAGGAATCCCGCCGCAAGGACGGCTCGTATATAAGGTTCGACGATAACGCCGTGTGCGTGATCGACGAAAACGGCGAACCAAAGGGTACCCGCGTCTTCGGACCGGTGGCCAGGGAACTAAGGGCCAGAAATTATCTAAAGATCGTTTCTCTGGCGCCTGAAGTTATTTAAGGGCGCGTAACGGGCTAATAAAAGGGCAAAGCTATGCTAAAACTGAAAAAGAAAGACACTGTCGTAATACTTATCGGAAAGGACCGCGGCAAGAAAGGCGAGATAAAGGAAATAATTCCCGGTGAGGACTCCGTCAAGGTGGTGGTGATGGGAATCAATATAGTTTCCAAGCACAAAAAAACCACCAAAGACCAGCCGGGAGGCATCCACAAAATCGAAGCCCCGCTTGATATTTCAAATGTCCAGCTGATTTGCCCCAAGTGCGGCAAGCCCGCCAAAGTGAAGATTTCAAATACGCCGGGCGCCGGCAAAATGCGCGCCTGCAAAAAATGCGGAGAAGTGATAATTTAAGAGGTGATTCACAAATGGCTAAAGAAAAAGAATCGGTTGAACAGGCTCTGCCCAAAGACTACAGGGCCCGCTTGAGCGAGGTTTACACGCGCAAGGTAGTGCCGGAACTTATGGCGGCATTAAAACTAACCTCGCCTATGGCTGTGCCGAAGCTGACAAAGATAGTGGTTAATATCGGAGTCAGCGAGGCGAAAGACAATATACAGCTGCTTGAACAGGCGAAAGAGGACCTCTCTCTCATCGCCGGCCAGGCCCCCCAGATACGGCGCGCGAAGAAATCCATTTCAAACTTCAAGCTGCGCGAAGGCATGCCTATCGGCGTGCGGGTGACGCTGCGCGGCATGCGGATGTATGAGTTCCTTGACCGTTTCGTTTCCATCGCCATGCCCAGGATACGGGATTTCCAGGGGATGGATCCGAAATTCTTTGACGGGCGCGGGAACCTGAACGTGGGCTTAAAAGAGCATCACGTTTTCGCGGAAGTCAACACCGAGAAGTCGCCCAAGGCCAGGGGTATGAACATAACTTTTGTCACTACCGCCGGAGACAATGAAAAAGGCAAGGCGCTGCTGGAGCATCTCGGCATGCCTTTTAAAAAACCGGCGCTCAAGACTAAGCAATAAGGCGACCGCTTTGGATAATTCAAAGGAGTAGATATGGCAACATACGCTTGGATGGCGAAGATGCGCAAACCCCAGAAGTTCTCCACGCGCTTTCGGAACCGCTGTCAGATATGCGGCAGGCCGCGCGGATATTACCGTGATTTTGGTTTGTGCAGAATATGCCTGAGGAAAATGGCCCACGAAGGCCTTATCCCCGGACTTAGAAAATCCAGTTGGTAGTATTACGGCAGCACATAGTGAATAGCGAAGTAGCGAATGAAAACAGAAAAAATATCAAAATCCGTGTTTCCGGCCCTATTCGCTATTCGCTGACCCCTGTTCGCTAACGATTTGGTTTTTTGAAGGAGAAAAAAATGGATCCCATATCAAACATGCTTACTTCCGTAAGGAACGCCGTGGCGAAAAAAAAGGAAAGGGTGGATGTGCCGTTCTCGAACATCAAGGTCAATATAGTAAAAGTCCTCAAGGACGAAGGTTTTATCTCAAATTACAAGGTGCTTGACCCTAAAACCGACAAAACCCTGGACAGGCGCGGAGTGATACGCATCGGTCTTAAATATACGCAGGATAAGAAGCCGGTAATCGTGGGCATCAGGCGCAGTTCAAGGCCGGGCTTGCGCATATACCGGCCTTACAGCGAAATCCCCAGGGTTAAAGCCGCTTTCGGCGTTACTATCGTTTCAACTTCAAAAGGCATTTTAACCGGCGATCAGGCGAAAAAAGAAAAAGTCGGCGGCGAGGTGCTTTGCCAGGTGTGGTAGCTAACGGCAGCGAATAGCGAATAGGGGTTAGCGAATAGCGAAGGAAATTAAGAATAGCTTTAAGAGGTAAAAAATATGAGCAGAATCGGAAAACAGCCTATTATTGTTCCTGAAAAGGTCAAAGTCCGCGTTGAGAACAAGAAGGTTTTTATAGAGGGTCCGCTGGGTAAGCTTAACTACTCCCTGCCGGACGGCATAAATGCGGCCGTGGCGGGCGGTAAGCTTACTGTTGCCGTGGATGCGGGCGCCGAGGGAAAGTCCGCGCTTTTCGGCACTTCCCGGGCCAGGATAAATAACATGGTTACCGGCGTTTCCAAGGAATTTGAAAAAGTGCTTGAAATAAACGGAGTGGGTTTTAAGGGCGCGGTGGAAGGCTCAAAAATTACCATGCAGCTCGGCTTCTCTCATCCCGTTATACTTGATATACCGCAGGGCATTAAAATGTCCTTTGATCCAAAACAGGTCGTGCTCACCATAAAGGGCATAGACAAGGAAGCCGTCGGCAACATCGCGGCCCAGATAAAAAGGATTAAAAAACCGGAACCTTACAAAGGCACCGGCATAAAATATCAGGGCGAGCATATCATCCGCAAGGCCGGAAAGACCGCGGCTGGAGCGAGCGCGGGAGTCGGTGGCGGCGCCGCAGCCAAGAAATAATCTGGAGATACCATAATGATAACCAAACAGGAAAGATACCAGTTCCGAAAAGACCGCTCAAGGAAAAAGTTGCTTGAGGGCGGTATCAGGCGGCCGCGCCTCAGCGTGTACAGGAGCGACAAATACATTTACGCCCAGGTCGTGGACGACCTGAAAGGCGGCACTTTGGCCGCCGCTTCAAGCCTGGAGAAGGAATTAAGAGATAAGACCAAGTCCGGCAAGAGCGTTGCAATCGCCAAAGCGGTCGGTTCGCTGCTGGCAAAAAGAGCCATTGAAAAAGGCGTGAAAGAAGTCTGTTTTGACCGCGGCGGCCGAATTTACCATGGCCGCGTAAAAGCCCTGGCGGAAGCCGCCCGCGAAGGCGGGCTGAAGTTTTAAGACGCTGGTAGGCCGGTATGCGGGTAGGCTGGTATGCCTACCAGCCTGCAAGCCTACTCGCCTACTAGCTCGTTAATCAGGAGAATCCAGAATGCTTAAAAATCAGAAACAATTAAGAACCGAGAAGGAACTCAATGCCGACGGCTTACCCAAGGCCGAGGCTCTTGCTTTTGAAGCGGCCCCGGAAGAAAAAGCCGTGGTGGTGGCCGTCAACAGGGTTACCAAAGTGGTCAAGGGCGGAAAAAGATTTTCTTTCAACGCCCTGGTAGTGGTAGGCGACGGCATGGGCACTGTGGGGGTCGGGCTCGGCAAATCGAACGAGGTCCAGTCCGCCATCCAGAAGGCCACTTCAGGCGCGAAAAAAGAAATGTTCACTTTTCCTATTTTGGATACAACTATTCCCCATGAAATTGAAGGCCGCTTCGGAGCCGGGCATGTATGGATGAAGCCCGCTGTGGGCGGCACCGGACTTATAGCCGGCGGCGGAGTGCGCGCGGTGCTTGAGGCGGGCGGCGTGCGTAATGTGCTTACAAAGAACCTGGGGTCCAGAAACGCTTTCAACACCGTTTACGCCACACTGGACGCCCTTAAACGGCTCAAAAGCAAAGAGGCCGTGATGAAACTGAGGGGCCAGTAGGAGCAGCGGCTAGAGGCGAGCGGATAGCGGATGCGGAAAATGAAAAATTAAAGTTTTTAAAATCTGTGTTTCCGCCCCTATTCGCTATTTGCTGACCCCTATACCCTGAACGATTAGACTTTACAAGGAGATAAAACTATGGTCGGTTTAAACAATTTACGGCCCAAACCGGGCTCAGTGCGCAGAACCAAGAGGCTTGGTACGGGCAGCGGTTCGGGACACGGCCAGACTTCCACTAAGGGCCAGAAAGGCCAGAGCGCCACCGCCGGCGGCACCAAACGCAGCGGCTTTGAGGGCGGCCAGATGCCGCTGTCGCGCCGCATTCCGAAGAGCGGGTTTTCCAACAACAAGTTCAGGGTCGTCTGCGAATGGGTGAATGTTTCTTCGCTTGATAAATGTTTTGACAACGGCGCCGAAGTGACGCCGGAGGCGCTGGTCCTGAAACGGCTGGTCAAGCATACAAAGCGCGTAAAAATTCTGGGCGACGGGGAGCTTAAGAAATCGCTGAAGGTCTTCGCGCACGCTTTTTCCGCGTCCGCCAAAGAAAAAATAGAGAAGGCCGGCGGCGCCGCCTCTGTGATAGCCGCGGCGGTCCCGGCGGGGAAATAAATGCAACAATTAGCCGATATCTTTAAAATTCAGGACCTTAAGAAAAGGATAATCTTTGTTGTGATAGCGCTGGCCGTTTACCGGTTGGGCGCTTTTATCCCGATACCGGGCATTAATGTCGCGGCCCTGCAGGCGCTTTTCAACGCCAACAAGGGGACGCTCCTTGGTTTTCTGGATATTTTTTCCGGCGGCGCGCTGGGGAGATTTTCCATTTTTTCAATGGGCGTAATGCCTTACATTAACGCTTCCATCATTATGAGCCTGGTTCAGGGCGCGCATGTATTCCCTTTCCTTGACAGGCTGGCCAAAGAAGGCGGTACGGGACATAAAAAGATAATACAGTACACCCGCGTATTTACCCTGTTTTTAGCCGCTTTCCAGTCGCTCGGCCTTACCATAGCGCTCACCAAAATGTCCGCGGGCGGAGGCCCCACCATTGTCAGCAACCCTACGTTCACATTTTACTTCGTCACCGTGCTTACTCTTGTCACAGGCACTATTTTTGTAATGTGGCTGGGTGAGCAGATAACCGAGCGGGGTATCGGCAACGGTATTTCGCTCATAATATTCGCCGGTATCGTGGACAGGCTGCCCGGCGCCGTGATGGACATGATAAAGCTGATACAGATAGACGAAATGAGCATTCTTTCCGGACTGCTTATAGTCGCGACGGTGCTGGTTATTGTCGGGTTTACTATCTGGGTTGAAACCGCCCAGAGAAAAATACCGGTGCAGTACGCACAGCGCATGGTGGGCAGAAAAATGTACGGCGGAGCAAGCACTTTTCTGCCGCTCAAAGTCGACCAATCAGGCGTTATCGCGGTTATTTTCGCCGTGTCGCTTTTAAGCGTGCCCTACACTATAACGCAATTTAATCCCGGCGCCCCCTGGGCGCAGAAAGTGATGTCCTTCATGAACCACTCAAGCCTGGTATATCAGCTGTGCTACGTGGCGCTCATCATCTTTTTCTGCTATTTTTACAACTCGGTGAGCATTAACCCTAAAGATCTGGCCGAGAATATGAAAAAATGGGGCGGTTTTATACCCGGTATACGGCCCGGTGAACAGACGGCGTCTCATATCGAATGGGTGATGAACAGGATAACGCTCGGCGGCGCGCTTTTCGTTTCCGTAATAGCGGTGCTGCCCGACTATTTGCGGGCTAAATTCAACGTGCCTTTCTATTTCGGCGGGACCTCGCTTTTAATCGTGGTGGGCGTGGCGCTTGACACCATAGCGCAGACGGAAGCCCACCTCATAATGCGCAACTACGAGGGTTTTTACAAGAACTCAAAAATAAAGGGCCGCTGGTTCAATGTGGGCACTTAAGGGAAAAATATAGAATACGGAATTTTAAATTCTATATTCCGACCTTTTGTGTTCTGGACGGACTTTACATGAATATAATTTTGCTGGGATATCCCGGTTCCGGAAAAGGAACCCAGGCCAAGGTTCTCTCCCAAAAATTAGGGCTTATGCATTTCTCCACGGGTGACATCTTTCGCGAGGAAATTTCAAAGCATAGCCCGCTCGGACTTGAAGCGGCGGGCTATCTTTCGGGCGGCCGCCTGGTGCCGGATAAACTGGTTTTGGACCTGATAAAGAGCAGGCTCGCCGCTGAAACGCGCGGCCTTTTATTCGACGGGTTCCCGCGCACTGTGGAGCAGGCGCAGGTCCTGGACGAGTATCTCTCCTCGAGAGGACTGGCGGTGGACATGGTTTTTTTTCTGGACCTGCCGGAACAGGAAGTCGTTTCGCGTCTGGGCGCGCGGCGTACCTGCGTGAAGTGCGGCATGATTTACAACCTTCTTACCAGCGCGCCGGCGAAAGAAAATACCTGCGACGCCTGCGGCGGGGCGCTGGCGCTCAGGGAGGACGATAAACCGGAAGTAATAAAAAAGCGCATTATGGTTTACAGGGACCAGACCGAGCCGCTTCTCGCCTATTACAAGGGCAACGGGGTTTTTTCAGAGGTTAAGGCGGACCTTGCCCCGCAAGCCATAACCGGACAGATTCTTTCTTCGCTTAAAACCGGCTTACATGGTTGAATTAAAGACTCCCGCCGAGCTTGAAAAAATGCGCACGGCATCGGGCATCGTGGCCTCTACGCTCGCTCTGCTGAGGGGAAAAATAAAACCCGGCGTTTCAACTTTGGAGCTTGACCGTTTTGCCGAGGCTGAAATAAGGCGGCGCGGGGCCCAGCCCGCGTTCCTCGGTTACAGGGGCTACCCGGCCACGCTTTGCGTTTCCATAAACGAGGAAGTGGTGCACGGCATTCCGAACGCCGCCCGCTTGATAATGGAAGGCGATGTGGTCAGCCTTGATCTGGGTGCTGTGTGGGAGGGGTTTTACGGCGACGCCGCCATAACCGTGGCGGCGGGCCGCGTGAAACCGGAGTTGGCTAAATTGCTTGAGGTTACGGAAGCGGCGCTTTACCGGGCGCTTAAAACGGTCAAAAGCGGGATTCACATCGGAGACGTTTCACATGCCGTGGAGGAATATGTCGTCCCAACCGGCATGGGCGTGGTGAGAGAGTTCACCGGGCACGGGATAGGCAGGCATTTGCACGAGGAACCCTCCATTCCTAATTTCGGCCGGCGCGGCACCGGCGTGGTTCTAAAACCCGGCATGACGCTTGCCATAGAACCCATGGTTTGTCTTGGAACCGCGGAGGTGGTAATAAAAAACGACGGCTGGACGGCCGTTTCCGCAGACGGGTCCTGCGCCGCGCATTTTGAACATACCGTAGCGGTTACGGAGGACGGCTGCGAAATACTAAGCCTAAGTGAGGGAGGACAGTAATAGTTTTGTATAATATAAACATATGTCAGAAAACAGCGAAAAAATAGAACTTGAAGGGATAGTGAAAGAGTCGCTTCCGAACGCCACTTTCAAAGTTGAGATCGCACCCGGAAAAACCATCCTTGGGATAATTTCCGGCAAAATGCGCATCAACCATATAAAGATTCTTCCCGGAGACAAAGTCCGCCTTGAATTGTCGCCCTACGACCTTTCCAAAGGCAGGATCGTTTACAGGGGAAAATAGAGGTATCCAGATGAAGGTAAGAGCAAGCGTTAAGAAAATCTGCAACAAATGCAAGATAGTTAAAAGAAAAGGCGTAGTCAGGGTGATTTGCACCGATCCCCGGCATAAACAGCGGCAGGGTTAGTTTTACAGCCTGAAGAACTTCAGCGCTTCAGTTCTTCAGCGCTTCAGCACTGAGTTTAAGGAGAATATATGGCAAGAATAGCTGGAGTGGATTTACCGAGGGAAAAAAGAATTGACATCGCCCTCGCCTATGTTTACGGGATAGGCCGGCCCATGGCCAGGAAGATTTTGGAAGGCCTGAAAAACCAGATAGACCCCACGACCAGGGTAAAGAATCTTACTGAGGATCAGGTGGGGCTGCTCAACTCGCTTATCTCAAAGGAATACAAGGTGGAAGGCGAACTGAGGCGCGAGGAAACCGCGCACATCAAGCGCTATGTGGAAATAAGCAGTTATCGCGGCTACAGGCACAGACGCAATCTCCCTGCCCGCGGCCAGCGCACCAAGACCAACGCCAGAACCCGCAGAGGCAGGAGAAAAACCGTGGGTTCGTCTTCAAAGGCGCCGGCGGCGGCGGCAGCCAAGCCCGCGGCGTAAAAAAAGCGCTTAAGCGCTTCAGTTCTGATTTATCCTCAGGAGGATTTGAAAATTATGAGCGAAGAAAAAAAACCGCAGAACGACCAGGCCAAAAGGCCGGAACAGGGAAAACCGCAGAGCGGCATCCCCTCATCAGCTGACGGCGCCAAAGGCCCCCGGCCCGCCGGCGCGGCTCCCGTTGGGAAGGGCGCGGAGAAACCGCAGGCCAAACGCCGCTATCGCAGCGTGCCTTTCGCCCGCGTTTACATCAACTGCTCTTTTAACAACACCATCGTCACCATTACCGACGAAAAAGGCGGGGCCATCGCCTGGTCGACATCGGGCAGTAACGGATTTCGGGGCACCAAGAAGGGAACGCCTTTCGCGGCCCAGATCACGGCCTCAAAGGCCTGCGCCAAAGCCGCCGAATACGGCGTGCGGCAGGCGCAGATTTTTGTGAACGGCCCCGGCCCCGGCAGAGAAACCGCAATACGCGCCATAGCCGCCAGCGGCATACGCGTGGTGTCCATAAAAGATGTTACCGGCATCCCGCACAACGGTTGCAGGCCGCCCAAGGCGCGGAGAGTGTAACAACAACAGCGGCTAGAGGCGAGGGGTTAGTGTATAGGGTTAAGAAATTTCCTTCCCTAACCCCTAATCGTTATACGCTATACGCTGATTTTTACGGAGGTTAAATGTCCAGATATACGGGTCCAAGTTGCAAAAAATGCAGAAAGGTCAGCCAGAAGCTGTTCCTGAAAGGAGTGAAGTGTAATACCAACTGCATTGTGGATAAGCAGAAACAGAAGAAAGACAAAAAATTTTCGTCGGGAGCCGGCAGAAACAAGAAATCCGACTATGCCGTTCATCTGAAGGAAAAGCAGATAGCGCGTATGATGGCGCAGGTAGGTGAAGCGCAGTTCCGCCGGTTCTTTGCCATGGCCTCAAAGGACAAGGGTCAGACCGGAGCGGCGCTTTTGCGCTTCCTTGAAGTGCGTCTGGATAATATAGTGAGGCGCCTCGGTTTTGCGGTATCCATGAAAGCGGCCCGCCAGCTGGTTAATCACGGCCACATTAAAGTCAACGGCAGGAGGGTGGATATAGCGTCGTGTCTGGTCAAGCCCGGAGACTCAGTTTCAATAGACCCGAAGGCTTCCCAGACGCTGCTTGTAAAGCAGGGCCTTGAGAACGCGCAAAAAACGGCCCAACGCCCGAGTTTTCTGGCCTGGGACGAGACCACGCTTTCCGGCAAGCTCGTGCGCTGGCCGGACAGAGCCGAAGTTTCCATACCCGTAAATGAACAGCTCATTGTTGAGTTCTATTCCAAATAATCAGGAGGTTACCAACGCATGCCTACATTTTCAAAACAGCTCATCATTCCTGAAGCCTTAAGCCTTGAGGAAAAAAGCCGGACCGCGAATTATTCCAAATTCACCGCTGAGCCCTATGAAAGGGGTTATGGCCACACCATCGGTAATTCGCTCAGGCGCATCCTTCTTTCAAGTCTTGACGGCGCCGCGGTGGTGGCCGTGCGCATCAAGGGTGCCCGCCACGAATATTCCACCGTCAACGGCGTTGAGGAGGATGTTATAAACATACTCCTGAACCTGAAGAAACTCCGCGTGCGTCTTCACGGCGAAGGGCCGGAGACGCTTCTTATCTCGCTTAAGGGCAAGAAAGAAGTTAAAGCCTCCGATATACGCGAAAGCGCCAATGTGGAGGTAATAAACAAGGACCTCGTAATCGCCCATGTCGAGGCCGGCGCCGAGTTCGAAGCGGAACTTGAGATCGCAAGGGGTGCGGGATATCTCACTTCCGACGAGATCATTTCAGGAATGACTCTGCCGGCGGATTTTATTCCGATGGACGCTTTATTCTCCCCGATAGAGAAAGTGCATTACACCGTGGAAAATGCCCGCGTGGGACATAAGACCGATTACGACAAATTGGTGCTTGAAGTGTGGACCGACGGCACCATTACTCCGTCCGACGCGGTGAACAAAACTGCCGCGCTGCTCCGGCGCTCCATCATCCCTTTCCTGCCGAAAGAAGAGGCCGCTGCGGAAAGTGTTCCTGAAAAAAGCGAAGAAAGCACCGCCGGTTCCGGCGAGCTTAATAACAAGCTGGAACAGGGTGTGGATATGATAGAGCTCTCCTCCAGGGCGTCCAACTGTCTTAAGGTGGCGGGTATCCGCACCATAGGCGAACTGGTGAATAAATCCGAGAATGATCTGCTCGCGGTGAAAAATTTCGGGCAGAAATCGCTTGACGAGATCAAAGATAAGCTCAAAGAGATGGGGCTTTCTCTCGGTATGAAGGAATAGCGGCGCAGCGCGCCGCTGGTCACAGGTCACAAGCAAGAGAAGGACACAGGACAAAGGATCTGCAATCTTATGATAAAGAATCTCGGACACAGAAAACTTTCCAAGACCGGCTCCCACAGGAAGGCGATGTTTTCAAATATGGCGACCAGCCTTCTTCTGCATGAAAAAATAACCACCACGGTGCCTAAAGCCAAGGAATTGCGCCGGGTGGTGGAGCGCGTTATCACCGACGCCAAACATGGCCGCACACTGGAAGTGCGCCGCGCAGTGCGCAGCCGCGAAGTTTATAACAAGGTGCTTGAAGTTATAGCGCCGCGCTATAAGGAACGCCCGGGCGGATTTACCAGGATATTAAGGATCGGCGTAAGAAAAGGCGATGCGACCGAAATCGCCATGATAAAACTGGTTGATTAGGAAGAGATTACAGCGATAACAGAATGATTACGGTGATAATGCTCCGAATAAAATCGCCGATTTTTAGGTTATAATGTTCGACTATTTTTTCAGCCTTTTTTCAAACGATATAGGCATTGACCTGGGCACTGCCAACACGCTGGTCTATGTCAGGGGCAAGGGCATCGTGCTGCGCGAGCCGTCAGTGGTGGCCATAGACAAGAACAGGCACAGGGTGCTGGCGGTGGGTTCGGAAGCTAAGCTCATGCTCGGGCGCACGCCCTCGCACATCGCGGCGGTGCGGCCGCTGAGAAACGGTGTAATAGCCGACTTTGAAGTTACCCAGGAAATGATAAAGTATTTTATCCGGAAAGTTCACAACAGGCGCAGCCTGCTGCATCCCCGTATCGTCATAGGCATCCCCTCAGGCATCACGGAAGTTGAAAAGCGCGCGGTGCAGGAATCCGCCGAGCAGGCGGGCGCGCGGGAAGTTTTGCTCATAGAAGAGCCTATGGCCGCCGCCATCGGTTCCGACCTGCCTGTTTCAGAGCCTCACGCAAGCATGATCTGCGACGTGGGTGGCGGCACCACGGAAGTGGCCGTTATATCGCTTGGCGGCATGGTAGTGGCCAAGTCCCTTGACGTGGCGGGCGACGAGATGGACGACTGCATAGTGCAGTACTTCAGGAGAAAGCACAATTTAGTCATAGGAGAAGCGACCGCGGAAGAGGTAAAGATACAGATAGGTTCGGTTTTTCCTCTGAAAGAAGAAAAGACCATAGAGGTCAAGGGCAGAGACCAGGCAAAGGGCCTGCCTAAAACAATTCTTGTTACTTCAGAAGAGATACGTCAGGCTCTTATGGAGCCTGTGCAGCTTATTGTGGACCTTATTAAGCAGGTACTGGAAGAAACCCCGCCCGAGCTCTCCTCGGATCTGGTTGACAGGGGTATGGTGCTTGCCGGCGGGGGCTCGCTGTTGCGCGGCTTCCCCGAGCTTATCAGGCAGGAAACCGAGTTGCCAGTCCACAGAGCCGCCGACCCTTTAAGCTGTGTCGCCCTTGGCTGCGGGAAGTATTTGGAAGAACTGGACAAGATACAGCAGAAACCCGATTTTTTTAAGTCCTACCGGAACGATTAGCCCGGCGCTCGCGCCGGGTTTTTAATGCCGTTTTCCGGGGCTTGTTTTCCTCCAAACACGGGCGTTTCTGCGTTAAGTCAGGGGCGCCGTTATGAACAAAGAAAAAGACATGGCCAATTACGCTGTGGTCTTTTTTGTCTTTTTGTCGGCCCTGCTGCTTATTTTTCCTTCCTCAAAAATAGCCCACAGCGCGCGTATTATCGTAGGTTACAGCCTTAATCCGTCTCTTCATTACGGCTCAAAATACGAGTATTACGCGCGCAATGTGCCGGAAAATTTTCTGGCGCTGCTGCGCACCGATCAGGAAAACCGCGCACTGAAAGATAAAATAAAAGAGCTTGAAATTTACCGCCAGAGCGCGGCCGCGGTGTTTGACGAAAACGCCCGTCTTTCCTCGGCGCTCGGGCTTTCGGGCCGCCTGCCCTGGAAAGGCGTATGGGCCCGGGTCATAAATAAGGACCCTTCCGACTGGTACGGGTCTTTTTTTATTGACAAGGGGGCCAGGCAGGGGGTGGAGCAAAATGATATGGTCCTTGGGTTTGAGAACGGCCGCGCGGGGCTCGCGGGGAGGATATTTGAGGTTTCTCCGGACTTTTCAAAAGCGCTGCTGGTAACCAACGATCTGTCTTCTGTCATCTGCTCTCCGGAAAAAGGCGGTTTTACGGCCCTGGCCGAAGGCAAGGGAACCTGGCTTTTAAAAATGAATTATGTTCCGGAAGATTCCGCTCTGGCTGCCGGAGCCGAGCTTTTCACCTCGGGCGGCGGATTGTTGTTTCCCGGGGGAGTGTATCTGGGGCGCGTTATAAAAGTTTATCCAAAAGAATCTTTCATGAATTTTATTACGGCGGATATAACGCCCGCGGTCAATGTGAACAATCTAAGGGAAGTGCTCGTAGTCAAGCGGAATTCTCCGTACAGGGAAGAGAAAAGAAAATGAGATATTTCGGCGATGCCCTGCTGTATCTTTTAACCGGAGTTTTTTACTGGTGGTGGACGGGGCATTTGTCGCTTTTCGGCACGGCCCCTAATTTTATTTTTCTGGCGGCGTTGAGCGCGGCCGTGATGGCCCGCCCGGTAAAAGCCATAGCTTACGGTTTTTTTCTTGGCCTGTATCTTGACCTGCTGGGGACCAATATGTTCGGAGCTTACGCGCTCACCTATACATTAATGGCTTATTGCGTATATATAGTGAAACGGCATTTTGACATGTCCGCCCCTTTCGCCCAGCTTGTCACGGCGCCGGTTATGTCGGTGGTCTGCATGCTGTTTTATCAGGTTTTGTCGCTTTCTATGGCTAAAATCAATCCCCTGAGCCTGAAAATTTTTTTGGTTGAGCCTTTCCTGAACGCAGTCGCAGCTCCCGTCGTTTTTTATGTTTTTTCCCGGCTGAAGAGGAAGTTCGAGATATTATGATTGCAGCATTATGCGAGGGGCGAGGAGCGAGGGGCGAGAGGTTAGGGAAGGAATTTTTGATTTCCCTAACCGCTAGCCCCTATCCCCTTTCGGGGATCGCCATATGATAGATCGCCAAATATCGCAGGAAAGGCTTGATTACCTGTGGATACTCGCCTATGCGGCGGCCCTGGTATTTTTGCTGCGCCTTATAAACCTGCAGGTGCTCATGGCTTCCCATTATCGCGAAATAGCCGAAAAGAACCGCACCCAGATCATAGCCCAGACGGCGCCCCGGGGGCGTATTTTCACCTCGGACGACGTCGCCATGGCAACCAGCAAGCCGTCTTTCAGCCTTATATACTTTCCCGGTCAGTTAAAAACAAACTCAGAGATCGATGCCCTTGCTTCGGGACTTTCGCGTCATCTCGCGATGTCGTATGAAGATCTGCGCAACACGCTTTATAGAGCCGCCCGCAGGGAAACGCCGGTGCGTCTGGTGGAAAATCTTTCCTCCAAAACCATGTTTTCTCTTTCCGAGCTGAAAACCATTTATCCCGGAGTGGACATCATAGTCGAAGCCAGGCGGTTTTATCCCTTCGGCTCCAACCTGTGCCACCTCATCGGCTACATAAGCAAGATGGATGCGCGCGAGTGGAGTGCCCGCGGCAAAGATAAAAACTATTTCATGGATTCCCGCGTGGGGAAGACCGGTCTTGAGAAGATTTACGAAAAAGAGCTCAAGGGCCGGGACGGCGGCATTTATCTGGAAGTGGATTCACGCGGCAAGCTCAGCCGCATCCTTGAAAGCCGGAAATGGGTGCCTGGCTCGGATGTCTACCTGACCATAAACTCAAAAGCCCAGGCGGCCGCCGAGGCGGGGCTTGCCGCGTCGGCCACCGGCAAGGGGGCCGTGGTGGCGCTGGATCCGCGCTCCGGGGCGGTGCTCGCGCTTGTTTCAATGCCGGAGTACGATCCAAACATGTTCGTGGCTTACCAGGATGAGCGCGATCAGGGGAAGCTGAAAAATCTTCCTGAATTCAATGTCGCTTTACAGGGCGCATATCCGCCCGGCTCGCCCTTCAAGATCATTACCTCGGCGGCATTGCTCGAAACCGGAAAGGTTTCTGTCTCCGAAACTTTTAATTGTCCCGGCTATTACGACGCCGGCAGCAGGGTATTCAAGTGCTGGCAGAAAAAAGGCCACGGACGAGTCGCTTTTTTGGCCGGTCTTGCCAATTCCTGCGATGTCTATTTTTATAACGCCGGCCTGCGTGTGGGCCCGCTTAGTATAGAAAAAATGGCCCGGCAGTTCCGGCTGGGGCTGCCCACCGGGATACCGCTGCCCGACGAGAAAGCCGGTAATGTTTTCGGCCCCAGCAGGAGGGCCGCAAAAAAAAGCTACTGGTTTATCGGCGATACTTTAAATCTTGCCATCGGCCAGGGCGAGACGCTGGTGACCCCCATACAAATGGCGCTTTTAATGTCCGCGGTGGCAAACGGCGGGATTTTTTACAGGCCCTATTACGTGGACAAAATAGTAAACGGAGAAGGGGAGGCTCTTTACCGCGGCCATACCGAGGAACTGAGCCGCCTTAATTTTAAAAATTCCACCTGGGACCTGATCCATCAGGGTTTAAGGCAGGTAGTGGATGAGGGTACGGGGCAGGTCGCCAAAATAAGCGGCATTGAGGTTTACGGCAAAACCGGCACCGCCCAAAACCCGCAGGGCAAGGACCATGCCTGGTTCGTGGCGTACGCCTCTTTACCAGGCCAGCCGGCCGAAGTGGCGGTTTCGGTGCTGGTGGAGCACGGCGAACACGGCGCCAGCGCCGCCGCGCCCATAGCCAAAGCGGTGATAGAAGCTTTGTTTAAGAATAAGCTGCCCTCAAAGACTTATTCCGCGCCCGATCCAAACGGTAAAACCGGGCCGGAGGCTCCGGCCGGGACAGCGCCGGAAGTTGATTAAATATGATATTTATCCAGCAGGCAGCGCTGAAAAAAAGCCGTATGGACTGGACGCTTTTTATTTCCGTGCTAGTGCTTCTCACTGTAGGCACGGTGGCGATCGTTTCTTCCGTGGCCGTTCTGCCCCAGCAGGCAAAGATAGTGAGAACACACTTTATAGCGCTGCCGCTCGCCCTTATCGCGTTTTCCGCGGCATGGAGCCTGAATTACCAGATTTTCCAGGACCAGTGGAAATTCGTTTACGGCCTGGTGCTCCTGTCGCTTGCGGCGGTACTGCTGTTCGGCGTGGTGGATAAGGGAGCGCGCTCATGGTTTCACCTGCCTTTGTTTTCGGTGCAGCCTTCGGAATTCGCGCGCATAGGTCTGATACTCGTGCTTGCCAATTACCTGGATAAGCGCATTTCAAAGATCCAGGAACTTCCCGTGGTTCTGGGGGCTTTCCTGCTGGCGCTGCCGGTGTTTTTTCTGCTGATAAAGCAGCCGGATTTTTCGGCCATACTGATAACCCTGCCCATAATACTGATAATGCTTTTTGCCGCGGGAGCCAATATTTCCCATCTCGCGATCATACTCGGTTACAGCTTTATTTCAGGCCTTTTCCCGGTGCTTTGGGCGCTGATAAATATGAACCCCGAACTGCTGGACAGTCCGCTGATCAATTATTTTTATCACCTGTCTGATTTCGGCTGGAACGCGTTGTTTTTCGTGGCCGGAACGGGGCTTGCGGCGTATCTGCTGTGGCTGCTTTCCATTAAACTTTATTCGAACATCTCAGGGGTTTATTTCGCGGGAGCCGCCTTGGTCATCTCTTTAGGGTTTCTCTCCGGAGTAATGGTAAAGCATCAGATGAAAGAATACCAGCAGAAGCGCCTTGAGGTTTTTCTATCGCCGGAGGCTGATCCGCGCGGCGCCGGATATAATCTCCTGCAGGCGCGCGTGGCCATAGGCTCCGGCGGCATATTCGGGCGCGGTATTTTTTCCGGCACCCAGTCCCGCCTCGGGTTTGTGCCGGAGCGCCACACTGATTTTATACTGGCTGTTATAGGTGAGGAAATGGGTTTTTGGGGGATGGTGCTGGTGGCGGGGCTTTACGTGCTTGTGCTTCGCCGCATAAAGCTGGCGGCGGGGCTGGCCCGCGACCGCTTCGGTTACCTTGTAAGCTGCGGTATTTTCGGCATGTTTATGGTGTATTTCTTTATAAATTTCGGCATGCTTTTGGGACTTATACCTGTGATGGGAGTGCCGCTGCCGCTGTTGTCTTATGGCGGTTCAAATATGGTCGCCACCCTTATGGCGGTGGGTATAGCGCAGTCCATTTACGCAAGGCGGTATACTTTGGTTTAAAATGTCAGTGATTAGACAGTGGATAGTGGAGAGTAGATAGTGTAGAGAACATAATGGAACTCCTCAAACGCTCTACACTCTCAACTCTACACTCTAAACTATAATTTGGCTTTTAACTCTTATGGAAAACGGCCCCAAGTCCCGGATACGGCTTAAATTCGCACGGCTCAAAGAGGCAAGTTCACTTACCCATTTGGAGCAGATAAGGGCGTTTCGTACAATAGCTCTGTCTTGCGGGCTTAAGTGCCGGCCCGCCAAGGTCGGCAGGAGTGCGGCGCCTAAAATGTCGTTCGGGCCGGCCATTTCCGTGGGCTATGAGAGCACATGCGAATATGCAGATCTTTACCTGGAGGAATTTGTAAAAGCCGAAACCGCCGGCGAAAAGGTGGCGGCACTCGACAGCGGCCGCTTCAGGCTGCTTGAGGCCAGGCGTATTCCCATGTTTTTCCCGTCCATAGAGGCGGGGGTGAACGCAGTCGAATACCTGCTTGAGGGCGGCCTGCCGGATGGATTTTCCCAGGGCGCAGTGGACCGCTTCCTGGAACTTAAAAGCGCAGTTTACGAAAAAGTAAAGCCCTCGGGCGAGAAGAAGTCCGTGGACGCCCGGCCTCTGGTGATCGAGGCCGTGTACGAACAACAGCGGGGGGCGCTGAAGCTTGTGCTGGCGCTGGGACCGGGGCGAAATATCAAGCCTGAGGCCGTGCTAAGCCTTATGGCGGGCGGCCCGACGGTCCCTGCGCGGATAGTGAGGAAGGAATTACTCTGGTTGAATTCCCAAGGCGTGCTGGAGGTTTTTTAGAGGAGATTACAGCGATGGTGAAGAGATGGCCGCAATAAGTAAAGGCTGTCCTGCTCCTTGTGTTTTGTTATCGCCGTGATCTATGCAGCAATCGCTGTGATCAAGTTGTATTATAAGGAGAATGGAATTTATGAGCAATGAAAACAAGATAAACAAGGAAATATTCGCCAATACGTCTTTTGAAGAAACGCGCATAGCGATACTTGACGACGGCAAGCTTTCGGAACTTTTCTGGGAGCGGCGCTCCAGTTCCAATATAGTGGGCAACATTTACAAGGCTGTGGTGGAAAATGTGCTGCCCGGCATTTCAAGCGCATTCATGAATATCGGCCTCGAAAAAAACGCCTATATCTATATTTCGGACGTGTTGGGCGGGCAGAGGGATCCTATAGACCGGCTGCTTAAAAAAGACCAGGAAGTGATGGTGCAGGTGACTAAAGACGCCATAAGCACCAAGGGCATGAAAGTGACCATGGATGTTTCCCTGCCCGGCCGTTATCTGGTGTTGACTCCCTTCCAGGAATTCGTGGGCGTGTCGAAGAACATAGAAAACAACGAGGAGCGCAAGCGGCTGTCGGAGATAATCAAAAAAATAGCCGAGAGCAATAATCTGGGAAAAAACGGCTGCATCGTGCGCACCGAGTCCGAGGGAGCGAGCGAGACCGAACTGGAAAGGGAATTGAAGTACCTCATCCGCCTCTGGGACGGGGTTCAGAAAAGATTTGAAACTTCAAAGCCGCCCTGCCTGCTGCATAAAGACATAGACCTGACCCTGCAGGTGGCCCGCGACATATTCTCCGATGACGCCTCAATTTATATGCTGGACAACAAGGACGATTTTCACAATGTCACGGATTTCGTTTCCAAGCTTTCGCCAGGCCTGAAGGAGCGGGTAAAGCTGTATGACGCTAAAACGCCCATATTCAAGGCGTTCAATATCGAAAAAGCCATTGAAGAGCTGCGCAAAGTAAAGGTGGAACTGGCCAATGGCGGCAGCATCATCATACAGGAAGCCGAATCGCTGTGCGCCATAGACGTGAATACCGGCCGCTACACCGGTTCCAAGTCGCAGGAAGAAACTGTCACCGCCACCAATATTGAAGCCGCCCAGGAAGTGGCCAGGCAGCTGCGCCTGCGCAATATCGGCGGCATCATAGTGATAGATTTCATAGATATGAAAAAGGCCTCGAACCGGCACAAGGTGGTGGACACCCTTGAATATGCGGTCAGGCGCGACCGCGCAAAGATCCGTATACTGCCCATAACCCGCCTGGGGCTGGTGGAAATGACGAGAGAAAGAAAAAGAGAGAGCACTTTCAGCCTGCTTACCGAGGAGTGCAAGGAATGCCACGGCTCCGGCCGCGTACTCTCAAGTGAAAGCGTCAGAATAAAGATCCAGCGCGAAATACAAAACCTCACCCTTGGCCGGCCGGGCGGAAACCTGCGCGTGGTGGTGCATCCGCTGCTTGTGGATATACTTAAAAAAAGGCAGGACATGATGGAAAAAAATGTGCATCGCAGCATAAAGATTTTTTCCGACCCGCAGCTGACCTGGGAGGATTACAGGATAATATTGGAGTAAGAAATGTGAATAGCGAATGGCGAATCGTAAATATCGAGAGGTGTATTTTTATGCTAAAACGGATAATGTTTTGCATTCTTGCGGCGGCGGTATTGTGCGCACCGGCGTGGGCCAGGATGGATGAAATTTCGTACATGAAGAACGGGGTTTACTCGGGCAAGATAGGAACATACAGCCTGGGAGGGAAGCTTTACCTGGACGCGTCAAAGGCTTCCAAGCTGATCGGAGGCAAAGAATATTGGTATCCCGTTTCCGGGCGGCTTATGCTGCAGATACGGGGCAGTAAAGTGGTGTTCGCGATTAAAAACGACGTCGTTTCCTTAAACGATGAGAAAACGGTGTTCTCAAGTCCCATGATAGTGCGCGGGGGCAGGGCCTTCCTGTCCATGGACTTCTTCGTTTCTAAATACTTCGCCAAAGCCTTCGGTTTCGCGCTGAGCTATAATCCGGGCACCGGCGTTCTGTCGGCTCAGCGTAAGATCAACATCACTTCCGTTAATTATTTCTCCTATCAGGATAAAACCAGGGTGGTGGTTTACATGGAGGAACCTCTTGGCTACCAGACTTCGCAGAAAGAAAATAATTTATTCGCCATCACCGTGCCGGAAGGCGTTATAGCCTCGGAGGAAAAAATAAATATAGGCGACGGGGTGGTTAAAACCGTGGACCTTTTTCAGGAAAATAAAATGGTCCGCATCGTGATAACCCCTGACGATAATTTCGGCCATCCGGCTTCTTTCAGACTTTCAAATCCTTCGCGCCTGGTTTTTGATATAACCAAGGCGGAGCATTCGGTGGCCCAGTCCATAGGGGCGCCCGGCGGCGCGCCGGCAGGTCCCTCCATGGCCGGGCAGGTCCCGCTTGAAATAAGCCCCGACACAGCTACCGCAGAAGGGGAAGCTCCCCGGGGTTTTGCCGTTTCCACGCAGGCGTCACAAGTAAATATTCCGGACAGGATGGTGCTTGAGAAGACCGGCACCAAGAGAATAGTGATAGACGCGGGCCACGGCGGCAAGGATGCCGGCGGCAGAAGGGCCTTCGGTCTCAAGGAAAAAGAGATCAACCTGCTGGTGGCAAAGGAACTTTATTCCCTTTTCAGTGAAAACCCCATGTTTGACGCGCTCCTTACCAGGACCTCCGATATCTTTATACCGCTTTCCGAGCGCTCCCGCATCGCCAACGAGTTCAAGGCTGATATTTTTATTTCCATACACGCTAACGCTTCACGGGACAGGCGGGAGAAGGGTTTTGAAGTGTATTTCATGTCTGAAAAAGCTTCAGACCCCGGGGCGGCCGAAGTGGCGGATTTTGAAAACTCCGTGATCGGCCTTGAAGACGGAGAGCAGCGGCCCGACCCCGCGTCGCTGCTGCTGCATTCGCTCGCGAGAAATGAATACGTAAACGAGGGCAGCAAGCTTGCCGGCCTTATTTCAAAGGAAATGGAAAAAAGCACGCCGTTCTCAAACCGCAATGTCAAGCAGGCGGCGTTTTACGTCCTGCGGGGCACCTACACGCCGGGGATATTGGTGGAAATCGGCTTTATGAGCAATCCGCACGACCAAAAAAACATGAATGACAAAAAGATCCGGGCAAAAATGGCCGCCGCGATATACAAAGGAGTGCTGAAATACGCGGAAATGAAAGGCTGGAAATAGATGGGATCAGGAATTAAAGATTAGAGATTAGGTACAATAAACTTACATCACTTGATCCTTGCGGCAGGGAGTGAAAAGGGATTGATTTATGAGCGGTAAAAGCAATGATCGGGCCATTGGCATTTTTGACTCCGGCCTTGGGGGGCTTACAGTCTTCAAAGCGGTAAGAAAACTGCTGCCGGAGGAAAACCTTGTTTATTTCGGGGACACGGCAAGGGTACCTTACGGCACCAAGTCAAAGGAAACAGTAATAGCTTTTTCAAAAGAAGTGGCCGCCTATTTACTGTCAAAGGATATAAAATTGCTTATAGTGGCATGCAATACGGCTTCTTCGCTCGCTCTCGCGGAGATAAGGAAAATTTCAGAGGTTCCTGTGATCGGCGTTATAGAGCCGGGGGTAAATGAGGCCCTTGCCGGGTCACGTCCGGTTGCGGACCGCGCGTCAGGGGCGGAGCAGGCTGTTCCCGCGAAACGCGTTCTGGTAATAGGCACTTCCGCCACCGTGAACAGCCGGGCTTACTCTATTGCCATTAAGAAAAAGGACCGCCGTATTTTCACCGCTGAAAAGGCCTGTCCTCTTTTAGTGCCGCTGGCGGAAGAGGGCTGGTGTTCAGGCAGTATAGCCGCCTTAGCGGTTGAAAAATATCTTGGCCCGCAGAGAAAAAAACATTTTGACACCGTGATACTCGGCTGCACGCATTATCCGCTGCTTAAAAAAACCATTTCAGCCGCGTTTGGCTCCGAAGTGAGGGTTGTGGATTCGGCCATGGCCGCCGCCCGGGGGGCGAAGGCGATGCTTGAGGCTGAAGGCCTGTTTAGGCATCCAGCCGCCAGTTTCGAAACAGGGAAGTTCCTCCAGCGCCGGGCCATCGGGCGCGGGGGGCATGCCGTAAAGGGCAGAAGCGAATTTATAGTCAGCGACGCGCCTGAAAAATTCAAGGCCCTGGCTTTAAAACTGCTTAAAATAAAAACAGGCAATGTGAAAGTAAAGCGGTTTTGATATAACCGCTCACTCGAGGGGTTCTTAGGAGGTAACATGAAAAAGTATTTGTTCGCAGCTGCAATGCTTCTCTGTGCCGGAGGGCTTAGCGCCCGGATTCCGGGCGCGGAAGTAGTTCCCGGCCCTCGGACAGGGCGGGAAAAACAGAGCTCCGCGTCCAAACAAGCGGCAGTCCCCGCATACGCCGCTCCCAGTCAAAGCACGCGGGGCCGGATAGTAGTCGCCCAGGTCCCGGCGGCTCCTGATGCGGCAAAAAAATACCAATCGTCCGCTTCGGCCGCCAAAAAAGAGGCCGCAAAAGCCGCCGAGCAGGACAGCGAAGAAGCCGGGGTAATGATAGACTCTAAATCGGAAGATACAGAAAGCGACGCGTCTCCGTCTTCCTCCATGACCGGAACCGAGCGCCAGGAGGATGTGACCTTCGCTTCTTATATTCCATCTTCATACGGCCAAATGAAGGGCGTTTTGAATGAGCAGGGTCGCAGTGTGCTGATTTTTGAAAACGAAGAAGGGATCCTCAGTTTCGTGCAGGTTTCAGTGGGAAAAAAATCGGTCGCTTGGAAATTGCTGGCAAGAGTAGCCAGAAGCCAGGAATAAAGCTGGCAGAAACAACCCCCGCACTTTGGCGGGACCCTTTCCGACAGATTTACCCACAGGCGGACACCGCTATGCTCCTTCGTCGCGCCTTGCATCCGGCTCAAATATGGGCCTCCAAATGTGTCTATTATTTTTTAACGAGCCCTTAATGCTAAAATATATTTAGCGGGCCGGCCCGGGGGTAGAGGTTCCGGTTCCGTCAAGAGGTGTTTATGAAGAGAAAAGATCTTGTAAGGTATCTTATGCAGAACGGCTGCGAGCTTTCGCGGGAGGGCGGAAAGTATTCCGTCTTTTCAAACCCGGTTTCAAAAAAGGAAGTTCCCGTTACCCGCCACACTGAAATAGCGGATTTCACGGTTAAAAAAATATGCAAGGAACTGGGCCTGCAGCCTCCGCACTGAAAGGTTCTTTTTTAGCGGCCGGCCTGATCCTGTGCGGCGCCTGCGCGTCGGCGCGGCTTGACATTATACAGGTGGGGCCATGGTCTGAGCCGCACAGTTGGAAGCAGGTTCCCGTTTTTACCTCCCGCGAGCAAACCACCCGGCCATGGGGAGGGGTGGCTATTATCCACAGCGACAAAATCCAGGCCAGCGACTCCAACAGCATAGAACAGCGGAAGATCAAGGCGCGGAAAATGGCCGCCGAAATAGGCGCTGACGCCATAATAATCACCATGGAATCGGTCGCATCGGGGCCTGAAATGGGAGTCTATCAGGCTCCGGAAGTTTACTTAAGCGCTCTCGCCATTAAATATGTCACAGTCGTTTCCACTGCCACCCAAAAATAAAATCCGCGTCGCTTACGATATTTCCGAAGCCGGACTTTGGCGCCACCGGAGCGTGGTAATAGACCTTTTCCGGTTTTCAAACACGGTTTGCGCGCTTCTTAAAAGCGGCCGCCGAGATGTGCGCGTTTACTCAAGCCCCGCTCACGCCATAGCGGTCGGAAAAGTGGAGAAAAAATCCGATCTGTTTTCGGAAATTGACTTGGGGCCGGATGTTGTCAGGTATGACAATTCGCCATATACCGCTCTTTACTCTTCCGACAGTTCACGACCGGCGCTGGTTGTGACCAACTCAGGGTCGCCGGCGGTTATGTCGCTGGCATTCTCAAAGGAGATTTTGATCGGCTGCTTTGCCAACGCCTCGGCGCTCGCCGCATATTGCCGCGCAAATCCCATGCCTACTCTTATAGTGCCGGCCTGCCTTTATTATGACAGGGCGCATGTTGAGGATTTCATCTGCGCGAGGTCGCTCGCGGAAGAAATAGAGGGAAAGGATTCTTTCCCCGGCGCGCTTGAGGAGATACATAAAAGCGGCAGAATTATGGACTTTATGGCCCTGCGGCCCGAAACCGGGAAAAGGGATATTGAAATAGTTTTAAAAAAAGACGCTATGAATGTTTTGCCAAGAGTAAAAATAATGGAGGCTTACGGAGTGGTGGAAAATGCGGCATTAGCACTGAAGAGCTGAAGCTCTGAAGCGCTGAAGTTACGGAGGGAGTGAAGGGCTGAAGTTTGGAAACCTGTAAGTTTTTTTCTTCAGCTCTTCAGGCTTCAGCGCTATAGTTAGGGTTTAATTATGAAAAAGAAAGCTGTGGTGCTTTTTTCCGGCGGGCTGGACTCAACCACGGCTTTGTGCTGGGCGCTTGACAAAAGCTATGACTGCCGAGCGGTTTCTTTTAACTATGGTCAGCGGCATTGCCGGGAAAACGAGAGCGCGCGTAAAATTGCCGGACTGCTTAAGGTGCCGCTTCATGAAATACGCCTGTCTTTCCCGTGGCTTAAAGTCAGCTCGCTGGTCGATTCAAGCCGGAAACTTCCGGATACCGGGTCTTCAAAAATAGGCGGCGGAAAAATACCCGGCACCTATGTCCCGGGCAGAAATCTTGTTTTTGCCGCCATAGGCGTATCGCTCGCGGATTCAATCGGGGCTTCGGCCGTGGTGCTTGGCCCGAATATAGTCGATTATTCAGGCTACCCGGATTGCCGCCCGGAATTCTACAGAGCGCTTGAAAAAGCGGCTAATGCCGGAACCCGCTTAGGCGCCGAGGGCGGCGCAATAAAATTTCTCACTCCCCTTATCCGCCTGAGTAAGGCTGAAATTGTAAAGCTCGCGTTGAAACTGGGCGCTCCGCTTGGGTTCACCTGGTCCTGCTACTCAGGCGGAAGAAGACCTTGCGGCCATTGCGATTCCTGTAAGCTCCGTGCGAGGGGGTTCAAAGAAGCCGGAATAGCCGACCCGGCATTAAAAAGCCATAGGCCTTAAGCCATAGGCCATATGCTTTTTTAGGAGTTCCCTTATAGCTTATGGCTTAAAGCCTATGGCGTATGGCAGAAACTTTAAAATGCTCACCGCTAAAATATCAGAAATATTTTTTTCTATCCAAGGTGAGGGGCTTTATTGCGGGCAAAAACAGGTTTTCCTGCGGTTCGCCGGATGCAACCTTAATTGCGCGTATTGCGACGAACCGGCAGCCCTTGTAAAAAGGAGCATGGCTCCTTTTTACAGTCACAAGTCGCAGGTCACAGGTCACAAGCAAGAAAAAAAAACAGGAGAGGGAATTTCGGATTATAGGGAAATCTCCGCGGCGGCGGCGGCCGCTGAGGTAATTAAACTTGCCCGGAAAAACCGGGCAAAAGCGGTCTCTCTTACAGGCGGTGAGCCGCTGCTTAACTGGAAATTTATTAAAGTGCTGGCGCCAGCTCTCAGAAAAGCGGGATTGGCCGTCCACCTGGAAACCAACGGCACTCTTTATCGCGAACTTTTAAAAGTAAAGAGTCTGGTGGATGTTATAGCCATGGATATAAAGCTGCCTTCTTCAACCGGGCAGCAGCCTTTCTGGCGCGAGCACGCAGGATTCATTAAGGCCGCGCCGGAAAAAACATTTGTAAAGGTTGTGCTGACCTCAAAAACCAGCTTTTCCGATTTTAAAAAAGCCGTGGAATTGACCGCTTCGGTTCCGGGAATAATCCCGTTTTTTTTACAGCCGGCCACAAGGCGGCCCGCCGCCGTGCGGCCGCCGGCCGCCGGTTTTTTGGAAAAGGCCTGTTGCGAGGCTTCCGCCAAACTTCCGGTAGTAAGGCTTTTGCCCCAGCAGCACCCGAAGTGGGGGGTAAAGTAGGGAGAAGCGGAAGCTGCCATAGGCCGTAAGCCGTATGCCATACGCTTTTTTAGGAGTTCCTTATAGCTTATGGCTAACTCAGGAGGAAATATGGGCGATGGGACTTTTCTTATAGACTGTCCGTGCTGCAAGGCGCGCATTGAAGTGGACAGAAAAAACGGCCATGTGCTTCGTCACTGGGACAAGCCGGAAGTTAAAAGCGGGGCGGACCCGATAGCCGAAGCCCTCAAAAAAATTAAAGATGATAAATCTCGGCTCGACAATTATTTTTCCGGCGCCGGCGCGTCTATGGAGGAGAAGAAAAAAGAGCTTCTGGATAAGTTTGAAGCTGAGAAAAAGCGCATAAAGGATTCCGGCGACACCTCCAAGCCCTTTAATCCAATGGATCTGGACTAATCAATAGCTGCAAGTCACAAGTGAAGAATCAGGGTTTGCTTGAGACCTGTGACCCGAAACCTGAGACTAGGCTGACCGGTGACTATTCTTTGTCCCGAGGGCGCGCGGGTTTCTATTGGAAAAACTCTCCAAAAAACCTAGAATATAGCTTCCATGCACAAAGATTTGGAAGAAATTCTTGTTTCCGCGCCCGAATTGGACGCCAGAATAAAAAAACTCGGCGAGCGGATCTCCGCGGACTATAAAGGCCGCTGCCTGACTTTGGTCGGGGTCCTGAAAGGCTGTGTGCTTTTTTTATCGGACCTGCTTAAAAATATCAGCATTGACACCAATGTCGATTTTATTATGCTTTCTTCCTATTCGGGCAAGCAGTCAACCGGGGTTGTGCGCACCATCCTTGACCTTAAGCAGAATATAGAGGGGCGCGATGTGCTGATAGTGGAGGATATAGTGGATTCGGGCCTTACTATGAGTTATATGCTGAAAAACCTGAAGACCCGCCGTCCCCGCTCGCTTGAAATCTGCACTATGCTGGACAAACCGTCCTGCCGCAAGGCCAGGGTGCCGATAAAATATTCCGGCTTTGTCATACCGAATAAATTCGTTGTGGGCTACGGCCTTGATTACAACGAGCTTTACCGCAATTTGCCGTATATCGGAGTTTTAAAAAAATCCGCCATTACGAGCCCTAAGGTTAATAAAATATGCCGCTGAAAAAAAATTTAAGGCAGATGCTTTTTTGGATACTCGCGTTCACGCTTTTGGTGGCCGTGTATCAAAATGTGAAATCCGTTGAGCGGGAGAAACAGATCCCCTACTCCGAATTCAAGGTTAAGCTGAAAGCCAAAGAGATAAACAAAGTCCTGATAAGCCAGGATATGATAAAGGGAGAGTTTAAGGAAGGCGATAAAACGGTTTCTTTTAAAACCATCCCCTTGAGCGATCCGAAGCTGATAGAAGACATGGAAACCGCCGGCGTGCAATCTTTTTCCGGCGAGGCGGACAAGAGCTGGATAACCAGCCTGATACTCAATTTGGGCTGGATATTGATCTTTGTTTTCCTGTGGTGGTTTTTGTTCGTGCGCCAGGCTCAGATGGGAGGCAAACAGGCCATGTCTTTCGGCAAATCCAAGGCTAAACAGCAGGACCTGAAAAAGCAGAAAGTTACCTTCAAGGATGTGGCCGGCTGCGAAGAAACCAAAGAGGAATTGAGCGATATAGTCGATTATCTGAAAAATCCCAAAAAATACCGCAGGCTGGGCGGCGAGCTTCCGAAAGGCGTTCTGCTTTACGGCGCTCCGGGTACCGGCAAAACCCTCCTTGCCCGAGCCATCGCCGGCGAGGCGGGCGTGCCGTTCTTTACCTCCTCCGGTTCGGAATTCGTGGAGATGTTCGTCGGAGTGGGGGCCTCGCGCGTGCGCGACCTGTTTGAACGGGCTAAAAAAAGCGCGCCCGCCATCGTGTTCGTGGACGAGCTTGACGCAGTGGGGCGCTCTCGGTTCGCGGGCATAGGCGGCGGCCACGACGAGCGCGAGCAGACGCTTAACCAGATGCTGGTGGAACTCGACGGCTTTGAAGCGAATGAAGGCATTATACTTATAGGCGCTACCAACCGGCCCGACGTGCTGGATACGGCCCTGCTGCGCCCTGGCCGTTTTGACAGGCGCATAAATGTTCCCGTGCCCGACATCAAGGGCCGCCAGGAGATTCTTGAGGTGCACGCAAAGAAAGTGAAGCTCGCGGAGAGCATGGACCTGTCGGTAATAGCGCGGCATACCCCCGGTTTTGTGGGGGCGGATCTGGCAAATATAGTAAATGAGGCGGCCATACTCGCCTCCAAAAAAGAAAAAAAAGGCGTTGAGCTCAGTGATTTTGAGGAGGCGATAGAAAAGATGATAGCCGGCCCTCAGCGCAGGTCGCGCATTATTTCAGACCGCGAGAAAAAGATAGTGGCTTACCACGAGGCGGGCCACGCCCTGGTGGCCAGGTCCCTGCCCGGCTCGGACCCCGTGCATAAGATTTCCATAATTCCGCGCGGGCCCGCCCTGGGCTACACTTTGCAGCTGCCGCTGGAGGATAAATACCTTACCAGCAAGACCGAGATTCTAAATAAGCTTTGCGTGCTTCTTGGCGGCCGGGCGGCTGAAGAACTGGTTTTCTCCGAAATCACCACCGGCGCGCAGGATGATCTGTCCAAGGTTACCAACTACGCCCAGAAAATGGTGCTTGAGTTCGGCATGAGCGAGAAAATAGGTCCCATCTCGCTTAAAAAAGACGAGGCGGAAGTGTTTTTGGGCCGCGACATAGTGAGGCAGCCAGGGTACTCGAACGAAACCGCTAAAAATGTGGACGACGAAGTTACGCGCATAGTGGCGGAATGTCATGTTAAAGCAAGCAGCATACTGACCTCGGGCCGCCTGGTGCTTGACGCCATAGCGGCAATGCTTATTGAAAAAGAGGTCGTGGACGCCTCGGAAATGGAAGCTTTGTTTAACGGCGGAACGAACGCGGCGGTTTGATAGCAAATAGCAAGAAAGCGAATAGCGAATAGTAGAAACCGGAAAAACTTTACTATTTGCTCCTTCCCACTCTCACTATTTGCTATTTGCTTTCTTACTATTCGCTGGTCTTTAAGGGGTTTGGATGTATTTAAACTACGCTATAAATATTATAGATGTTCTGGCCGTCTATTATATAATTTACCGCCTGATACTGCTGGTCAAGGGCACCAGGGCCATGCAGGTTATCTGGGGCGTTTTTATTCTGGCCATCATCACCGCGCTTGCCAAATATTCACATCTGGCCGCTACCGTGTGGCTGCTTCAGCAATTCTGGCTTGCGGGTATTTTCCTTTTAATCGTGGTGTTCCAGCCCGAGATACGCTTCGCGCTGGCAAATATCGGCTCCAACCCGCTCGGCCGTTTAATGATGTCGCAGGAATACAAGTTCATTCCCGAAATGATGGAAGCCCTGAGGCTGGCCGTGAAAGAAAAAATGGGCATGCTCATCGTGCTTGAGCAGGATATGGGCCTGCGCGACATTGAGGAAACCGGCGTGCGGCTTAACGGCGAAGTGTCCAAAGAACTTCTGCTTACCATCTTCCACGACAACACTCTGCTTCATGACGGGGCCGCGGTTATCGCCAACAACCGGGTTGTGGCGGCCGGCTGCATCCTGCCGCTTACCGAACAGCAGGAGCTTTCCAAGATACTCGGCATGCGTCACCGCGCCGCCATAGGCCTGAGCGAAATGACGGACGCCATAATTATCACGGTGTCGGAAGAAACCGGGCAGCTCAGCCTTGCAAGGAACGGCCATCTGCAGCAGTCCGTTGAACCCGCGGACCTGGAAGCCATGCTTTACCAGCTTTACCGCTCAAAGGCGGAAAAAACACTGCTCAGAAAGGCCCAGCGTCCGGAGGCGCCGCCGACCGTATGAATATTCCGGAGATGTTTACAAGGAACTGGACCATAAAGCTTATAGCTTTCGTTATTGCAGTGCTCATCTGGTACTTCATCGTAGGAACGATTTAACTTGGGATATAGGGGCTAGCATAGAGCGGATAGCGTGCAGAGATAAGAAACCTCCCTCCCTATATACCCCCTAAACCCTATACCCTCTCCCCTGCCTTTTGCCTGCCCACTTGGGTACTCAAGCATAGGTCCTAAAACGTCTCAAAAATTCCCTAAAGACCCTTATAAAACCTCCCGTTTTTTTGTCAGACTATGTGTATAGTTGAAATGGGAGAAAGTTAATGCCAAAGATCTTAAAGCTATTGCCGTTTCTGCTCTTGTTTTCTGTTTTTTCCGCCGCCGCCGAATTTGAAAAAGACCTCACGCTTGAAAGTGCCGCCAGGCAGGAAGTTCCGGCGCCTCCGGAAGCGTCCGCCATAGACAGAACCGCGCCGGATTACGGCGGGTATTTAGCGGCGCTCTCCTACTATTCCGATGTCGCGTATAAGGGCGTTCCCGGTACCGAGGCTTATCTGGAGGCCTCTATAGCCGGCGATTATCTGCGGGGCAAGGTGGACGAGATTGAAACCGGTTTGCGGGCAGCCGGGAAACCGATCCCTTCGGAGGGTGTTCCGGGCCGCGATTGCCTGCCGTCTGAAAAAGTCATGGCGGAATTGCGCGGGGTGTTTGGTTTCGGGACGGGTGGCGACAGGGGTGAGCCCGTCTCCATCAAGAAAGGTTTTGCGAAAATAGTATATGTTAAAGGGACCACTCCTTTTCTGGTGCAGGAAGACTCTTTTTTAAACAAGGGAGAGGTCATCCTCACTTTTGACGACGGGCCCGCGCCGGGGGAATATTCCAGGGAAGTGGCGGACAACCTGAAAGCTAATTCCGCGCAGGCCGCCTTTTTCGTGCTTGGCGAGAAACTCGGGTCTTCAGGAAAGGCCATGATAAAAGCCGAGGCGGAGGACGGCCATTTCGTTTCCGTGCACGGTTATCACCACGCCACGGAAACCGGCAAACCTTTTACCGCCTACACCACGGAAAAAACCCTGGACCAGCTTGGCCGGGTGGCGGGTTCTATCATTGCCGCAACAGGCGTCAAACCGGCGCTGTTCCGTCCGCCGTACGGCGTTATAGGGGCGGACGCGCTTAAGGCTGTTATTGCGGATTTAAATCTGGCGCCGCTCGGTTGGACCATCGACACTATGGACTGGTCCATAAAATCGCCCGACGAGCTGTATGCCAAAACCATAGCTCTTATAAAACAGCGCGGAAAGGGCATAATCCTTATGCACGATATCCACCCGCAGAGCCGCGAAACGGCGAAACGTCTTCTCCAATGGTTTAAAGAAAATAATTATAAAGTGGTTTCGCCTGACAGGATAGTCCAGGCTTTTCAAGCGCAGTAAGAAAACAAACTCTCCAACGGCTGCGGCCGGCTCTGACTTTTTCAGCAGTCTCAAAATATATTAAAATTCATCTACCATGGCAAAACCGCTGGTCCTGGCGCATAGGGGGGCTTTACTCAATGCTCCCGAAAATACGGCGGCCGCTTTTAAGCTGGCTTTCTCAAACGGCGCTTCAGCCGTTGAATGCGATATAAGAAGGACCTCGGACGGCCAGTTTATAGCGTTCCACGACGGCGACGCCCGCCGGGTTTGCGGCAAGTCCTGGCGGATAGCCGGCACTTCCTATTCCCACCTCAAGACGCTGAAAGTTTTCGGCAAAGAACCGATAGCGCACCTTGACGATATCCTGAATATGATGATACTCGGGCCCGCCAGGGTTTTTTATTTTGAACTGGGCATGGATAGTACGGAGGATGCCGCGACGCTGGCGCTTGAAATAAAAAAGGCGGGGGTGCAGAACAGGGCTTTCATTCTAACATTCTCGCACAGAGCCCGCCTTCTTAAGGCCGCAGGCGCGGCGGTTCCGGGCATAGGAATAGCCGTAATGCCGTTCCTGCCGGGCGCTGTTTTGAAGACGGCGGCGGATGCCGGAGCCTCAAAGGTGTGCGCCGGGTGGGTCAATTGGCCGCTGGCCAGGCAGGTGTTTAAAGGCTACGCGGCTTTGTGCAATTTCAAGGAACAGGTCCTGGCCGCGGCCGTTGCCGGCGTGGGAGTTTCCGCGGGAGTGGCCAACAGCTACTATGACATAAGAGACCTTGCGGAACTGGGTGTTGAAGGGGTTTGGACCGATGATGTGCCGCTGGCCGTAAAAACCCTTTACGGCGGATAATTGCCGGACATTTTTATATAATATTAAAGAGTCAAAAAGCCCGTTACGCCTGAATACAACACCGGCGCGGCAGGCCTTAAAAATCGGTTATGGAGGGAGAATGTTTAAATTTTTAAGTTTGCTGGTTCTGTCAGTCTGTCTGCTATACGGCTGCGTGTTTTATTGGCCGGGTATTTTTTTTAACAGCCGGCTTGAGCACGGAAGTTATACTATGGTTTCCCGGTCCCCGGCACCTGTCTCGGCGGAGAGCTTTATGGAAACCGCTCTCTCTAAACTTAAAAATTCACCGTTGTCCGCCGAAGGACAGAAATTTGAGGTTTACGTCGCGGCAACAGCGGGGCAGTACGCCTTTTTCGCCCCTTTCTGCCGCAAGGACTTTGCCTGCCTGCATCCTTTTAAGGACATAATATTCATGGCGCCCGCGGATTTTGAAAAAGGCCTGGTGGCTTCGCCTCTGGATCCTAAAAACACGTTCGCTCTTGAAAAGCTGCTGGCGCGCGAAGCGGTTATGCTGCAGATGAGATGGAAAATGGGGTCGCTTACCTACGCCATGGCGGGCGACTGGAAAAAAGACGGCTACTCCGAGCATGTGATTTCTTTGGACGACAATACGCACCATCCGGAGGATATCTGTCAGGGCGACGCCGCAAGCGATCCTGATCGCGCTCCCTACCTTTACCGCCTGGTAGTGGAATACATGATGGACGAAGATAAGCTGGGTTTAGACGAAGTCCTTTTTAAAGACCGTGATCCGGCGCCGGTTATAAAAATACTCAAAGATCGTCATTGTGCTAAGTAGTGTAGTGCGTCCGACGCTTATTTACATTCGCCTGCCTGCCGGCAGCTGTACCATTGCCCATTGCGCCGTAAATCTCTTGATGTGCGTATCCCGTTAGGATGCATTGTTGCCAGTCCAATAACCAGGCCGTGGCTGTTTATGGCCGGAGGCCTTTCAGACACACCTCCCCTCCTTCAGAGAATTGCCATTGCGGGCGGTTTTAGCCTTTAGCCGCAAGCGAAGCGTGGCGGGAAGCAATCTCGTAGTATAAACGACGGGATTGCCATGGGCAACCATCTCCCTCGCAATGGCTCATTGCGCCGTAAATCTCTTGATTATGAGAGCGATAATAAAAAGCAGGCTGAAGGCGGAATGCAGCTGCGCGGTCATGGCGTCTATTGAAGCAAAATCCTTTTCGCCGGCGGCTTCTTTGTTCTTCACTGTTTTTATCAGCTTTACCGCCAGCGGCAGTGAGAGAAAAGTTATAAGTGAAAGCCAGGTAAGCCCCGCGAATATCACGAACAGAAGAGTAGTTGTGTAGGCGGCGGCTAAAAGAAAGTAATACATTCTTTTTGCGCCTGTATCTTTCAGTATTATCGCCACGGTTTTTATGCCGGTCACGCTGTCGGTCTTTATATCGCGCAAATTATTGCTGTGCACTATGGCGGCAACTATGAGTGCCACCGGGAAAGAGTAGAAGAACGGCTTCCACGAATATGCGCCCGCCTGCGTGAAATACGCCCCCAGCGTCATTAGAGGACCGAAGGCCAGAAAAACGGCTATCTCGCTGAGGGCGTGGTATTTTATCACGAACGGCGGGGTGGTGTAGAAAAATCCGAGGAAAGCCCCGAAAAGCACCAGCCAGACGAGCGCGGTTCCGTTCGGGAGTGTCGCCATCAGATAAAGCCCCGCCGCGGCGGCGATAGAAAATCCGGCCGCCGGTACAAGAAGCAGCTGCTTTGGCGTAAGCAGATTCTCTACCAGCACGCCGCTTGAGCCGTAGGTGCCGGGCCTGTCAACGCCTTTTTTGTAGTCAAAATAGTCCGAAAACGCGTTCGCGCCCGCGTGCGTGGCGACGCAGCCGGTGAGCGTAAGGAAAAAACAAGTCCAATTAAATGAAAGTCCGGTGTTTTCATTCAAGGCTATTATGCTTCCCAAAACAGGGGGAACAATGCTGACCGTGAACGACCACGGTCTGGTGGCCCGCAACCAGATTTTGATGTTTTTCATTACAAAAATTATATAACTTTTCCCCGCGTCCAGCATTAGCCGTCGGATTTTATGAAATTTTCACTTTGGTCATAGACGATTAAAGCCCCACCCTAGCGCGTAGCACCAGGGTGGGGCTTTCTGTAATATTGGTTCTCCACCGGTCAGAGGCATAAATGGCAACAAGCAAGAAGCTAAGACCGGGACAGCGTGGGGGTGAATTGGCAAAACAAAAATCAGCCAAGTCCAGCATGTAAAGTGGATAATTTTGTACCATAATAATACGGGGTTCTTTTATCTTCATTACACTACTTTACCTTGAGTACGCTAGCCGTTTTTTATGATAGGGTGAACTATTTCTCATGTCATTATGGCGTTTGCTTTTCAAAAGAAAATATAAATAAAGGAGTTTTTATTATGAAAAAAATTATACTTTCACTTCTTCCGTTATGTATTTTCTTCACAATTTCCTGTAGTAATAGTGATAAGCCGTTAAACCGGTTTTCTGTTATACAAAATGGAAAATATGGATATATCGACAATGAAGGGACAATTGTAATTGCCCCGCAATTTGATCAAGTAAGTGATTTTAAAGAGGGTTTGGCATTAGTAAAAAATGGCGACAAGTGGGGCTATATAGATAAAACCGGAAAATATGTAATCAACCCGCAATTTGATGTCGCCCAGGATTTTAGCGAAGACTTGGCAGTAATAGCGATTGGATGCAAGATGGTTGGGCAACCGGGCCCAGCAATGAAGATTGGTTGCAAGTGGGGTTACATAGATAGGACTGGCAAATACGCAATTAATCCGCAATTTGATTACGCGCAGGAATTTAGCGAAGGTTTGGCAAGCGTAAATATTGGGGGAATTGGGGGAGAGGACACATATATTGCGCTAGTTGGTTTTGGTCAATTTGGCGGCAGGTGGGGCTATATAGATAAAACTGGAAAATATATGATCAACCCGCAATTTGATCAGGCGAGTGATTTTAGAGAGGGCTTGGCAGTCGCAAAAAGTGACAGTAAATCTGGTTATATTGATAAAACCGGAAAATATGTAATAACCCTTGAACATGCTGGTGTTTTTAAAGATGGCTTGGCAGTAGTCTTTCAAGTAACAACTGAAACCTTCGGCTATATTGATAAAACCGGAAAATATATAATCAACCCGCAATTTGATCGGGCGAGGGCTTTTAGTGAAGGCTTGGCGGTAGTAAGAATTGGCGGCAAGTGGGGTTATATAGATAAAACTGGGAAATATGTAATCAACCCGCAATTTGACGATGCGCTTGATTTCAGTGAGGGCTTGGCACTAGTAAAAATTGGCAGCGGGTGGGGCTACATAAATAAGACTGGCAAATACGCATTCACCTCGCGATTTGAAAGTGCTCAGGGTTTTAAAGAGGGCTTGGCACTAGTAAAAATTGGCAGCGGGTGGGGCTACCTAGATAAGACCGGGAAACTTATTTGGATTTCCCGAAACTGATGCACTTAGACCACCGGCAGAAACATTCCAATGTAATGAAGGAGCAATAAAACAATATGCATAAAAATTGCGCTGTACTTAATAGTAGTAAAGTTGTGAACAAGTGCCTTGATGAGGTCGTCTCAGAAAACGAAGAAATTGTAGCACAAGACTCGGATTCCCGAAGAAGAAGCCACAAGGAGAATCTATGCAAAAGCATATTAATATCGTTTTATGGGTTATAATATTTCTTATTTTTTCGGGGCATCTTCAAAGCACTTTAGCATCAGAAAAACCATGGGTTAAAACCACAAAAACAAATAAGAATATCACTACTAAGGCAGTGTCTCCGGAAGTCGTTACTAATTACAAGACAACTTCAAATCAGCAATTTATTGCCAGGGTAAATCACATACTGGAAACATTGAGAGATAGTGGGACTGACGTTAATGCATCGGTTCAAGAAGAAGTTAAACAACAAGTTTCCAGGGAAATGCTAATTGAGGAATTATGGTCACGACAGGCAACGAAAATGGGCATGGTCGTAACTGATTTTGAAGTAGCTGTTGAAATCCAAAATACTCCACAATTTCGCAAAGATGGTCTTTATAATCCTAGTCTTTATCGCCAGATAATCCTAGGGCAGTTCAAAATGTCGCCGGAAGAATATGAGTTGTGGAGAAAAAAAGCGCGGCTTGCAAGCAAGTATAAACAGTTTGTGTTTTCAACTATAAAAATAACTCCAGATGAATTAAAAGAGTCTTACCTTGCAAAAAATGGAAACTTGGTAAATTTTGACACTAATAAAGAGAAATATATGCAGGAATTAACGCAGGAAAAGTTTGGAATAATTATGAACGATATTCTGAGACAGCTCAGCAAACAAAGAGAAAAAGAGCCGGGGGTTGTGGAGATTAAGCAAGAAGCGGCCTCAAACGCTGCCTGGAAAAATCTTTTTATAGCCCAAGAGATCGCTCTTGGCGGCAATCCGGTTGTAGCTCAAACGCAGTTAAGCTCCATTGAAACCACTTACTCAAATACCAGCGCCTGCGGCTATGCGATACTTGCGAATGGAGATATCTTTTTCGCCCAGGGCAAGTATAAGGAAGCGGAAGCCCAATACTCAAAACTACTCCCCGCCGGTGTAAAGGGACTAAGACCATTTGCACTTTACAACATAGCAAAGACCAAAGAAGCGGCCGGAGAACTAGCGGCCGAGGCCCGTGACAAGGATTTACTTTCCGCCTTCCTGGCCCCGGAAGGCCACTGGGCGCTGGCTCATTGCTATGAAGCGACTGGAAACACAACCGAAACAAAAGACGCCTGGAATAAGGCGGCAGGAGCTTTAAGTTCTATTAGAGGCGCACTTCAAGTATATTATGGGGATCACAATGGTGTTTTTCCTATAAAACTAGATGAGCTAACTGTAAAACCGACTGATTTAACGCAGAACCCCTATATAAATGAAATTCCTCTAATTACATTGCCCAACCACCAGGGAACCGATGTTGTTCAATATGTTGATTCAAATGAAATTTCGCCCAATGACTTTACCGATAGCGGTGGATTTGTTTATTATGGTTCCAAAAAAAATGCGAAAACGTGGGGAACGATTATATTTAATTGCACGCATAAGGATGCTTCTGGGAAACCTCTCTATGAATATTAGTGAGAGCGGGCTAAGGGGGACGTTGCTTAAATACTTAAATGTTATATGATTGCTTAGTGAATTTGGTTTAACGTTGAATGGAAACAGTGGGCATGACCTAACTTCATGGTGTCAGCAATTTGTCATAAACTTATCGGTAATTTAAAAGCCCCTTTCGGGGCTTTTAAAATTTTCGGAAGGGGAGGGATTCGAACCCACGGTACGCATAAGCGTACACCGGTTTTCAAGACCGGCGCCTTAAACCACTCGGCCACCCTTCCACTTGTCGCGCCCTTCGCATACTCACGCTCAGGGTTGATTAGCAACCGGGCTTTATAAAGAGACGCCCGGCGCTCTACGAGGGGAGCTAAGCTCCCCTTTGTCGTTCGCTTCGCCGCTATTCGCGGTCCGCTCACTTAACCCCTTCTATAAGGTACCCGCGCTCACTAGCCTATGGCTGTGCCGTATAAAGGGCTATGCCCATCAGACGGCCTAACGAAGGTAATCGCACGGGCTTATCGCACCCCTTAGTCTATAACGATTATATAAAATCGGCGGGAAGCGCGCTTATTTACCGGCGATTCTCCGCCGCTTTTTGTAATACTTTCCTGGCTGTTGCGTATTTACTAGTATAGGGGTTATGCAGGAAGCTATGGATTTTGCTGACATCTATGACCGCTATTTTACGAAAGTCTACAACTACGTGCGCTACCGCGTGCGGTTGCCGGAGGCCGCGGATGATGTTACCGGCAGGATATTCGAGGCGGCGCTTGCGGGAATGGACACTTACGACGCCGCCCGCGCCCCGGTGCAGGTTTGGCTGTTCGGCATAGCGCGCAACGCGGTGATAGACTGGTTCAGGGCGCTGAACCGCCGGGAAGAGGTCTTTTTGGACGATATAGGGGAACAGGCTGACAAAGAGCCGCGCATCGAGGCCCTTATGGAAACGAAGGAAGAATGTGACCTGCTGCTTAAAGCCGTATCCGCGCTGGACGCCCGGTCGCGGGATATAATAGCGCTGAAATTCAGCTCCGGCATGACTAACCGGGACATAGCGCAGGTGACGGGGCTTGGCGAGAGCAATGTCGGTATTATAATTTATCGCGCGGTAAAACAGCTGCAGGCAACGCTTGCTCCGCACTTTTTCCAAACGGGCCAAAGTGCGGGACAAGCCCCTGAGAGGGAAATATGAACGGTAAAGATCCGGCTGAGCGGTTCAACAGTGAACTGGACGGGCTTTTTGCCGGCAGTCGCCCGGGCGGCGACGAGTCCGATCCCGCCGCCATGGAAACGGCTAGAAAACTTTTCCGCGCGGATTTCAGCGGGGATTCCAAAATAAAGGAATCGCTCAGGGCCGAATTGTTGGCGCGCGCCCGCAAGACCTCAGGGTTCGGCAAAGTATTCCGCCTGTTAGGACATAATACCTGGCTTCAGGCCGCTATGGCGGCGGCATGCCTTCTGCTTGTTCTTCTGCCGATCAGGCGCACGACCGGGCAAAGAGCCGGCGTTCCCGGCATGGCGCCGGTTCAATACGCGCGTTCCGGCTTTGCTTCGCCCTTCCAGTCAAGCTCCGTTACCGTTTCCGGCGGAATAGTAACTGCCCGGCTTCAGGAACCGGCCCCGCACTTTCCCCAAAAGGTAGGGGAAACCGCGGCGGCGGTGTCCGCCTGTGGGGAAATCTGCCGGAAGGGGTCCCGCCAAAGTGCGGAGCAAGCCCATCCACCTGAAACAGGGAGTGTTTCCGGGATTTTCCGCGGTGTGCCCATGGCTGCGCTTGCCGGCGGCCGGCCCGGTAAATTTCCCATAGAAATTAAAAAAGGCGCGGGCCCTATAAAACAGTTAAAAGGGCGTAGGCTGGCGCTTCCAAAAGGTTCGGGGGTTGTATGGGAAACCGAACACGCCGTTTTCACGCTTGAAAGACGGGCGATATCGCCCGAAGAGTTTTTCCAGCGGAAAGTAATATAGATCAAGGAGGCTGTTATGAAAACTGTAACGATAGGACTTGCGTTAGTAGCGTGTCTGGCGGCATGCGGGGCGCTATACGCTAACGAGAACAAAGCGCCGGCGAAGGACGCAAAATCCGTATCGGAGAGCGGCAGCGCGCCGGCGCTGGATCCGTCGGACATGCCGGCTTTAAAAGACAGGGTGGAATACGCCGGAGACGCCGAGGTCTCTACCGGACCCGTGGAGTATCCCTATATCGGGCTTGTCCCCGGCTATCGCGGAACCTCCATACCCGCGCCGGGCGACCAGCTTCTGTATGTCAAAAAAGGAGACCGCGTGGATGTGCTTGTGACTTTTGACACCGTGACCGCGAAGGAAGTGAAAGAGAAGGTGACCGCCACCATACTTCAGAATGTCATCGTGATAAATGTTAAAAGACCGGACAATGTGAAGGATATGGGTGCCATAGAGCTTCTCTGTAATCCGAACGAGGCGCAGTACCTGGCGCTGAGCGAGGCGCAGGGAAAAACCAGCATCGCCGTGCGCGCGCCCGGAGATGTCGAGATGCATCCGATGGAGATGGCCAGCTTCCGTAAGCTGATAAAATAGAGGAAAAATTATGAAGATATTTAAAAAGCTGTTGTGCGTTCTGCTGCCGCTCGCCGCTGCGCTGCCCGCTTACGCGGCCGAGCCCGGACTGACCCCGGAAAAGATAAGCTGCGCCGCCGAGGATATGCAGCTTTTCTATCACTATCTGAACACGGGAAGGGATAATGCGCTGAAAGAGTTCACGCCCAAATGCGGCGGCCAGCAGGGAAAGGTGATAATGCCCGAGTGGCTGGACAAAGCCGTCCCGGCCATGGCGGAGCGTAAGGTCTGGAACGACCCCGAGGAGGGGAAACTCAGCGAGGCTGTGGTCTGGCAAACCCCGTTCTCCATCCTATATGAGTTCGCCGATACCACGCGCAAAACTCTTGTCGGGACGGGGGATAAGGGTCCGGTGTCGCCTTTCATATGTGAAAAAGAGTACAACGATATCCGCATGCGCTTCATGCTCAGCGTTGACCGTATCGCCAGGTCCCGGCTGAACGACTCCTTTGAAGGCAGGGGAAAGGGGCTGTTTTCCACCCTAAATATGATCATGCAGCGTATGGACGGCGTGACCGGGGCCATATCCGCGCATGACAAAGCCGGATTTGATAGTAACGCGGCGGAAGCGGCGGAACTTAGCCGGGACCTGTTCTCGCAGCTGTTTTCGGCGCCGCGCCAGGAGCCGGTTTACAGGTACCGGCCGGAGCCCAGAGTGCTGCCCGGTTACAGAGGGGTCAGCCTGCCTGTTCCGGGCTATCAGACGCTTTTCCTTAACAGCGGAGAGCGCATTGACCTGCTTGTCACGTTCGAGGCTGTCACCGGAAAAGGCGCAAAGAATATGGTTACGGCCACTATACTCCAGAACGTTGTTGTGCTGAAGATCTCCAAACCGGATGCGATGGACGGCTTGTCGGTCGTTCAGCTGCTGTGCAACCCGAATGAGGCGCAGTACGCCGTGTTGAGCCTGGCGCAGAGCAAGAGCGTCAATATTATACGCCGTTCTCCCGGGGATGTTGAGATGCATCCGATGGAGATAGCCAGTTTTGTGAAATTGTTCAGGTAGTTACACTATGGTTCGCCCGGCTGGGACAAACATATGGCTCACAGGGATGCGGGTAGAACGGGCTTTACGCTTCCGGCATTGTTTGCCGCGACTCTGGCTTGTTCCGTATGTGCGCCGCCTGTATGGGGCTTGCCCGAGAACGAGGATCGTCTGCCGGATTTTAATCTGGGTTCAATGAGAGTCGCCGATGTGCTGAAATACATGAGCGTCACTAAGTTCCCTGTCTCTCCGCCGGCCCGGGTGACGGAGAATGCGGACTCGGATTCCGGCATTCTCCCTGAGACCTACCCGTTGTATGGCCCCCATAAGGCCGGGCGTGTGCGGCTGACAAGCCTGATAAAGCTGACGATTGACGGTAAAAAGGGGAAAGCGGAGGTGAAATTCCCCGATGTTCGGTTTGAGGGCGCGTGTCCCGGCGACAGGTCAGTTCTTTTCATCAAGGTGGCGGAGGAAAACCTTTCGCCCGCGCTGTCATGGGCCGCTGTAATATGTTCCGGACGCAGCTACCTCGGTTATAAAGGCGCCAACCTGAAGCTGCCGGAGAAGTCCGGTAACTTTTCCATAACCGAAACTATGGCGCTGGGTTGCCAAAAAACGCTTGTGAGTGAAACGCATCCCTGGCTTGCCGCCGGCCTGGCCGGTGAGGGCGGACGGGACCTGGACCGTCTGTGTTCGCGGGCCTTCCGTGAAAAGATGATGGATTACAATGTAAAAACCCTGCCGAGGCAAATGGAAGGCTTTGATTTCCAGTATAACCCCGAAAAAAACACGCTGAAAATAACCTGGTAGGCGGTCAGGTAAGGGCCAAAGAATACACGATTCCGGATTAAAGATTTAAGATTCAAGATTTAGGATTTAAGATCCCTACTTCCCAGTTTTCAATCTTGAATCCGGAATCTTGAATCTTTAATTGCCCCGCCCCCGCCGCCTGCCTGCACGGCAATAATGTTATAATATAGAATCATTGAGACGTACCGTTCGCTTAAAGGCGGATTTTTTTAACTATGGAAAGACTGTTCGGCACTGACGGGATCAGGGGCGTCCCCTGGAAATATCCGTTTACCGTTGATTTTATAAGGAAAATCGGCTCCGCCGCCTCGCTGGTCCTTTCAGGGTATAAAAGGGGCCCCCACGCGCGCCCGGTAGCGCTGATAGGCATGGATTCAAGGGTCTCCGGCCGGAGTATAAAAAAAGCTTTGGTCGAGGGCTTGTCGGCTCATAATTTCAAAATACTTGATCTGGGGATTATCTCCACTCCCGCGGTTTCCTACCTTGTTAAAAGAGAAAACGCCGATTTCGGCATAGTTATTTCCGCAAGCCATAATCCGCCTGAATTCAACGGTATAAAGTTCTTTTCCGGCGCCGGCCTCAAGCTCAGCGACGCGATCGAGGCGAAAATAGAAAAGCTTTTGCTTTCCGGCCGTGATCTCCCTTTTAAAACTTCAGGGCTGGATATCCATAAAAAAGATTATTCCGCCGACTACGAGGATTTCATAAAAAGCACCCTGCCGCCCGGGTTCAGTCTTAAAGGCCTTAAAATCGTTTTAGACTGCGCCAACGGCGCCGCTTACAAAATAGCGCCGCGTATTTTCAGGGATCTGGGGGCCGATTTAAAAGTGATCGGCGACAAGCCGAACGGCAAGAACATAAACCTGGGCTGCGGGGCGCTGTATACCGATAAAATGGCGGCCGCCACCGTTCGGGCGGGGGCTTTCTGCGGCGTAAGTTTTGACGGAGACGCGGACCGCTGTATTTTTTCGGATGAAAAAGGCATGGCGCTGGACGGGGATCATCTTATGGCCATGGGAGCCGCGTATCTGCTTGAAAAGGGCCGCCTTACCAACCGGAAGGTGGCCCTTACCTTTATGTCGAATTATGGCCTGATAAAATATCTTGAAACCCTTGGCGTGAAAACGGCGCAGGTGCCTGTGGGCGACAAAAATGTGACCGACGCCATGGAAAAAGAGGACCTGAAAATAGGCGGGGAGTCCAGCGGGCATATAATTTTCCGCGAGTTCTCGGCCACGGGCGACGGGATACTTACCGCGGTGCAGATCCTGGCCGCCGCGCGCGACCTGGGCAGACCCCTGAGCTGGTTTAAAAACCGCTGGAAGCGGTTTCCCCAGCGCCTGGATGCGCTCCGGGTAGCCCACAAACCGCCGCTTCACGCGGTGCGCGGTTTCAGCGATAAGGTCTCCAGATTTGAAAAGCAGCTCAAGGGCAACGGGCGTATTTTTATCAGATATTCCGGCACCGAGCCGCTGCTGCGGATCTTGGTGGAGGGGAAATCCCGGACTGAAATAAAAGATATAGCCGAAGATCTGCTGTCGCATTATAAAAAGCATTCCGGCGCGTTAGCAGGTAAGAAGTAGACAGCGGTGAAAAAGCGAATGGCGAAGTAGCGAATAGCGAAGTAGGGAAAGAAAAACAGAAAAAGATAAATATTCGTCTGTTCGCTATCAGCTAACCCCTATTCGCTGCAGTCATTATACTGGAGGACTTTTATGAAAAGCGTAAAACTGGGTGTCAACATAGACCATATCGCCACGCTGCGTCAGGCCCGGAAGGAAAAAAATCCGGACCCGCTTGAAGCGGCGCGCGTGGCCTTAAGTTCCGGAGCCGATATGGTGGTAATGCACATAAGGGCTGACCGGCGCCATATACAGGATTGCGACGTTGAGCATGTGCGCCAGGATATGCGGGGGATTTTGCACCTTGAAATGGCCGCCACTGCCGAAATGGAAAAATTCGCCTTAAAATACCGCCCCGATTCCGTGTGTCTCGTGCCTGAGAGCGCGGCGGAAGTTACCACACAGGGCGGAATGAAAATGACGGGCAAACTTGTCGAGCTTGAAAAAATAGTCAAAAGCCTTTCCCGCGCCGGCATAGAGGTGAGCCTTTTCCTGGACGCGGAGCCGCAGGCCATAAGGGCGGCCCATAACATAGGCGCCGACACCGTAGAATTGTGTACCAGCAAATATTCCGAGTCCTGGGGAAAGAAGCTGCAGGTCAAAGAGCTGGAAAAACTGCAGCTGGCTTCCTTCCTGGTCAAAGAGCTTGAAATGCATCTGCACGCCGGCCACGGCCTTGACTATTATAACGTGTCTGCGGTCGCGCGCATTGACGGCATGGAGTGCATGAATATAGGATACTCCATAATCTCCCGCGCGATGTTCGTTGGCCTGAAAAACGCAGTGGCCGAGATGAAACGGCTGATACAATAACAGCAGCGTATAGCGTATAGCGTATAGGGGTTAGGGTAGGGTATAAGAAATGCCTTCCCTAACCCCTTGCCCCTAATCCCTATCCCCTATTTATGTGCGGAATAATCGGCTACATCGGCGATAAAAAAACCTCTGACATACTTATAGACGGTCTCAGGCGCCTTGAGTACCGCGGCTATGATTCCTGCGGCATAGCCGTGGTAAGCGGCGGCGGGCTTTATTTAAAGCGCGTCAGTGGCCGCGTTGACGCTTTGGACGCTCTGGCGGCCAAGGACCCGGTTAAAGGCGCCAGGGCCGGCATAGGCCACACCCGCTGGGCCACGCACGGCGCGCCGTCGGAGGACAATGCCCATCCTCACACCGATTGCTCCGGCTCCGCGGTGGTGGTGCACAACGGAATTATTGAGAATTACCTTGAGCTCAAGGAAGTCCTTTTAAAGGCGGGCCATAAATTTAAGTCCGAAACCGACACCGAAGTTATAGTCCATCTGCTTGAAGAAAAACTGAAAAGTCTGAATGTGGCGGAAAAAAACGCCCGTTCCGAAATGCTGGAGCCGGTCTTTTTCGAGGCTGTGCGCCGGACCGTTGCCGAGCTGAAAGGTTCCTTCGCCCTTTCAGTCGCCTGGACGAAGTGTCCCGGCATGCTGCTGGCCGCCCGCCAGCACAGCCCGCTGGTGGCGGGGCTCGGGCTCGGTGAAAATTTTATTGCCTCGGATGTTTCCGCTTTCCTGAAACACACCAAGCGCGTGGTGTTCCTGAACGACGGGGAAATGGCCGCGGTGAAAAAAGACGGCGTGACATTTTTTGATTTCAAGGGCAGGAAGCTTGACCGCGACTCCGTTGTCATACAGTGGGATTCCACCATGGCCGAAAAAGGCGGCTACAAGCATTTCATGCTGAAAGAAATCCACGAGCAGTCCGAATCCGTGGAAAATACCCTGCGGGGCCGCCTGCTGCCGCTTTCGGGCGAACTGCTTGAGCGCGAGATAAATCTGCCCGCCGGGCTGATAAAAAGTTTCAAGCGTCTGCAGGTTATCGCCTGCGGCACGGCTTATCACGCCGGGATGATCGCCAGGTACGTATTCGAGAATTTCGGCATCCCCACCGAGGTCGATTTTGCCTCTGAATTCTCGGACCGGGCCAAAATAACCGACCGTGACACGCTTGTAATAGCCATTTCACAGTCCGGCGAGACCGCCGACACGCTATACGCCGCGCGCGAAGCCAAAGCTTCAGGCGCGAAGGTTCTTGCCATTACGAACACTGTGGGCTCGACTCTTACCCGCGAAGCCGATTTCGTGCTTTACACCCACTGCGGGCCCGAGATAGGCGTGGCTTCCACCAAGGCCTTTCTGGGCCAGTTGGCCGCCGTTTATCTTCTGGGTGTGCATTTCGCGGCCGCGCGCAAAAAGCTTACCTCCGCCGAGGCCAGGGCCTACGCCGAAGAGCTGTTAAAACTGCCGCGCCTGATAGAAAAGCTGCTCGCCGGAGAAAAAAACATAGCGGCGCTTGCCGAGGTCTTTGCCGCGAGCGAGCATTTTTTGTTTATCGCGCGGCACATTAATTTCCCCATCGCGCTTGAGGGCGCACTTAAAATAAAAGAAATTTCCTATGTGCACGCCGAGGGCTACGCGGCCGGCGAAATGAAGCATGGCCCGATAGCCATTATTTACAAGGACATGCCGGTGCTTGCCGTGGCCACCGCCTCCAAGTCGCTCAGCCTTATGGCCGGCAACCTGGAAGAGGCCAAGGCGCGCGGCGCGCGGATTATAGCCATAGTTGACGAAGATTCGCGCAAACTTATAAAAGCTGCGGATTACATACAGGTGCCTAAAACCATGGAACTGCTCTCACCCATGCTGAATGTCATTCCCCTGCAGCTTTTCGCTTATTATGTGGCCCTGGCTAAAAAATGCGACATAGACAAGCCCCGGAACCTGGCCAAGAGCGTTACGGTGCGGTGAATCGATAGGCTAAAGGCTGAGGGCTTAAGGTTTACAAGGGAGTTTTATCAACTTCAGCCTTCAACCATAAGCCTTAAGCCTAAAAACAACAAATATGAAACCAATGCTCGTTTACGGCGTGGGGATAGATATGACCGAAGTTTCGCGCGTGAAGCGGCTATACGCTAAAAACCCGGCATTTCTTAAAAGATTTTTTACTCCTGAGGAAGCGGCTTATTGTCTTAAAGGTAAGAATCTTTACGAGCGCATAGCGGCGCGGTTTTCAGCCAAGGAAGCCGTTATAAAAGCTCTGGACAGAAAAGACCTTTCATTTAAATCCATCTCCGTTTCAAAGGCCGAAACGGGCCGTCCCGTGGTTGCAATCAAGGGGCTTAAAGGCGTCTCGGTGATGCTTTCTATCTCCCATACGGCGCATTACGCCTGTGCCGCGGCTATTGCGCTGAAAGGCTGAAGGTTTAAGGTGGCTAAGGTAGTCAGAATCCAGAAGTCAGAATTCAGAATGGGGGGTCTTTGAGTCTCCGGCTTCCTAATTCTGATTCCTGAATTCTGACTTCTGTCTACTTGAATGGTTGTAAACAATGAAAACAGAAAAACTCACGCCGTCTTTTATTAAAAAACTGTTGCCGCCCAGGGAAAAAAACACCCACAAGGGCGATTACGGCAGACTGCTTATTATTGCCGGCTCTAAAGGCATGACGGGCGCCGCGGTCATAGCGGCGCGGGCGGCGCTTAGGGCTGGAGCCGGTCTTGTAACACTCGCCTGCCCGGACAGCGAACAACCGGTAATGGCCGCCTGCGCGCCTGATGTTATTACTTTCCCGGCTTCCTCCAGCGGCGGCGTTTTTTCCCTTAAAGCCGCGGCTGAAATACTCGATTGGCAGAAAGAAAAAAAATACGACCTGATTTTGATAGGGCCCGGCCTGTCTATTAAGGGCCAAATCCCCGATTTTGTCATCAACCTTGTTCATAAGTCCGGTTTGCCCGCTGTTATAGACGCCGATGCCCTGAACGCTTTGGCGCTGACAGGCGCTTTGGAACTGTTGAGAAAAGGCCTGCCCAAAATAATTACGCCGCATGAAGGCGAAGCCGCAAAGCTCCTCGGAGGAGCGGTTGAAAAAAGGTCCGCGGCGGCTTTGAAGCTGGCGGAACTTAGCGGTTCCGTTGTGGTTCTTAAAGGACCTAAAACACTTGTCGCGTATGACGGGCGGTTAATTGAAAATAATACCGGCGGTCCCGCTCTCGCAAAGGGCGGTTCAGGCGACGCGCTGGCGGGTCTTATTTCCGGCTTTTTCGCTCAGGCCGGGGTAAAAAAGGGATTTACCTCCAAAACCGCTTTTGAAAGCGCGGCCGCGGGCGTTTACCTGCATGGCCGCTGCGGCGATCTGGCCGCGCGCGAATTTACCGAACGCTGTGTGCTTGCTTCGGAACTTGCGGATTTTTTGCCGGAGGTCCTTCGTTCGCTGGGGGCGCGATGAAACTTTCAGACCTCGGCGAAGCCGGCCTGCTTACGCGCATAGAAAAACATTTTAAATTCCCGAAAGATTCCCGCCTGCTGCTTGGGCCGGGCGATGATTGCGCGGTTTTACGCCAGTCTTCAGGCAAAGCTCTGGTTATTACCACGGACGAGATAGTGGAAGGAACCCATTTTTTGATGCGTTTTTCCACGCCTGAGGATCTGGCGGCCAAGCTTATACGCATAAACTTAAGCGACTTGGCCGCCATGGGGCCGGTGCGGCCGGTTTCCTGCGTGGCAGGCGCGGGTCTTAACAGCGGTCTGCCGCTTTCCTTTATAACCCGGTTTTTAAAGAAGCTGAAAAGCGAAGCTCTGCGCTTCGGCATAACCGTGGCCGGCGGCAATCTGGCGGGCGCCAGAGAAAACCATTTCTATCTTACCGTATGGGGTGAGGCCGTGTTTTCAGGCCTGATTACGCGTTATGGAGCCCGGCCGGGAGACTTTATTTTCAATGTGGGTCCGCTTGGCGAAGCGGCCGCCGGGCTTGAATTGCTTAAGTCGTCTGATAAAAAAAATATTGAAAAATTCAAAAGGCTCGTGAAAAGTTTCTGGCGGCCCGAGCCCCAGCTTCGCGCGGGGCGGCTTTTGGGCGAAAACAAATTAGCCTCGGCCATGCTTGATAATTCCGACGGCCTCGCGCGCAGCGCGGTGATAATAGCCGGGCTGTCAAAATGCAGAACGGCGCTTGATCTGCCCGAGGAGGCGGCTTCAAAAGAGCTTAAACGCTACGCCGCAATGAAGGGCCGCGACTGGCGTTCTTACGCGCTTAAAGGCGGGGAGGATTTCGGCCTGGTGTTCACCGTTCCGGAGCGAAAGACCGCGCTTTTAAAAAAACTTCTGCCGGCGGCGGTTTGCGTCGGACGGATCGAGAAAGGCCGCGGCTCGGTTATTGAAAATTATGCTGGAAAAACCCCGGCTTTCAGCCACTTTTAAAAGCGCCTCAACCGCCGATACTCTGCGCCTGGCCGGGCTGTTCGCCCGCGGGTTAAAAGGAGGGGCCGTGCTGTCGCTTGAAGGGCCGATAGGCGCGGGCAAAACCTTTTTCGTAAAAGGCCTGGCAATCGCTCTCGGAGCGAAAAAGCTGCCTGTCAGCGCAAGTTTCAATTTAATGAGAACCTATGCGGCCGGACTTAAAATTTACCATTTTGACCTGTTCCGTGTGGCGCCGGAAGAAATTGAAAACGTAGGTATTGAAGATTATCTGGGGCTTGAGGACGGGGTGAGCGCGCTTGAATGGGCCGCTCCCGCCCGCCGGCTTTTTGAAAGGCTGGATTTCACGGAACTTTCGTTCTCTCTTCTTGGCGGAGATTCCAGAATGGTGCTTGCGCAGGCCCACGGCCCGGAAAGCCGCCGACTGATCGAGCGGGTAAAAAAAGAATGGGAAAAGAAATAACTTTGGGTGTATGCTCCACCGGCTCAAGGCTTAAGCTGGCGGTTTTTGACGGCAAAAAATTTTATTGCGCCCAAAGGCGGGTATTTAACCAGGAAAAACCGCTCTTCCCGATGATAGCCAAACTGATGAAGGGCGCCGGCCTTCGGAATGTCAAATTTTTTTGCGCTGTAAGGGGGCCGGGAAGGTTCACCGGCATAAGGATAGGCCTTACGCTTGGAAGGGTCCTTGAGGCGCTGGCCGGTGCAAAAATTTATTCTGTCACGCTATTTGAAATAATGGCCTTGCAGGCCTTTGATAGTCCGGCCTTTAAAAACTGGTCAGGAAGCCGCCGAAAGCCCAGAATAGCGGCGTTAATGCGCGCATTCAAAGACGAGTATTTTTGCCAGGTCTTTGACGCCGGAAAGCGTCCGGTCCCGGCGCTTGAACCTCAATGGTTGAAGGCCCCGGAAATGAAAGTCTATCTTTCGGCTCTTGGGCCGGAACTTTTTGTGATTGGCGATGCCGAAGAAGATCCGTCTGTTTACGCTTTAACCCCCGCTTATTGCGAAAAGGCGGCCCCCGGGATCTCGAAGATAATTCCCGCGTATTTGATCAAGACCGCCATGTCCCTGAAAAACAGGAACGCCGCCCCGCTTTACCTGAAACCGGCCAGGTATGAGGTCGAAGCGATGAAGCGAATAGCGAATAGCAAATAGGGATAAGCGGCGGAACGGCAGATTTTATAAGTTGCAGGGCTCATTAATACTATTCGCCATTCGCTGATCGCTATTCGCTGCCCTTATATGCTTATACGCCGAGCTTTAAAGGAAGATCTGCCCGCCCTGGCTGAAATAGAGCTTGAGCACCCGTTTTATCCGGCCTGGGGTTTAAAGGGGCTTCAAGGCGAACTCTCCAACCGCAATGCCGTAATTTTACTGGCCGAAAACGAGAAAAAACCCGCCGGCTTTATTGATTTCTGGATAGTGCGGCCGGAGGTGCAGCTTAACGCGGTGGTGGTTTCAAAAGCGGGTTTAAGGCGCGGCGCGGCGACAGGACTTCTGGCTAAAATGTATGAATACGCAAAAAAAAACGCCTGCTTTTATATTGACCTGGAAGTGAATGCCGCCAACCTGCCGGCCATAAAATTATACGAAAAGCACGGTTTTTCCGTGGTGGGCCGCAGGCCAAAGTTCTATAATAATTCTGAGGACGCGTTGTTGATGCGCAAAGCCCTTGACAGCGCGCCTGGAGAAAAAAATGATTAAAAACAAACTGCTCGCAGCTGTATTCTGCTTTTTTTGCGCGTTTGGCGCCGCTCACTCTTCAGACAAGGATTCTTACCTGCATTTCATGAACGGGCTCGCGCTGGAGCGCAAGGGCAATTACGATTCGGCCCTGCAGGAATACAAGCGGACCCTGCTGCTTGACCCGCAGTCAATTTTTGTTTATAAGCAGGCGCTTAACCTGGCCCTGCACATAGGCAGGGTGGACGACGCCGAAAAATGGGCCATGTTCGTCGTGAACGCCGACTCCGCCACCGCAGACAACTGGGTGCTTTACGGCAATGTGTGCTGGGCTAAAAACGATCTGGACGGCGCGCGCAAGGCCTATGAAAAAGCCCAGGAGATAGACAAGGACAACGCCGAGGCGCCATACCAGTTGGCGAGCTTATGGAGTTCCAAAGACCCGGACAAATCCATAAGCTTTCTTAAACGTTTTTTAGAGCTGAAGCCGGATGAAGAGGCGGATGTGCGCTACCAGCTCGCGGTGCTATACAACCTTAAAGGCGATTATGAGGCGATGAAGGAAAATCTGCTCAAATCAAAGGAAGTTGACAGCCTCTATTTACAGCCCCGCTATATGCTTGCCAATTATTACGAGATGAAAAGCGACACGTCGTCGGCCCTGGCCGAATATCTGGACCTGGTTTCATTGGAAAACAACAACCTGGATCTTTTTAATCACCTGGGCGAACTTTACGCTTCACCCGCGGTTTCAAATCTGCCTGAGGCGGAAAAGTATTTTTTAAAAGCCTACGGTTTGGACAAAACCAACGCCTCAGCCTGTTTCTGGCTTTCCGTGATAAGCGAGCAAAGGCGCGATTTCGCCGCGGCTTCAGGCTATCTTGAAACCTCCCGCGACCTCAAGGACAACCCCTCAAGCGTCCTGCGCCTGAGCTACTACTATACGCAGAGCGGGCGCTACGCAACGGCCGTTAAAATGCTTGAGGACGCGCATAAAAGATGGCCGGATAACAAGGAAGTAACCTATTTTTTCGCTCTCGGGTGCGACGACACGCACAACACGCCCAAGGCATTGGAACTGCTTAAAGGCCTGATAGCGGGCGACACCGATTATCCGGAGGCGCGCATGCAGTACGCCGTCATCAACGAGCGCGAGGGAAATATGGCTGAGGCCGAGGAAAGTTTCCGCTTCCTGATCAAGAAAGACCCCGCGAACGCCAATATTCTGAACTATCTCGGCTATTCGCTGGCTGACCGCAGCCTGAAACTGGCCGAGGCTGAAGTGCTTGTTTCAAGCGCGGTTAAAATCGAGCCCAACAACGGCGCTTACCTGGATTCGCTCGCCTGGGTGTATTTCCGGCAGGGCCGCAACCCGGAAGCCCTTGCGCAGATAAACAGCGCGCTTAAACTCGTTTATGATGATGCCACCCTTTGGGAGCACGCGGGTGAGATATACGCCTCCACCGGAGATTACAAGAACGCCTGGCGGGCTTTCAAAACCTCATTCGCGCTGGACCGTTCCGAAAAACGCAAGGCCACCGCGGATGAGATAAAAGACATGCAGAAAAAAATAGACCCCAAAGAAGCCGCTGCGCTGGAGACGGAGCTTATGAAAGGCCTGCTGCTTCAGGGCAGGGAATTTTCCGCCTTCGCCAAACTTTACGCCAAATTCAAGGGTAAGCAGGTGAAACTTGACGCCGTGGTCCATTTCTCCCCGCCGGATGATTTTTCGCTCATTGTAATGGGTCCGCTGATGGCGCCGCTCTGGAAAATTAAACTGAGCGGTTCCGAGATCGAAATGGACGAATTCTCGCTTAAAGGCCTTGACGAAGACGCATTTAAATACTGGGCGCCGCTGATGGCGGAAGAAATGCGCGGTTACTTTTCAGGGGCCTGGCTGGATGAGGCGGCTCCGGATGAGCCGGGCTGGGACCTGGAGCGCCTGAAAAATGCGCAAAGGGAAGTGCGTCTTGACAAAACCCTGACTTACCCGGAGAGCTCCGAACCCGCGAATGAAAGCAAGCTTACGGTGAAACTCGGGGATTATTTTCTTGGCAATCTTTTCCTCATCCCGCAAACTTTTGAATTTAAAATGCCGTTCTTTTCCCTTAAACTGGCGCTGGACAAGAGCCAGCTCAACCTTAAGGATTACAACAGGCTGCAATTGCCGCAGTAGGGCGCAGGAAAAGTTGAGAGTGTAGAGTATGGAGTGTAGAGTAAAATCAAGAACAACTGGACACCAAAGAACTCTACACACTACACTATCTACTCTACACTGGCTTTTAATTGAATTATGCGCACTGTCGAAATTAACGCATACGCGAAAGTCAATCTTTTTCTGGAAGTAACGGCCCGGCGCGGCGACGGCTATCATGAGCTTGCCACGCTGTTTGCCAGGGTAAGCCTTTGCGACCGCCTGCGCCTTGAAAAAATAAAAAAGCCCGGCATAGCTCTTAAGCTCGCAAACAGCTCAAACCTCAAACTCTCCAAACCCTACGATAACATCGTTTATAAAGCGGCGGAAAAATTTTTCACGGCTTTCGGTATCGAACCGGCTGTTAAAATCACTCTCCTGAAGCGAATCCCCGTTGGCGCGGGCCTTGGAGGGGGCTCCTCCGACGCGGCGGCGGCGCTTTCGGGGCTCATGCGCCTTTACGGCATTAACCCCAAAAAAAGTTCCAAAAAACTTTCGCGCCTGGCTTCGGAACTGGGCTCTGATGTGCCGTTTTTCCTTTTGGGCGAAACCTTCGCCCTGGGCCGCGGCCGCGGAGAAATTTTGAGCCCGCTAAAAGCGCGCGGCAAGTTTCCGCCGGTTTTACTGGTTTATCCCGGCGAGCCGGTTTACACCAAAGAAGTTTACGGCCGCCTGAAATTGGGCGTTGCGAGTGAAATAGCCGCTAAATTAAAAAATTTAAAAAAGCTTGCCCGGCTGCTCAAAAACGGGCGGTTTAATGCGGCGGCGGCCACGCTTCTTTTTAACCGCCTGGAAACTCCGGTTCTGCCAAGGCATAAAAAAACGGCGGAGGTCAAAAAAAATCTGCTTGCTCTCGGAGCCGGCGCGGTTTTAATGTCCGGTTCCGGGGCCGTAGTGTTTGCATTGGTCTGGGACAGGGCGGAGGCGCGGAAAATGGCGCTCCGCATGTCTAAGCAAAAAGGTTACAGGGTTTTTTTGTCTAATTTTTGCTAAAATTTTCAGGAACAGTAAGGCTTACTGTGTTGTCTTGGAAAAGTCGTGGGGTAAACCAGAGACACTGACCTGTTTCGGCGGATGGGACAGTCTGCAACTGAGGGGGAAAAAACATGGAAGTCACAGAGATAAGGATACACCTGCGTAATGAGGCGCGGCTCAAGGCATTTGCCACCGTCACCTTTGACGGCGCTTTCGTGGTTCATAACATGAAAGTGGTAAATGGAAATAACGGGCTGATAGTCTGCATGCCTTCGAGAAAGATCAAAGACGGCACTTACAAAGATATAGCCCATCCGATCGATAACGAGTTCCGCAGCAAGCTTGAGGGAATAATCCTCAAGGCCTACAAAGAAGAGACGGAGAAAAGCGGGACTTCAGTGGACGAAATTCGTCAGCCTGCGGCAGGCGCGCCGCGGGTTGATGGCGCTGTTTGATATTCCCGGGTGGTGTAATGGTAACACAGCGCCCTTTGAAGGCGTTATTCATGGTTCGAATCCATGCCCGGGAGCGCAGACTTTGTCCCCGCGGGCGAGGGAGCAAAGCAGGCGTTCTTAAGCTGGTTCGTATAGCCGCGCTGCCATAATTGCCTCAGCCATCGTCGCCCGATATCCTCTTCAAAAAAACTTATTCAGCCTGGCCACCCGTCACAATTTATACTCAAATCGTAAATTTCTGAACCGTATTTCCCGCTCAAGTTTCACGCCGTTGAGGCGTAATTGTCTTGCGTCTTTCTCCAGGGGTGTCCAACAAACCTGGCCGTTCAATATTGCCGGCAGATCGCAGAGTCGAGTCTTTGGTTCTAAAATTCTGAAAAGTTTTTAAATAAAAATTGGCGAAACAGGGGGCTTACTGATGAGGCAGAGCTAATGCGGAACTGGTTCCTGTGTTATGGGGCGGGAGATGTCCCTTTTGGCGAAGCCGCCGGCGGCCATGGCCAGCATCATGCGGGGGTGCCTGAAGATCCAGGTGAAGCGTTCGGCGAACCGCAGGGGCAGTTTGTTCCTGAAATAGCCTGATAACTCCTGTATAGCGCTTTGTACGCCGGCTTCCAGCTCTTCCGGGGTCATGTTTTTCGGTTTGAAGACGGCGTTGGCCCAGCCGAAGTTGTGGCGGCCCTTGCCTTCCAGCAGGCGTCCCTCGCGCCTGAACTGCTCATAGATCTTTGTGCCGGGATAGGGAGTGAGAATATAAAGATTGGCATCATCCAGTTCTATTTCGCGCGCCATGCGGACGGTCCGCTCAAAAATATCCCTGCCGTCGGTGTCAAAGCCCAGCATCAGGAAGCCGGTGACCAGTATTTTATGGCGGTGCAGAAGCGCGACGGTTTTTTTATATTCCGCGATATTATTGTGGTCTATGGCCGCCCATTTGAGCGAGTCGGGGTTGGCGGTTTGGAAGCCCATCTGAACGTGGAAGCAGCCGGATGCGGCCATCTTCTCCACGATGACGGGATCCCGGCCTATGGTGGTGGGCGCCTGGAGCGAGTAAATCTTTTTAAGCGGGGTAAGTTTTTCAAACAGGGCCATGGCGTAAGCCGGGTCAGCGAAGAGGTTGTCGTCCACAAAAAAAACCACTTTCTGTTTTACGCTCTTTATTTCCTCGTAGACCCGGTTGATGTCCCTTTTGCGGTAAATATGCCAGGGAACTTCCGGCAGGTAGCAATAGAGGCATTTGTTGGGGCAGCCGCGGGTCGCCTGCACGGAGGCCATCCAGGAGTTGTCGTTCAGCAGGTCCCGTCTTGGCTCGGGGACGTCGTCCATGTCCACCGGCCGTCCTCCGTTATATATCTTTTTAAGCGAGCCCGCGCGCGCGTCCGCAAGCACCATTCCCCATACATATTCCGCCTCCCCCACAACCACGGCGTCGGAGTGCGCCAGACATTCTTCCGGCAGAAGGCTGGGGTGCGGCCCGCCCATAACCACTTTTGCGCCTTTGGCCCTGAACCGGTCCGCTATGTCGTAAGCCTGTTCCGATGTGAAGGTGGAGACGGTTATGCCTACGAGGTCAAAATCGCCATGGTACGGGATGGGGTCCCAGTCCCCGTCGGCGACCGTGACTTCATGGCCGCCGCTCAGCGCGGCAAGGATCCCCAGGCTTATCGGCGTGAATTTAATGTTCTCAAGCGGGCGGTAGACGCCGCCTTTGACGAACCACCGGGGTTTTATAAGAAGTATTTTCATTATGAACAGGCCTGTGGAATCAGCCTGAAATCCGACAATGGCGGATTCAAAAAAAAGATTTCCAGGGGTTTTTGGTTTTAATGAACTTTACGAAGCGGGCGACATTCCTGTTCTGAAATTCCTCGTGCTCGGAGCGGGTGGTTTCGTCCACGGGCTCGAAAAAGCAGGTGGGATCTTCGGCCAGGCAGTCGCCGGTGCGGTAATAAGCCAGCGCCCGGCAGCCGCCGCAGGTTTGTTTATAGCGGCAGCGCCCGCATTTGCCTTTCAGGTCTTCGCGGGACCGCACGGCGTTGATAATCGGGTTATGGCGCAGGATCTCGGTAAGCGGCTGGTCCCTGACATTGCCGCATTCAAGACCGTTATCCAGCAGGTGCACGCAGGGTGCCACATTACCTTCGGCCGAGACTCCCACGAAGCCGCGTGCGGCCTGGCAGCCTAGCTGGTCCAGTTCCATATTCATCTCGGCCCATTTGGCCCTTAGAAATTCCGGCCCGGCAAAAAAAGGCGTGTAGCTGACATAGCTTCTGTAATAGTTTCTGAGAATGGGGTGTATTACGTCCTTCATGTCCCCGGGGGTCAGCGCCAGTTCCCGGTGGCTGTCGCCCATGCCCCTCATGACGAAGGGCGAGCGGAGAAGGGGCAGGCCGGCCAGCTTCAGTAATTTGACTGTGGCGCCAAGGCTTTTCAGGTTGTTCCTGCTGACGGTGGTTATGACGAAAAAGTCCACGCCCGCCTTAAGACAGAGGAGCATGGACCTTATAATGGTCCAGAGGCTGTCGTTTCGGCTCCATTTCTGGATGTCGGGCAGAATAGAGTTAAGCGAGAATACGAAAATAACCTTTCCGCCCGTGACTTTTTTTACGCGCTTCACCAGGTCGGCGGTAAGCAGCGAGCCGCTGGTGTTGATAAAGGACCACAGGCCGGCCCCGGCGGTGTACTCCAGTATTTCCAGCGCGTCCTTTCTGAGAAGATGCTCCCCGCCGGAAAACGCGATGGCGCCGTGGGTGCAGTACTTTTTCACCTCGTCCACCACCAGCCGTTTTATCTCATCCGTGGAAAGCTCGGTGGTATGGTCCCTCGGCGGCTTGCGGGGGTTTTTGGTCATGCAGTAGCGGCAGTTGAGGTTGCAGGCGCGGGTACTCTCAAAGTAGCACATGAAGAATTTTTTGCGCGGTTCCCCGGTGTTCATATTTCAATATAATACAATACTTATGCAGTTGATATCGTCCCCCCAGGCCTGGACGGCTGTCCATGACACTGGCTCCTTCAACTGAAGAATTCGGGTTGAATTCCCCGCTAAAATAGCGCGGACGGTTTTATTTCTCTTTAAAAGGACAAGGCCTATTTTGTAACATCTTAGCGTAGTCATCCCGTCACTTGGCAGGTGTATAAGAAATAAACAGGCGGCGGGGGAATCCCCTCTGTTTCATAGGTCTTCTTTTTTCGTATGCCTGAAAACAAAAACTTCGCAGCGGTTATCCTGGCGGCCGGCCTTGGCACCAGGATGAAGTCCGAACTGCCAAAAGTCCTTCATTACCTTGGCGGCATGTCTCTTATTGAACGCGTGGTCCGCCGCGCAGCGGCGCTGTCGCCTGAAAGGATAATCATCGTAACCGGCCACAAGGCCGAAATGGTGGAAGCCGAGCTCTCCGGAAAATTTGAAAAAGAGCCCTTCAGGCGCAAAATAATCTTTATCAGGCAGAAGCTGCTTAAAGGCAGCGGCCGGGCGGTGCAGGAAGCTCTCCCGCTTATACAAAAACACGCCCACGCCCTTGTGATCTGCGGCGACGCCCCGCTTTTCCGGGAGGCCACCGTAAAGAAGATGGTTTCTGTTTATTTTAAAGGCAGGCCGGATTGCCTGGTCATGACGGCCGAGCTTTCAAGTCCGGGCTCTTACGGCCGCATAAAGCGCGGCCATAACGGCTCGGTTGCGGCCATAGTTGAAGCCGACGGAGGGTCTGACGGCGAACTTGCCATAAAAGAGGTAAATTCAGGCACTTACGTTTTTAAAGTGAAAGCGCTTGCCGCCGCGGTTAAAGACCTTAAAAAGAAAGGCTCAAAGGGCGAGTATTACCTGACCGACGCGCTTGAAAATATACTGTCCGCCGGCGGAACTGTTTCGGCTTTCAGACTTAAAGACCCCGCGGAAATGGCCGGCATAAACTCACGGAGCGGGCTTGCCGAGGCTTATAAAATGCTGAACGAGCGCAAGAACAGCGAGTTGATGGCTTCCGGCGTCACCATTGTCGACCCGGCGAATACCTACATAGACGAAAGCGTTAAAGTGGGACGCGACAGCATTATTTTCCCCGGAGTGTTCCTTAAAGGCCGCTCGGTAGTGGGAAAAAATTGCCGTCTGGGGCCTTACGGGATAATAGAAGATTCAATTATTGAAAACGGCTGCGAGATAAAATTCGGCTGCTGCGTTTACCAGAGCCGCGTGCGCGCGCTTTCCGTGGTGGGGCCGGTTGCGCATTTGCGCCCCGCTTCAGATATCGGACCCGGGGCCAAGGTGGGCAATTTTTCGGAAATAAAAAAATCGAGGATAGGAAAGGGCTCAAAAGTGCCGCATCTGAGCTATGTGGGCGACACAGTCATGGGGGAAAAAGTAAATGTGGGCGCCGGCACCATAACCTGTAATTACGACGGAAAGAATAAAAATAAAACGATCATCGGGGACGGGGTTTTTATCGGTTCTAATACCAATCTGGTGGCTCCGGTAGAGATAGGCGCCGGCGCGCTGATAGCGGCCGGCTCGACCATAACGGATAATGTTCCGCCCGGCAAACTTGCCCTTGCCAGGGCCCGTCAGGTGCTGAAGGATAAGAGGTAAAACCATGATGAGCGATGCTTGGAAGACCGGAACGCTTAAAATAATCAGCGGCAGCGCCAATGCGGAGCTTTCGCAAAAGATCTGCGCCATACTTGCGGAGCCTCTCTGCGAGGCTAAGGTGGGGCGGTTCGCCGACGGAGAGATAGACGTGCAGATAATGGAAAATGTGCGCGGAGACGATTGCTACGTAATTCAGCCCACCTGCCCGCCGGTGAACGAAAATGTTATGGAATTGCTTATTACCCTCGACGCTTTGCGGCGCGCTTCGGCGGGCCGCATTACCGCCGTTGTTCCTTATTACGGCTATGCCAGGGCGGACCGCAAGCCGGCCCCCCGCGTGGCCATAACGGCGAAACTGGTGGCAAATCTTATCACTTCCGCCGGCGCGGACAGGGTTATCGCCATAGATCTGCACGCGGCGCAGATACAGGGTTTTTTTGACATCCCCATGGACCACTTGTACGCCAGGCCCGTGGTGCTGGAGCACATAAAGGGCAGGGATATAACGAACCTGGTGGTGGTGTCCCCCGATGTGGGCAGCGTGGAGCGGGCCAGGTCTTTCGCCAAGCGTCTTAACGCGGGGCTTGTCATCATAGACAAAAGGCGGCCCCGGCCCAACGAGGCCATGGTTTACAATATCATCGGCTCAGTGGAAGGAATGACCTGCTTTATTTTTGATGATCTGGTGGATACTGCGGGCACCCTTACCCAGGTGGCGTACGCCCTGAAAGAGCGCGGCGCTACCAAAATAGTGGCCGCCTGCACCCACGGCGTTTTATCAAGGGATGCGTTCGAAAAGATCAACGTTTCCCCCATAGAAGAGCTGATCTTGACGGATACCATACCCGTAGATGCCTCAAAAAGTGCTAAAATTAAGGTAATATCGGTGGCGCCGCTTCTGGCGGAGGCCATAAAACGAAATCACATTGGCAAGTCTATCAGTGAGCTTTTCAAGTGATGGAAGAGATTACAGCGATCGATTAGGGAAAGGTAAATCGATGTAATCGGGAGCGTTTTTCAGCGCCCCAAATTCACCGGGAGAAAAAATTATGGAACAAATAATCGTGGAAGCGCAGCTCAGGGATAAAATAGGCGGAAAAAAAGGCCTGTCTCTTTTAAGGCAGGGCGGAAGCATCCCCGCCGTTATTTACGGAACCGGCAAGCCCGCGGTACATGTTACCGTTGGGGAGAAAGAAATACTCTCCGTGCTGAAGAAAGGCGCCAATTCCGTTGTGAAAATAAAGTATGCGGACAACGAGGATACCGCCATCCTTAAGGAAGTGCAGAAGCATGTGGTTACCGGAAAGCTTTTGCATATAGATTTCCAGCGCATCTCCATGACCGACAAGATAAAGGTAAAAGTGCGCGTGAAACTGGTGGGAGACGCTTACGGGGTAAAGGTGGAAAGCGGAATTGTTGAGCATAACATGAGGGAACTGAACGTGTTGTGCCTGCCGACCGATATTCCCAAAGAAATTGAGGTTAATATCGCCGAGATGCATCTTAACGATGTTATCCGCGTCAAGGATATTAAATCGGATAAAGCCGAAATAATTGAAGATGCCGAACATATTGTTGTAAGCGTGGTCGCGCCCAAGGAAGAAAAGGTTGAAACGCCGGTTGCGGCCGCCGGAGCCACCGCTGCGGAACCTGAAGTTATCGCCAAAGGCAAGAAAGAGGAAGGCGAAGAGGGCGCGGCCCCTGATGCCGCCAAGGGAGCCAAGCCGGCCGATGCCGGTCATGCTGCGGGCAAGCCGGAAGACAAAAAACCGGCGGCCCCCAAGAAATAGGCCTTTAGGGTTCGTGACAGAATAATATGAACATTTGGCTGAGTCGATTTTGGAGCGAGCCGAAGCGGCGTGAAGCGACGCGTACTACATGTACGTTAGCGGAACGGCGCAAAGGCGCAGCCCAAAAGCGGCCAGCCCCCCGGGGGAGGCCCATCTTTGAACCGGCTGCCGCGTTGCTCCTCAGTCACATAGACACCGCTATGCTCCTTCGTCGCGCCTTGCATCCGGCTCAAATATGGGCCTCCAAATATCCATATTATTCTGTCACGAGCCCTTAGGAGCGGAAGTTGAATTTCGGCGTATCCGGGATTTGTTCAGCTTCCGCTCCGTCTTTTTCCAAAGGGGGGACTAAAAGTGGTCCGGCGCGTAACACTGGCTGTTTTCCTGGGTAATCCGGGGCGTGAATACGAGGCAACCAGGCACAATATCGGGTTCATGCTGGGGGACCTGGCTGCTCAAAAACTGGCCCCGCAGTTTTTTTGTTCCGCAAAAAAAGGCGGGGGCTGGCGTGATTGGAGGGGGGCTGGGCTTTACCTTGAAGCCCGGCGAAACGGGCAAAAACTTTACCTTTTAAAACCCACCACTTTCATGAATGCTTCAGGAGAAGCCGCGCAAAGTCTGGCCGGTTTCTATAAAATTCCGCCGGAGGAAACACTGACTGTGTCCGACGATATATCCCTGCCGTTTGGCCGCTTGAGGGTGCGGGCCGGAGGCTCTTTCGGGGGGCATCGGGGAATATCCTCATTAATAACCGCGCTGGGCACTCAGGAATTTCCCCGCCTGCGCCTTGGGATCGGCCCAAGGCCCGCGCGCATGGACGCCAAGGATTTTGTGCTTGGAAAATTTTCAAAAGAGGAGGCGGTTTTACTGCCCGCTTTTCTGGGCAGGGCGCTTGAAGCCCTTGAGGCGATCATGGATCTGGGCACTGAAAGCGCCATGAACCGGTACAATAATGTTGGCGATACATCCATATCTTAAAATTTTTTTCGGCCTGGTGTTTTTGCTTTTGGGGCTGGGCTATGTGTATAAGCCGGAAATAATAGAGCGCTTAAACCGTCTGCTTAAAGAAACTCTGTTAAACGATTCATATGCCGCCCTTCACCGCAAGGAATTGGGGTTGCTGTTTGTACTCATGGGCATTCTGCTGTTGTATATGGGTTTCTCGCACCTGAACGGGTGATAGGGCCAAATTCCTCAAGCGGCCCCTGAGCGCCGCGAACGGAAAAATTCAACCCTATGGCCTTCAGCCGGCCAACTGAATCTTTATAGATAGAACGAAAAAAGCCTTCCGTTTTTGAAACGGGAGGCTTTTTTGTCTTAGGCGCAAATACGTCAACTGTTTTTTACCGGTTTTGGCTTCGCGGAGTTTGAGAGCATAAACAGCCACACCAGCTTGTCGGTTGAACGGAGCAGACGGCCCCAACTTTGCTCCAGTTTCGGAGTTTTGGGCAAAAGCTGGCGTTTGCCGTTTTCAGTATCGTACTTTTTTGTTATTTCTTCCCAGGTCATATACCCCCCCCTGCTATCTTCCCCTGAAAATATTATACAACAATCTTTAAGAACGTTCAGGGCCTTTTGGCCCAAATGTCAATAGGACTAAGGGGCAGTCGGGGGGGGCAGGTTACCGGTAACTGATTGCCGATTACTTAGGCTCTTCTCACCTGGCCGCAGTGTCCAGGATCAATTCAATATCCTTTTTTCTGAACAATACCGGCCTTTTGAGTTCGCCTTTTATATCCCCCGGCTTGAAAACTCCCAGCTCCCCGTGGGTGTTCAGGAACGCTTCCAGAAAAAGCGATTTTGTCAGCAGCTCCGGCAGTATCAGATTTTCAGAAGCCATCCTGAAATCGATCGGAAAAACCGGGTTGATGATTTTTGTAACGGCTACAGGCACCCCGCCCATGTTACGGGCCACCACAAAAAGCATGGTGTTTGGACGGGAAGCCGCCTCCGCCAGGCGCTCCGTTATTTCCACCCTTCCTCGAAGGTCGAAAGCCTGTTTAAGAAAATACGGATAGCCAAGCCGCACCATGGCAAAAAGCGCGGAGCCGGAGAGCAGCAGATAAAAAAATTTCTTCATAATACAGATTCTATAAAATAACCCCGGCTATAAACGAGATTCAAACCAACAACGACCCCCTCCTGTACCCGCCTTTTCCCTATACGCAACAATTTGTTAATAATCATTTAATATTCCTTTTATTGACTTCAACAGAGGGCTATATTAGACTCTATATGTAAGATTTATCAGGTCGCAATTATCAGCCTAATTGTGTTTTAGTCGCGGGCAACGCCAGGCCAGTGTCACTGCTTCTTCTCTACAGCTTATCCAACTGAGCACTTAGCGCGATTTAAAAGGAAACAGATATGGCAAACGAATACAGCGAACTTGAACAGCTTGTAAACGATGTTACCAGTCTTGATACGGCCCGCATGACGCTGCGCTGGGCGCTTGAACGCCTGAATTCCATTGAGAAAGAGAAAGCCGACCTGAAAAAAAACCTTGCTCTGGCTGAGGATTCCTCAAAACAGATGCAAATCAAACTGGGCACGCTTGAGGAATCTTTTAAGGGCCGTTCCAAATCTCTGGGGGAAAAAGAAAACTTTTACACTAAACTGGAAGCTACCATGTCGCTTCTGGGCGAGGGAAAACTGGATATACAGCAACTTTTAAAAAAAGAGGCCCGCCTGGATCAACTGAGACAGGGGCTGGAAAACGAATATCAGGACAAATTCGAGGAACTGGACCGCAATCAGAGATCTGTTATAGAACGCTGGAATGCCCGCCTGCTGGAGGTGGAAAGTCAGTACGCAGCCAGACTTAGCGAGTCGCAGAAAAAATACGACAACTTACGTTCAGACCTTGAGGCCGACTACCAGGGGCGGCTTTTGACCCTGCAAAAAAACTTCGGCGCCCGTGAACGTGAACTGACTGAAAGGATCAACCTGCTTGAAACCTCGGTGAAAGCGGGCGAACGCAACCTTGAAGACAGGAAAAGAGAGCTTGAAACTGAATTTTTAGCTAAAAAACGGGAAGTGGATGAAAATTACAGGAAACTTAAAAATATGCTGGAGCAGGGTTTGGACGAAAAACTGCGTTCCATGGATGCCGACCACGGTGGGCAGGTTAAATCCCTGGAACTTTCCTGGAAGACGGAGCGCAGCCGCCTTCTTGAAGAGCAGCGGGTGCGCGAAGAGCAGTTCGCCTCAGCCCAGTCCCGCATAAAGGAAGTTGAGAATTTACTGGCTTCGCAACAGGAAAGCCACCACGGAGAGCTTCTAAAGATAATAAACGAAAAAGAGGCGGCTTTCCGCGCCAAGCTGGAAGCCCTTGAAAGTGAAAAAGAGGCCTACTCCCGGACGGTTACAAAAATGCAGGAACAGATCGGGGTAAAAGAGACGCAGTGGGCCCGGGAAAGGGAAAAACTGAACGCGGAATTAGGCCAACGGATTCCCTTTAGCGACTCATCCGTTCGGGAACGCGCGGCCGTACTTGAAAAGGAGTATGCCGCCAAAAAAGGCGAGCTTGACAAGGTCGTGGCCGCCGTCAGACAGGAATTCGATGGCCAGTTGAAGTCCAGACTGGCATTTGAGCGTTTGAGCCAGGAGGAAGAAAAAAACAGGGCTAAAGACTCGCTATTGTTCGGGGAAGAGGCTCTTAAGAAAGCCGATGAAAAGATAAAAGAATTGGAAGCTGCGCTTTCCGTTTCAAAAAGCGAACATAACGGGGAGTTGATGGCGAAACTCGCCGCCGGCGAGACGGCTTTCATGGAAAAAATGGCTCAGGTTGAGGCGGAGAAAAAGGCCTATAACCAGACTATAGAAAGGCTTACAGGGGAACTGAGGGCAAAAGAAGAGGCGCTGCTGGCTGAAAAAGAGAAATTTTCAAAGCAGGCCTCAGATAAAGCGTCCGTTTATCAGGCGCAGCTTTCCGAAAAAGAAGGCATTTTCGATCTTGAAAGAATGGCGTTCGATGAGAAAATATCGAAGTTGAGAGCCGAGTTTTACGATAAAGAACGTGCCCTTGTGCTGGAGCGTGAGAACCTTTCAAACGCATTTTCCAAGGTATCAGTCGAGGCCAACGCCATGGTTGAGGAGCGGGTGGCCGCTATACGCGCTCAATATGAGGAGCGCAGGGCGGCGCTTGAGAAAGAATTTGAGGCTAAATTCGCCGATCGGATGAAAACTCTTGAATCTGAGAAAGCGCGCGTAGACGAAATGGCCGCGGTAAAAGAAGGACAGCTCAACCGCGCCTATGACAAAGTAAAGGCCCTTGAAAGAGAGATGGAGACTCTAAAAGCCGAGCATTCAAACGAGAAGGCCGGACTTGCTAAATCCCAGGAAGAGAAGCTCAAAGCTCTGGCGGCGAAGTTTGATATCGAACGCGCCGGTTATGCCAAGGAATCGTCTTTAAAAGAAGCTGCTTTAAAGGAGCAACTTGAGGCGGAAAAGAAGGCCTATAACCAGATTATAGAAAGGCTTAGAGGGGAACTGAGGGCAAAAGAAGAGGCGCTGCTGGCTGAAAAAGAGAAATTTTCAAAGCAAGCCTCAGATAAGGCGTCCGTTTATCAAGCGCAACTTTCTGAAAAAGAAGGCATTTTCGATCTTGAAAGAATGGCGTTCGATGAAAAAATATCGAAGTTGAGAGCCGAGCTTTCCGATAAAGAGCGTGCCCTTGTGCTGGAGCGTGAGAACCTTGCAAACGCGTTTTCCAAAGTATCAGTTGAAACCAACGCCATGGCGGAGGAGCGTGTGGCCGCCATACGCGCTCAATATGAAGAGCGCAGGGCGGCGCTTGAGAAAGAATTTGAGGTTAAATTCTCCGATCGGGCGAGAACTCTTGAATTTGAGAAAGCGCGCGCGAAAGAGCTGGCGGCCGCCGCGCAGGATAAAATCGTTGAATTCAAGAAAGAATGGGAAGTTGAAAGAAACTTGCTTATTTCCGCTTACGGCAAAAAACTGGTTTTCATGGAACAGGAACTTATAAAGGAGCAAAACAGCAACAAAGAGGAATTGGCTGCAATACAGGCGAATGTTTTAAGGGAAAGGGAACGCATGCGGGAAGAGATTAAGAAGTGCGACCGCTATGCGGAAACCGCGGATCTTAAAATCCAGAAACTTGAAGATGCGCTGATAGCCGGCCGGCAGGATGCCTCAACGGTCCTTATGGACCAAATAGCCTCCCAGGAAGAAAAATTCAAGGGCCTGCTTGAGGAACACCGCTCAAGACAGGGCGCTTTGGAGCGGGATTACGCGGTTAAGTTCGAGACCTCCAGAAAAGAGGCCGCTTCGCGGATAAAACAGCTTGAGGAAATGCTTTCGGCCAAAGAAAACCTGATGGCTGAAAGCGATAAATTATACTCCGCCAAACAAGCCGAGCTGGATAAACGCCGCGCGGAGCTTAACCTGCGCCTCAGCCGTATTAACGAGGAGATGTCCGCACAGAAACATGTGCTGGATGAGAAAGAAAAAGAGTTGAACGAACACCGGTTGGAACTGGAAAAGGAACATGCCGCTAAAATGGCTTCGGCCGAGAAACTTAAAGCCGAACTTACCAGAACTATACTAGAATACAAGAACAGGCCGTCTGAAGGCCATAGGCCCTGAGACGGCATCTGTGTAGGTATTGGAAATGACTATGGAAAAAGAAATACTTGTGACGTGCGTGCCGGTTGAAATGCTGGAACGGCTTAAGAAGCTTGCCAAAAAGCTGTGGGATGAGAGTAATCCGGTATCCGTGCGCCTGAACGTCATTTTAGATGAGTTCGAGCAGGAAACCAGGGTTTTGGATAATTTAGCGCAGGAGTATGAGGCTGATTATTCCATGCGGCATGAATTCGCGAAAAAAGAATATGAGGAAAAAATCGCCAGGATGGGGCGCGAGACCCATGAACTTAAAACCCGACTGGCCGGCCTTAAGAAGGAAGGCGAAGCGGATCGCGCGAAGATGGCCAAACTAAACTCGGTTCTAAGGAGCAAAGAGGCGGAGATAGACGCGATAAAGATTTCAGTTTCGGAAGACGAGGGCCGGCTGAATTCAAAATTTATCATAAAAATGCAGGAGCTGTACGATAAAGTGAACAAGAAGGAGCTTGAGATACTCGCGCGCTGGGAGGAAAAAAACCGGGACCTTGAAACTAAATTGCAGACTGCCGGAAGCGAAGCCGCTGAGCGGCTAAAGCAGTTAAAACTCAGGGCTAAGGCGCTGGAAGAAGATTTTAAGATGAGAAAGGCGAAGCTGAGCAAGACTTTCGGCACGGCGAGACTGGAGCTGGACGCCAAGGAAAAGGCAATAAGCGCCAGGGAGGAAAAGCTGGGTTCATCGGAGATCAAAGCTCAGCTGTCAGATCTTGAAAAAAAATGCGATGAGTACAGAGAAAAAATAGCCGAACTGACCTCGGCTCTGAGGCGCAAAGACGAGGAGATAGACGCTTTAAAGGTTTCCGCTTTGGAAAGCGAAGGACAGTCAAATTCAAAATTTGCCGCAAAAATGCAGGAGCTTTACGATAAGGTAAATAAGAAAGACCTTGAAATGCATGCGCGCTGGGAGGAGAAAAACCGCGAACTTGAAACCAAATCACAGGCCGCCGAAAACGAATACGCAGCGCGGCTGAAACAGTTGAAACTGAGGGGGAAGCTGCTTGAAGAAGATTTTAACATGAGAAAAGCCGAGCTTATTCAAACTTCCGAACGTATGCAGATTGAACTGGACGCCGGTAAAAAGGAAATAAGTGCGAGGGAACAAAAGTTGAATTCATCCAGGAAGAAGCCCGGGTCCGAGAAATGAGGTAATAGGGGAAGTAACCGGTAAAGTAAAAGGTAAGCGGTAAATTAAAAAATTTGCGCTATCCGGTATATTGCGTTTTGCGCTATTTGCTATTATGACTGAAAACGGCGAACTGAAAGATTTGCGGGAACGCCTTAAAGGGGAGGTCCACTCCCTGGCGCTGGACTCCTCCGCCGGCTGTTTGGCGGAGGCGGGCAGTCTATAAACCTCAGTAGTTACTATGAATCCATATATTTCCGCGGCTTTAGCCGAAATGGACAAGGTGGTGATTTCAAAACTTGAATATCCCGGACCTTGGGCGCTGGACCCGGCCTCCTGTTGTTTTTTAGCCGCTTTCATCCGCGCCGCCGGTTTCCGCAAAGTGCTTGAATTCGGCTCAGGCTTTTCTTCCCTTATGATAGCCCGTGAAATAGGCGCTTTTGAGGGCAACTATCTGCTTTCCATCGACGACTCCAAATACTATTCGGACATTGCGCGGGAAAGTTTTGAAAATTCCGGCGCGCAGGCCCGCGTGGAATTCCGCGTGGCGCGGCTTAGGCCGAAATTTTACGGTTCGCGGCTGCTGCTTTCTTACCGCCTGCCTAAAGGCCTGCTTGAGGCCCTGGGGCCTTTTGACCTGGTCCTGATAGACGCGCCGTATAACGGCTGCGGGCGCGAGGCCGTTTTTTATGACGCTTTCCCGGCTGTCAGTCCCGGCGGATATATAATACTTGACGATGCCAACAGAGAAGGTATGGAAAAGGCGAATGTGCGCAGCTGGCGGACCGCTTATGGGAGCGCCATAAGGCCGGTTCTGCTTGAAGGAATAGGCAATGGCCTTAATGTGATCGAGAAATTTGAGGATACGCGCCCCGCGCCCCTTCCGCTTGCAGAGTCGTTTTTAACCTCCCTTAAAACCCTGCGCAACATGGGCCGTCTGCTGCTGAGCCGGGGAAAAGAATCAGGTAAGAACGCATAGGGTTTGGAAGTCAGAGTAGAGTGAAAAAATGAGAGATATTGGCTATAACAAGCCAAGGCCGGTTTATAGCCTAAAATTTCCGGCCTGTTTGTCCGCTCCGCGTTAAAACGCTCAGCGGTTTCCCCAACATTTTGGGAACAAGTGAGGGGTTTACTGCTTTACCAGCTTTAACACCGGTATTTCCGCGGGAGCCAGCCAGCGCATGGGCGGACCCCAGGTTCCGGCGCCGGAAGTTACATAAAAAACGCTGTCTTTAAGCCGGTATAATCCGTAGAAGTATCTATAGAAGGCTTTTGTGAATATGTTGAACGGGAAGATCTGACCTTTGTGGGTGTGGCCGGAAAGCACAAGGTAATCGCCGGTTTCGGCCATCAGCTCGTAGTAAAGCGGCTGATGGCACATTACCACCGTAAATTTGCCGGTCTTATATTTTTCCAGCATGTTTTTCACATCGGTTTCGGAAAGATTTTCGTTGTGAATGTCGCCAAGGCCTATAAGGCGCAGGTCTTTTCCGCCAAACGGTCCGGCGGAAAGGTCGGAATAATCATTATGCAGTAATTTTATGCCGAAAGCTTTGTAGCAGTCTATGGCCTTGTCAAGGCCGTAATAATACTCGTGATTGCCAAGCGAGCCGAATAATCCCAGCCGGCTTTTGATCTTAGCGGTCAGTTCCCCAAGGCGCTCGGGGCTGGGCAGGCCCGGGTCTATAAGGTCGCCGGTTATCAGCACCAGATCCGGGGAGGCTGCGTTTATCCTTTCCACTACTTCCGCGAACTGGCGCAGTTTCCAGGCTGAATCTATGTGCGTGTCCGATATCTGCGCTATTTTAAAGCCTTCAAGCGCGGGCGGCAAATTTTTAACCGGCACGGTGATTTCTTTTATGTCCGGAATTTTAAAGCCGCCGTAAAAAGCCCAGGCCAGTATAAAAAACAGCGCTGCCAGAGTCAACTGTGTCAGGCGGTCGGGCGAAATAATACCGGGAGTCCGGCGCAGAGCCAGAACTGCCAGATCGGAGCAGGCAAATACAAAAGCCGCCGCCATTATTACTCCCATCCAGGCGTAACCGAGCGTGTAGAGCGGTTCCAGTCCGGGGCTTTGGAACTGCCGCTTCAGATACATTGTAAACGGGGAGAAAAAGGCCGCCAGCAGAAAGGCGATGCGCAGACAGGCGGCGCTGGACTGGCTTAACGAGAAACTTTTGGCCAGCCAGCGGGCGGCGTAGAAGTGCAGGCCGATATAGGAGACGATGAGCGTTACAAAAACCGGAAAGAAATGATGTTGTTTCATGCTGCTACTTCCGTAACCGGGAAATTGCGCTTTTGTACCGTCCGCGCATCAATGAAAGACAGCAGCAGCAGCGATTTTCGGGTTACTGAGCCACTCGTAAGTAATGTCCCCGTTGGAGGCTTGAATTTGAGATGAATGCGAGGCGCAACGAATGAGCATACCGGGGGTCTGTGAGTGAGGAGCAACGAAGCAGTCGCTCAAAGGCAAGCCTCCCTTTCCCTTTGGGAAAGGGCCGGGCGCTTTTGGGCTGCAACTGCGTCACTCGTCACTTACATAGCCCCGCTATGCGCGCTCCGCGTTCCTTGTTTCGCTCCAAAATCGTCCCGGCCAGCGCGGACTTTACTTACGAGTGGCTCAGTAGTGGACGCCACCGGCAGTTCTACCAGGATAAAAGTCCTTTTTACTGCTCATCCCAGTTGTTGCCTTTAACGTCCTGATGAGTGCAGTTGATCAGGGCAGTGCCCCATTCGTGTGACGCGGTGTCGTTAACATAGAGCCAGCCGCCGGTGTCGGTTACCGAGGTTGTGCTTGAGCCGACGGTTACCTGGCGGCTTTCCGGGTGGGACGTTCTCGGCAGCTTTACTGTAGGCAGGTTCTCCAGGTACTTTCTTGCTGCGACCAGAGAGTCAAGGTTGTCGGTGGGGAAGGCCAGAGTGTCGCCGTAGTATATGCCAAGGGCGGAGCGCAGGGTGGTAAGCCCGCCTTTGGTGGCGCCTTCTTTTGACTTATCAATAAGCCCGGTAAATTTTGGAAAGGCGATAGCGACAAGTATACCGATTATCGCAACGACTATCATCAGTTCTATAAGGGTAAAAGCGCTCTTTGTTTTCATGTTTTACAACCTTTGCCCGCCGTCGCGGGAAATTTAAGTTTCAGCGCCTGCGGGCGGTTATTTTTTCAGCTGATGTCACGGGTCCGAAGCTCGTCCTCAAAAAAGCGCGGCTGAAATAAAGAGAGCCGCTCGTTCCATTTTAAGCCCGCCTGGGACCGACTAGAATATTATATAAATATTTAAGCAGCTGTCAGCGTCCGGCGGCGCGGTTGTCCGGGTCCGCTTTATCGGGTGTAATTCAATGCAGCGGGAAAAATCTCTGATTGCGAGGCGTAATCTAGCCCGACCCTGGCGAGAGTCATTTGAAAAAGAGCTCATAATTTAATAAATTGTATATGGGGTCTGCTGAAAAAAATCAGCAGATCCCTGATTACAGCGGCCATAGAAATATTACAGAGATAATAAGTCGGCAAAAAATCACTGTAATCTCTCTTTAATTCTTGTAATCATGGTTCCTGCGGCTTTTAGTGACACCGGCCTGTGGCGCTGTCAGCGGCTGAGCAGGAACTACTTACGGAGGAAACCATGAGAGTGCATATAGTAGCCAGGAAACTGAAACTTACCGATACCATAAAGGATTTCATAGAGGCCAGGCTTTCAAAGCTGGGTGAATACCTTGATAACATTGTCTGGGCCCAGGCCATAGTCAGCGTGGAAAAGAAAATACACACGGCCGAGGTCATACTCCATGCCGGGCATCAGACCATGAAAGCAAGCGCCCAATCGGACGATTTGTATTCCGCCATAGACAAAGTGATGGCTAAAATCGAGATACAGGTGAAAAAATACAAGGAGCGCCATGCCCAGCACCGGGGGCCGGAAACCGATTACGGCGGGTTTACCACGCTGGTCGGCCCGGAGATCCGGTTCTCAGTGGTGAAAGATGTACCCATAAAACCGCAGGGCAGGGAAGACGCCGTGGCGGAAATGGAAAAGCTGGGATACAATTTCTGGCTTTTCCTGGACAAAGAATCAAAGCAGATGAGGGTGGTGTTCAAACGGCTTGACAGCACCTACGGCCTTTTGCAGCCAGTGAAAAAATAATGGCAGAAGTCTCCAAAAGCGCCCAGAAAATATTTACCGTCAGGGAATTGCTGCAGCACAGGGGCAAGATCCTGGGGCTGGAAGTGGTCGGCGGAGCTAAAAATCTTTCCCGCAATATACCCGTAAGCGAGATAAACCGCCCGGGGCTCGCTATCGCGGGCCACATGGAACGGTTCCGCTCCGAACGCATACAGATAATAGGCCAGGGTGAATACGCCTACTGCCTGAAGGAAGACCAGCGCCGGGTGCGCTCAAACCTTCAGAAGATGTTTTCGTTCTCCGATATCCCATGCCTGATAGTTACCGGCGGCCTGCGTCCCTTGCCCGTCATAAAAGCGGCCTGCGCGCGCGCGGGCGTGCCGTTGCTTACAAGCTCCTTCGACACCTCCTCTTTTATCCGGGAACTTACCATATTCCTCGACGATAAATTGGCGGCTGTAACTTACGCGCACGGGGTGCTGGTAAATGTTTACGGTCTGGGTGTGCTTATACAGGGCGACTCGGGCGTAGGCAAGTCGGAATGCGCGCTGGAGCTTTTAAAGAGGGGGCATGTCCTGGTAGCCGATGACGTAATAGAGATTAAAAGGCGCATCGGCTATATGCTGGTCGGCAATTCCCCGAAAAATATTAAGCACTATATGGAAGTGCGGGGGCTCGGCATTATAGATGTGGAACTTCTGTTCGGCGTGGGCTCCATAATGGATCAGTCCATAATAGAAATGCATGTGCATCTTGAATCTGTGGCCCCGGGAAGTCTTGCCAATTACGACCGCACGGGACTGGAGTCGCGCGAGATAACCCTGCTTGAAGTTCCCATGCCTTCATTGCGCCTGCCGGTCACGCCCGGCCGGAACCTGGCCGTGCTGATAGAGGTGGCGGCCTTGAACCAGCGACTCAAAAACCAGGGATATTTTGTGGCAAAAAAATTCAACGAAAGTCTTATAAAGCAAATGGCCAAAAAGTGAAAAAAAGACTGCCATAGGCAGAAAGGTTGCCATAAACTGTAAGGAAACTCCTGAAAAGCATACGGCATAAGGCGCATAGCCTATGGCGAAAAGACATAATACCATGAAACAAAAGAGAGCTGACGGTAAGATCTTTATTGTTACCGGCATGTCCGGCGCGGGCAAAAGCCAGGCGCTTAAATGCTTTGAAGACTTCGGATTCTACTGCGTTGATAATTTACCCATAGGGCTGATCCCTGAATTCTCGGAATTTATAAAAACACAGAAGCATTTCCGCTTCGTGGCGCTTGGCATAGACATGCGTGAAGGGCGGTTTTTCAAGGGCTTTACCCGCTCCCTGGCCGGCCTGAGCGCGCTTGGCCTGAACTACAAGGTTATTTTTCTCGATTCCACGGATGGGGCGCTTCTTCAGAGATTTTCGGAAACCCGCCACCGCCACCCTCTGGGTAAAAATGTGGCCGCCGCGATAAAAGTGGAGCGCAAGATCCTCTGTGAGCTTAAGGGCGGGGCGAACAAAGTAATAGACACCTCAAAGCTTACCTTGGGCGAGCTGAAAGAGATACTTTCCGGAATGCTTGAGCTTAAGCGTTCAAAGGAAATGAAGCTGTCCATTATCTCTTTCGGCTATAAATACGGCCTGCCGCTTGATGCGGACCTGGTTATGGATGTGCGTTTCCTGCCCAATCCCAACTACATTCCGGCCCTGAAGACAAAAACAGGGCTGAACGCGGCGGTGTGCGATTATATCAGTCGGCGTCCGGCTTTCCGGATTTTCCTGAAACAGTATCTGGCCCAGATAAATTTTTTGCTGCCATACTATATAAAAGAAGGCAAATCTTACCTGACCATAGCCATAGGCTGTACCGGCGGCCGCCACCGCAGCGTTTTTATAGCTGAACAGGTGGCCCGCTCACTTTCAAAAAGCGGTTTCTCGGTTTCCAAGTATCACAGGGATATCAGGAAGTAGAAGCTGCCATAAGCTTTAAGCCGTACGCCATAGGCTTGCTGAGGAAACTCCAAAAAGCTTATGGCCTAAAGCATATGGCATATGGCGATACGACCGGTTAACATATGATCAACATAGTCGTAATCACCCACGGGGAATTCGGCGCCTACCTGATAGAGGCGGCGGAAACTATCGTGGGCGTTCAGAATGAGGGTCTGAAAAATGTTTCCATTTCCCCAAGACTGTCGCTGGAAAGGGTTAACGCCCTGATAACCGAAGCTTCCGTGGAAATGGCTTCGGGCGACGGGCTGATTTTTCTTATAGATATGCCTGGCGGCACGCCAATGAATGTGACGCTTCCCATAGTGCGTGACATACCAAAAAGCGCGGTCATCTGCGGCGTGAATATAAACATGATGACCTCCGCTTTCGCCTACCGTAAAACGCTTGAGTTCGAGGCGCTGGTGAAGAAAATAATGGAAGACGGTAAAAAAGCCATCTGTGAAGTTAAAAGCCTGTTGCTCGGAACGTGAAAAAACAGGGGTTAGCGTATAGCGTAAAGGGTATCAGGGAAGGAATTTCCTACCCTAACCCCTAGTCTCTAGCCCCTAGCCGCTGCCCTTAATTATGCCCATAACTCTTTACCGCATAGACGACCGTCTGGTACACGGACAGGTGGTGGAAGCCTGGGTGCCGTACCTGCACGCGGGTGAAATAGCCGTTATTTCGGATGATATAGCGCACGATGCCATGCGACAGACTATAATGCGCTTTGCCGCGCCGGAAGGCGTGGGTCTGAAAATACTGCCTGTGGCGGAGGCTCCCGCTTACCTGTTGACGGCGGAAGCCTCCGCCTCCAACATGCTTGTGCTTTTACCCGGGCTTGCCGAGGCGGTGGATCTTATAAAAAAAGGCGTAAAAATAACCAAACTCAATGTGGGGGGTATGCATTACTCGGCGGGCAAGAACCTCTCCATAGGTAAGGCGATTTTCTTAAACGACGCCGATTGCGCGGCGCTTCGGTTCCTTTCCGATTCCAACGTTATTATAGAGGGCCGCGGCGTGCCTTCCGACAGCCCCTTGGACCTTATTGCGGCTATAGCAAGCTAGCGGCTAGAGTAGAGGGGGCAGGGGTTCAGGGAAGGAGTTCCTTATTTCTCTCTCCCCTCTGCCTTAAACGCTCGCCCCCATATGCTAAGTTCCATATGATTTTAATCTTAAAAGCCCTTATCTCAAGCGCGCTCGCCGGTCTGCTTGAACTTGACACCGTGCAGGCGGGGCAGTTCCTGTTGTCGCGTCCGGCCCTTGTGGGGCCGCTGCTGGGCGCCTTAAACGGGTGCGTTCTTGAAGGCGCGCGCCTTGGCGTTTTAATTGAACTCATTTATATTGACTTCATACCGGTGGGCGGGGTGGTGCCCCCGAACGGCGCTGTAGCCGCGGCGGTGGGAGTGCTCGCGCATGCCTGGGCGGGACTTGCCCCGTCGTTGGCTTTTTTTACGGGACTCTTTGCCGGAGGCTTATACTCTTTTGTGGAATATCATCTGCGCTCCTCACGCTCGCGCCGCAACAGTGTGATTGAAGCCGGGGTTAAGGCGGGCAGTGAACGGATGAATTACTGGGTCGCGGACGCTCTGCTTGGCGAAAGCGCGGCTGTTTCACTTTACGTTTTCCTTTTTTCCGGGGTGATTTTTTTAGCGGGACGATTTTTTAAGCTGGAAACTCTGACTCCCGCCATGAACTTCGCTTATTCGCTAATGCCCTGGCTGGGCCTAAGCGGGCTGTATTTCAGGTTCAGAGCGCAGATATATAAAAAGGGCAGCGGCTAGGGTAGTGACTCTGGCCTGTCGCGGGACTCTGTCGCCGTCCGCGACTAAGGGGATAGGGTTTAGGGTGCATACTAAATATAGCGAAACGAAGAACATATGAGCATGGAAACAGAAGAAAAAAAGTCACTGCCTTATACGCCAGCCGCCGGCCCCTATCCCCTGTTCTCTATATTCCTGCGCTCTTTCTTCATACAGGCGGGCTGGAATTACGAACGCAGTCAGAATGTGGGTTTTGCTTTTGCCCTGCTTCCGGCGCTCCGCAGGGTTTACGGTAATACTGCGAGTTTTTACTCGGCGCTTTTGCGGCATTTGGAGTTTTTCAATACCCAGCCTTACATGGCGGGTTTTGTTCTGGGCAATGTGGCAAAAATGGAGGAAAAACTGTCCGCAGGCACCGAAAATGAGGGGGACATACGCACGCTGACCGGAGTTAAGCAGGCGTTAGCGCAAAGCTTCGCGGCAATAGGCGACAGAATTTTCTGGGGCCGCCTCAAACCGATGACTATCCAGGTTTGCCTGATAGTGTGGACGCTTGGCGGTTTTTACGGGTGGCTATTAACCTCGCATCAGGAAACGCCTTCCCTTTGGCTGATCCTCGCGGGGCCGCTTTCTGGGGCCGCCGCCTATTCGGCCGTCGCCGTTTACTGGCGCTGGAAAGGCATAAAACTCGGGTTTGAATGCGGCGGGTCCTCAAGCTGCGGCCTTGAAGCCCTGAACTGGTCGCGCTTTATACGGCGCCTCAGCGTGGCAGGTTTCGCCTTTTCCCTGTTAATAACGCTGGCGGCCCTCGCCCTGTTTATAATTTTTAACTGCCTCAGGTGCTCAGGTTCCGGCCTCGTTCTTCGCCTTTGCCTGCCGGCGGGCGTTTTAATCTTGCACCGCATAGCGCGCAAATTCGGCTATTCTGTTTTTTTTGTAATCGGTCTGGTGCTTGCGGCTTCGCTATTTCTTTTTTTGGCGCTTAAACTAAAACCATTCAGTCTCTGCTTATGATTAAAAAGGACATTCGCATAATCAACGAACTAGGCATACACGCCCGGCCCGCCGGCATGCTTGCCAATACCGCTTCAAAATTCGCCTGCGAAGTGATGCTTATAAAAGACAAAATGGAAGTGAACTGCAAGAGCATTATGGGCATAATGACGCTCGCAGCGGGAAAGGATTCAACGCTTACCGTGGTGGCTAACGGCCGGGACGAAGCGGCCGCTATTGCGGCCATAGAGGAATTGTTCGCGAGGAAATTTGACGAGGACTAACAACGGCAGGGGTTGGCGTATAGGGAATAAGGTTTTAAAGTAGGTGGTCAAGTGAAAGGGCCAATGGAGGAATAGATGAAAAATTATAAGATCGGTATTCATTCGCTATCCGCCCGCCGCTATCCGCCCGCCGCTATTCAGTGGAGAAAATTATGCTTATAAAAAAAGGTATCGCGGCCAGCCTCGGCATAGTCATAGGCAAGGCGCACATCATTAAAGAGGAAAACATCCTCATAGAGCAGAAGGAGATCCCGCCTGAAAAAGTGAAAGCCGAGATAAAGCGTTTCAGGGAAGCCCTTGAAAAAACAAAATCCGACCTGGACGCCATCCGCACAAAAGTGCTTGCGGTGCTCGGCAAACAGCATGCGAAACTGATAGATTCCCATCACCTTATTTTAAGCGACCCGCTTATCACCAAGGAAGTACCGAAGCTTATAGCCGAAAAGGGAGTGAATGCGGAATTCGCACTGTCGGAAATACTTGACAGCGCCGAACAGGAATTTGAAAAAATAGAAGATGAATTTTTTCACGAGCGCAAACACGATATTTTTGACGTCGGCAAGAAAATCATTTCAAACCTGGTAAACAGCGAAAAGGTTTCCCTTAAAGACATCAAAGAGCCGGTTATCATAATCGCCCACAATCTCTATCCTTCCGATACCCTGCATATCAGGGAGTCAAATAAGGTGCTGGGCTTCTGCATGGATCTGGGCTCAAAGTCAAGCCACACGGCCATTTTCGCGCAGAGCATGGGAATACCGGCCGTGGTCGGGCTCTCGGATATCAGCCGCCAGATACAAAGCGGGGATCTGGTTATAGTTGACGGCGAGCAGGGCATGGTAATAATCTCGCCCACGGCTGAGATAATCGCCAAGTACAAGCTGCGCCAGGCGGAACTGCATAAGCAGGAGATCTTTTTCCACCGTCTGAAAGGCTTGCCCACCGTCACGCGCGACGGCCACAAGATAAGCCTGATGGTGAACCTGGATTCCTCCGCCGACGCCCAGGAGCTGGCCGCGGCAAAATCAGAGGGCGTGGGGCTTTTCAGAACGGAATTCCTTTACATGAACCGCAATGCCGTGCCCACGGAGGAGGAGCAGTTGAAGGCTTACTCGAATGTGGCGCGCGCGCTTGGGTCGCTGCCGCTCACCATAAGGACGGCCGACATAGGCGGAGACAGGGCCACCCAGCTTGGCATAAAAGGACTGAAGGACGAACGCAATCCTTTCATGGGTTTCCGGGGTATAAGGCTTTTTATCAAATACCCGGAATTATTAAAAACCCAGCTGCGGGCCATTTATAAGGCCAATGCCGACGCGACTATAAAGATAATGATCCCGATGGTCTCCTCCCTTGACGAGGTAACCACCGTGAAGAAAATGGCCCAGGAAGTGAAAACGGAGCTGTCTGAGGAGGGCTTTGCAATAAAAAAAGATCCCGAATTCGGCGTGATGGTGGAAATTCCGGCCGCCGCCATTATTCTGGACTCGCTCCTGGGCGAGATAGACTTTGTTTCCATAGGCACCAACGATCTGGTGCAGTACACACTGGCCGTGGACAGGATAAACCAGTATGTTTCCGAGCTTTACGAGCCTTTCCACCCCGCGGTGCTGCGGCTTATAAATCTTGTGGTGCAGACGGCGCATAAAAAAGGCAAGCCCGTAAGTGTTTGCGGCGAGATGGCCTCGGACCCTTACGCTATACCGTTGCTTGTCGGCCTTGGGGTGGACATCCTTTCGGTGCCTCTGAAAATGTATCTGCGCGCGAAATATTCCGTGCGCATAATGAATTTTGAGCGGTTTTCCGCCCTTGCCCAACAGGCGCTGGGTCTTCCCGCCTCGGAGCAGATAAGGAAAATGGTGGAGGACGAACTGAAGTAAGCGGGCAGTCTGAGAGTCGTAGCTTCAAAGAGTCAAGAATCCAAGATGCAAGATTGGAAAACTCTCAGACCCTCAGACTCTAAGACGCTAAGACGCTAAGACTTACGGCCATACAATGTCATGAACATCCGCAACTTCTCCATTATCGCCCACATTGACCACGGCAAATCAACGCTGGCCGACCGTTTTATAGAGATCACGAACACCATCCCGGAAAGGATGATGAAAGAGCAGTACCTGGACGGGATGGAGCTTGAACGCGAGCGCGGCATCACCATAAAAGCCAAGGCTGTCAGGATGCTCTACACTTCCGGGGTGGACGGCAAGGACTATATCCTTAACCTCATTGATACCCCGGGCCACGTGGACTTCTCCTATGAGGTTTCGCGCGCGATGGCGGCCTGCGAGGGGGCTATATTGCTCGTTGACGCTTCCCAGGGAGTAGAAGCGCAGACGCTTGCCCACGCGCATCTGGCGCAGTCGCTGGGGCTTACCATCATCCCCGTCATCAACAAAATAGACCTTGAACACTCAAACCCCGACGCCACCGAGGAACAGATCTGGGAAGTGCTTAAGAATCCGGCGGAATCATCGCGCATCAGCGCCAAGGACGGACGCGGAGCCCGCGAAGTGCTTGAGCGCGTAATCAGCGAGATCCCGGCGCCCCGCGGAACCGCCTCCAAGCCGCTTAAAGCGCTCGTCTTCGACTCATTCTATGATGTGTACAAGGGCGTCATTATTTTCACCAGGGTGGTGGACGGGGCCATTTCGGCCGGAAAGCATATCTCATTTTATTCGAACGGGGCAAGCTATAAGGTTGAGGAGGTAGGTTACCTCACGCCGAAGCTCGTGAAAGCCGGTTCCATCAAGACCGGCGAGGTGGGCTATATTATCGCCGGCATCCGCGACATCCATGAGATCAAGATGGGCGATACGATGTTTGAAAAAGAACACCCCATAGACAAGCCCCTCTCAGGCTACAAAGACGTCAACCCGGTGGTGTTTGCCGGTTTTTATCCGGTCAACACCACGGATTACACCGCGCTTAAAACCGCCATAGAGAAGCTCAACCTTACGGACTCCTCGTTCAATTTTCAGGGCGAGACTTCCAAGGCCCTCGGTTTCGGGTTCCGGCTCGGTTTCATGGGGCTTCTGCACCTGGACATCATCCGTGAGCGCATTGAGCGCGAGTTCAACATCCCCCTGATAGCCACCAATCCCAATGTCATCTATAAAGTGCTCGCAAAGACCCATTCCAACTCCAAAGAGAGCAAATATATTGAGGTTACAAATCCAGCGGATTTCCCGCATTACGGCGATGTCATGGACATAATGGAACCATATGTGCGCGCCAATATTATAGCCCCGCTGATCTATATGGAAGGCATAATGAATCTGCTCAAGGAAAAACGTGGCGAGCACATAAAGATAGAGTATATCACCGCCACGCGGGTCATAGTGGAGTATTACCTGCCTTTGAGCGAGATCATCATAGACTTTTACGACAAGCTCAAATCCGTTTCCAAGGGCTACGCCTCCTTTGACTACGAACCCTATGAGTACAGGTCATCGGATATGGTGAAAATTGAAATACTCCTTCACGCGGAAGTGGTGGACGCGCTGTCATTCATCGTGCACCGCTCCAAAGCGCTTCACAGCTCAAGGCTGCTTTGCGAGAAACTGAAGGAACTTATACCGAGGCATATGTTTGAAATAGCGGTGCAGGCCCAGGTGGGCGGCAAAATTATAGCCCGCGAAACCATCGGGGCCATGCGAAAGGATGTGCTTGCCAAGTGCTATGGGGGCGACATCACCCGCAAGCGAAAGCTGCTTGAAAAGCAGAAGGAAGGCAAGCGCAAAATGAAAACGCTGGGCTCTGTGGAAATACCGCAGGAAGCGTTCATGTCGCTGTTAAAGATAAGCCAGAACAAGTGAAAATCCGGGTTGCCGGCTTTTCACGCCGCAGGCCATAAGCCGTAAGCCATAGGCGTAAAGGCTGCCGGGCTGAAGGCCGGAGTCGGGAAATGAAACTCTTTTACGGGTGTTTGCGTATTCTGGAGTAAGCCGTAAGCAGAAAAGCTGCCATAGGCTTTAAGTCATACGCCATAAGTTTGTAAGGAATTCCTTAAAAGCTTATGGCCTAAAGCATACGGTTTATGGCGGGCGCGGCGCCCTTATGGCTTATGGCAAACGATTTTATTGTGCTGTGACTTCAATAGGAGAAAATTCATGGAAGAAAAACTTTTTTGGGTCGGTATTTTGGTGGGAATTCACTTTTTTTTAACCCAGCACTTCAGGGATACGAACAAATTCGTTGGGAAAGCGGCTTTCACGCGCCTTTGGCACGCCGTCTTTATGGCGCTGCTCGGTTTTGTGGGCGGGGCTCTGCTTTCCGTAAGCCTTGACAACCGCAGCGGCGAAGTGGTAGCGGCGGTGCTTTTCAGCGCGCGTCAGTTTGCCTGGGGGGTCGCGGCGGCTGTCGTACTTGGCTTTTACGCCTTTTTTAAAGGCGACAAAACCCGCTATCAGGGGAAAGGGTCAGGGAAACCGCAAAGCGGTGTTACCCCAGCCTCGGATAGCGCCAAAGGTGCGCGTGTCACAGCCGTTAAGAAGGGGTCAGAAAACGAAAATCTGCCTCCGGCCATAAAGGAAGACCTTGAGTGGTCCGAAACCGTGTTCTCGGCGGTATTGCTTGCCTCGGTGGTGATGTATTTGTTCGTGCAGGCTTTCAAGATCCCGTCCGGTTCCATGAGGACCACTTTTCTTGAAGGAGACCACCTTTTTGTCAACAAATTCGTTTACGGTTTTCGTGTTCCCTATACCCATAAAAAATTCCTCGCTCTGAAAAAAATAAAACGAGGCGACATTGTTATTTTCCAGTTCCCGTCTCGGGACCCCGATGAGTTCCAGTGCGGCGGCAGGCAATACGGCAAGGATTTTATAAAGCGCGTCATCGGTCTGCCGGGCGACAGGGTGGAGTTGAAAGACGGCAAAGTGTCTGTAAACGGCGTGCCCCTGAAAGAGGAGGCCTATGTGAAGTACCTTGATGATTTCCGCTATCCCGCCGACAAAAGTAAGGTTCCGCCGGGCGATTATCAGGTATACTGGGAAAAAAGGATGCTGGGCAAGATGTTCGCGGAGTATATAAAGGATAATTTCGGGCCCGTGATCGTGCCGCAGGGCCACTACATGATGATGGGTGACAACCGCGACCGTTCCTGCGATTCCCGCTACTGGGGGCCGGTGCCGGAATATCTCATAAAAGGCAAAGCAATGGTTATTTACTGGCCGCCCTCAAGAATGGGGTTCCCGGAATGAGTGGAAGAGATTACAGCGATAAAGAGTAGATGACGGTGCAGAAATTACGGCGATGGGGAAGAGATAAAGGTGATAGTTAAAGAATATTAGATTAACGAATTGTTGTTTCATCGTTGTAATCATGTTGTTTTATCGCTGTAATCTCTTAATTAAATGAAAATTTCCGAAAAACTGAAAGGACAGGAAAGGGTTTTCTCCTTTGAATTTTACCCGCCTAAAAAAGAGGAGGATATACCGCTTCTCAAAACCGCCGTTGCGGAACTCAAGTGTCTGGCTCCGGATTTCGTCTCCATCACCCAGTCGCCTTCGAGCCTGAGCGGGCCGAGTTACGCGAGCCTCTTAAACACATTGGTTCTCAGCGGCGTGCTCAAACACGAGTTTTCGCTTGAGGTAATGGCCCATCTGACCTGTATTACTTTGAAAGACAGGGAAACTCTGGACGAAGCCGTGAAAGTGATGAGATTGCTGGGGCTTGAAAATGTCCTGGCGCTGCGCGGCGATCGCTCCGGCGGGGGAGGGGAGCCTCTCCTGTTCTCAAGGGCTTGGGAACTCGCGGCCGAGCTTAAAGGCCGAGGAGTTTTTGATATAGCCGCAGCCTGTTATCCTGAAAAACACCCCGAAGCACCAAGCCTTGAGGCTGACATTGACAACCTTAAAAGAAAAATAGACTGCGGCGCGTCTTTTGCTATTACACAACTTTTTCTGGATAACGCCTCTTATTTCAGTTTCAGGGAAAAATGTGCGGCCAGAGGCGTTACCATACCCATAATACCCGGCATTATGCCGGTAACGGGGGTTTCGCAGCTTGCCAATTTTGCCGAAAGGATAAAGGTTAAGATCCCTGCCAGGCTTTCAGGGGCCCTTGCGAAGCTTTCTCCCGGCGGCACGGAGCCGGGGCCCGCCGCCAAGGCAGCCATAAGGGACTTCGGCGTAGCCTACGCAGCCGAGCAATGTATGGAACTGCTCAAAAACGGTGCTCCCGGTATTCACTTCTACACACTGAACCGCTCAAAAGCCACAGCGGCAGTGCTGAATCTGGTGAAAAAAGGGATAAGCCGGAAAGAATATTGAAGATTTTAGATTCAAGATCGGAAAACTCCCGGATTCCCGGACTTCTCCGTGTTCGCTTGTAACTTGCAACTTAGTATAATTTAACCAGTGTAATAGGAAAAAGCGAGGATAAAATGGCCTTGATACATACCTTGGAAGCCAGGACGCTGATAGAATTACAAAACAAAGACAGCGCCATTGACGCATTGCAAAAGCACCTTGACGCCGCGCCCGCGGAGATCAAGGCCCTTAATGACACTTTTGAGGAACGCAAAAAAGCCATGGATACGGCTAAGCAGGAGCTTGTAAACTTGCAGGTTGAAAAGAAAGAAAATGAATTAAAGATAGCCGAAAAAGACGAAGCGGTGCGCAAGCACCAGCGTGAACTTAACATGGTGAAAGAGAACAGCGCTTTCAAGGCGCTTTTGACTGAGATAGAAAACGATAAAAAAGAGAAAGATGATATTGAAACCGTCATTCTTGAATTGCTTGAAAAAGTAGATAAGGTCTCGGCTCAGGATAAGGCGCTGAAGGCGGAAGTTAAAAACCTTGAGGAGACCAAAAATACTCGCGTCAAACAGCTTGAAGCAGGTATCCTTTCCATGCGGGAGCAAATAGAAGCCGCAAAGATCGAGCGCGCCGCTTTCGCCTCACAAATAGGCGCGGAAGTTATGGAGCAATATGAATTTATCCGTTCGCAGAAACAAGGCCTTGCCATAGCAAAAGTTCACGAGGATCCGGCCGGAGGAAAGATCTCTTGCGGCGGTTGCAACATCTCCCTCACTCCGCAGAAAGCGGTGGATGTAAAAAGACGGGATGTGCTTGGAATTTGCGACAATTGCGGGCGTATGCTCTACCTTGAGAAAACGGTGTTTGGCTGAAAAAGGCAGGGGCTGGAGGTTAGGGGTCAGGGTAGAGGGTGAGGAAATAAGGAACTCCTTCCCTAAACCCCTATACGCTAGACTCTCGCCCCTTTAGATTCATGAAAGAGCCTAAACTGATCATTTACATTGACGGCGGTTCGCGCGGCAACCCGGGGCACGGCGCTTGCGCCGCCGCCATATTTGGCGCAGGAGGCCGGCTGTTGGCGGAAGAAGGCAAATATCTTGGCCGCTGCACTAATAATTTTGCGGAATATAACGGACTTTATCTGGCTCTTTACGCAGCCAGGCGCCTTGGAGCGCATAGCCTTGAGATTTTTTCAGATTCGGAACTGCTGGTCAAGCAGTTTGCCTGCGAGTATAAAATTAAAGATGCCGTTTTGCGGGGGCTGATGGAGGAAATTAAAAAAGCCGCGTCCCATTTCGGGAAACTTACTCTCTCCCATGTACCGAGAAGTAAAAACATCCACGCCGACACGCTGGTCAATGAAATACTGGATAACACGGCCCGCGCCGGCGTCGCGCTTAATAAGTCCGTCGCCATGGAAAACGCGAAAAAAATACGACAGCCGGAACTGTTTTAGCATAAGTGCTGCCTTATGCCGTAAGCCCTATGCCATAGGCTTTAAGGAGTTCCTTATAACTTACGGCTTCAAGCATATGGCTTATGGCAAATAGTCGTGTCTTAAATTTTCAGACTGCGGATGGAGGGCCGCTCTTCCCGTAAGGGAGGGGAGGAACTTCCGAACTTCACAGGGCAGGGTGCCGGCTCAAAGCCGTTAAGCGGCCATAAGCCGGGAGACCGGGGCTATATCCCCGGCCGACGGACAGCGCCACAGAGAACATACCGCCCGCAAGGGTAAGGGTGAAAAGGTGCGGTAAGAGCGCACCGCCCGCCGGACGACCGGCGGGGCAGGGCAAGCCCCTCCTGAAGCAAGGCCAAACATGCGCCTTGGATAGCCCGTCCGTCCGCCTAAGGCGGACAGCGCAGAGTGGGCCGCACAAGATAAATGGTCCTCCAGGCGCCGTAAGGCGCCGGACAGAATTCGGGGTATAGTCCGCAGTCTGAAAATTTCAGCGGGAAGCGACATCGGAATAATAGAGGCGTAGCAGTTTAGATGCATAACAATCTGAAGCTTAAGGGTTTGCCGCAATCTTCTACGCTTCTACGCCTCCGCGCATCTATGCATCCTCAAGGAGCAATTCATGGACTCAATGGGCGAAAAGATACCTGAGATAAAATATTCTTCCGACGCCGCCGAAGTTCCGTGGGAAGACGCCGTGGTATGGACCATAATGCCAAGGGTGGGCCCCCGGGTTTACGAGTGGATCGGGATGGCGCACATACGTTACGTGAGCTGGACAAACGGTATTATTTCAATAATGCCTGAAAATTCCTCCATGTTAAGCGGCACATGCCAATGCATCCTGCTGCCCTCCGCGTTTGTCTGGATAGGAAAGCACGTGAAAGTGGCATAAACCGAGGTCGTTGCGCCTTGTAAAAATATCCGCCCCCGACCCGGGCGGATATTTTTTACCCTGCGGTTATTATGGCCTTGAGTTTGGATACGCAAGATGCCCAGCCCGGATTCTGACGGCGGATCTGTCTGAGGGGGGCGGGTCCTCCGGCGCGGGTGTAAGAGTGAACAGCACCGTATGCGTTCCGGTGACTTCTACGCTGTACGGGTGGTAGGTGATCATCTGGGCCAGTTCGAGTTTTGCCCCTTCAAGGCAGACCTCGAAAACTTCGGTCATCCCGGGAGGCAGCTGCCGCGGGCGCGCCAGCAGGCTTACGGAACGGGTCCAGGTCCGGCCGGGGCTGTGAAAGCAGTGTTCGATGATAAGCCCGGTATCACCTGACGGCACCGGGGTGCAGATCTCGGTGAATTCCTGCGTGGTAAGAGAGGCTTTTATGGATTCCACCGGGCCTTCGGCTGGGCCCAGTTCCAGCCTGGCGCAGTCCCGGCTGAAGTATTTGTGCCCGTTGTGCGGCGTTGCGGGTGGCGCCGGGATAGCTATCTCCCGTGCTGTCTCCATGAAAGACTTAAGGCCGGACCCGTTATCTTCAGCCGCGGCCGCCGCGGGCAGCATAACCGCTGTCAGCATTAACACACATGTTCTTGTACCCATTTGTTTTCTCCTTTTCTCCGCCGGGAAAAACAAAAACGGGAAAGACCGGGGCTTAAAGCCTCATGTCTCTCCCGTGGGTACACCCCGTTAAGGCGGGGTCGCGTTTCACCCCGGGACCGATTTCCCGGGTTACACAGAGTTTCTGTTTACAGCCAACAGAGAACTGAAGTTATTTTAACTCTTTGATCTTTGAATATCAAGCCCCAGTCAGTCCTCTTCGCCGTCCGAACCGAAGATGTCGCAGGCCAGGTCCGGCGTGAAAGGATCTTGCAAAATTTCATCAAAAAGTCCCCGCTTTTTTATTCTAACGGTAGCGCCCTACTTTTGCCGATTTTTTTAGATATCCGGAAGCTTCAGATGAGGAAAGAACTTGTGATAAAGGGCCTTGTGTTTCCCGCTGAACTAAGGATATAATTGACGGCAGATGACGCGCATTATAAAATCCAGGGGATTTGTTTTTCTGGGCCTTGCCGCCGGTTTTTTGGCGCTTTATCGTTTTACCGCCTCCTGGTTGTTCAGTTATGACGGGGTAACGCACGCTTTAAGCGTAGAATACGGCCCCACTGCGTTTCTCTTCCATCCCAACCACCTGCTGCACGGAGTGTTCGGCAGGCTTGTTTTTAACGTGGCCGGTTATTTCGGCCATTTCCGCGCTATTTTCCTGCTCCAGAAGATAAACGCCCTCGTGGCGGCGGCGGCGCTTGGTGTTTATGGATATTTTTTGTCAAAACGGTTCGATATGAAAACCGCGTGCCTTGCGGTTTTCGCTCTGGGCACTTCATACGCTTTTTGGAGCCAGGCCGTGGACCCCGGCGCTTACGCCTGGGTGGCTTTGTTTACCAGCCTTTTAATGGTTCCGCTGCTCGCTACGGAGACGGGCAGTCCCGCCGCCTGGGGCGCGCTGCATGGGGCCGCTATCTTATTTCACCAGATGTTCGTCCTGGCGGTTCCGGCAATGTTATGGCGAATGCCTAAGGGACAACGGAAACGATTTCTTGCGGCGCTTTTTTTAACCGCCGGCGTGCCTTACGCGGTTATAGCGCTGGCATTTCACGGTCATTCCCTGAATTCCGCCATATTCTGGCTGTTCGCTCCCGCCGGCCCGCGCCCGAACAGCGGAATTTTTACCAATTCCTGGTGGAGCACCGATCTGCCGGACAACGCGCTGAGAACCGCAGAAAGCCTGCGGCAGATGTGGATCGCCCCTTCGTCCGGGCTGAAGGGCCCGTTTTCGCGGCTGCTGGACGCGGCCCTGTGGGCGGCGGTCCTATCTACTGCGTTCAGGAAGTGGCGCCTTCGCACCGGGATGGACCGTGTTGTTATAGAGCGCCTGTTTATCTGGGCATTCGTTTTTTACGCTTTCCAGTTCTTCTGGCTTTCCGGAGAACCGCGTTTCAGGATTTTCACCGCGCCTGTGCTGCTCTTGGCGCTTTTGGAATCCGGCCTTCCGGGGCGCTCCACAGCGCGCCTGACTGCCGCAGCTGCATTATTCCTTGCCATCGCGGCAATAAATTTTAAGCCGCTGCTTTTTCAATCGGTTCCCGATAACAATCCAAACATGGTCCGGCTGCACTGGGCCAGACAAACGCTCAACGCCGAAGACTTTCTGCTCTATTACGGCGGAGGAGAGCGTTCCGTCACCAATGTTTATATGGTCTATTTCGCGGGAGATCGCAACGCCCGCTCCATGCAAGGCTACGTATTCGATCATCTGCACGGGGATTTTAAAAATCTGGACGGCTGGATAGAGCAGGCGCGGCGCGCCGGGGGAAAAATCTGGATGGAGGAATCTCTTTACTCCGCCGAAACGCAGGCCGGCCTCTCCGCGGCGGCGGAAATGCCGCCGAAAAAAATGGCCGACTGGATGGCGAAGTGGAAGCCGGTCCAAAAACTGGAAGGACCCTCGGGTTTTAATATACTGCAAGTCCGTCAGGCGGAAACGCTGCGCAAATAGAACCCGCCCCGCTCTTTTGGCGCATAGCTTCAGTCGGCAGGCGTAGCATGGCGCCATAGAGCTTTGCCTTGCGGCCAAAAGGCGGGGCCAGCCCCGGCACAAATACTATAATTTAACTTTAAATACTGTAACAGGAAGGTGCCGATGACAAAGAGACTCTTTTTCAGGTTTACGCGCGGAGCGGCGGCAGCTTTGGCGTTTTCGCTGTGTTCCTGCTCATTGCAACCTGCCCGTACCTTTTTTTCCACAGACACCGGTTACCGCGGCGACGCCGCGTCCGATGACCACGCCGTCCTGGGCCTCAAGCCGGTCTTTATCGACCACCTGGGGCGCCACGGATCCAGGTACTTTACTTCCGACAAACGCCTTAAGAAAATGCTGAACACCCTTGAATACGCCGAGTCGCGGAAAGCGTTGAACGCGCGGGGGCTTGAGCTCAAGAACGCCATCCTGGATTTCATCAGAATAAGCGACTTTGAAAACATCACCCCGCTTGCGGCGGTGCAGCAAACGGGGATAGCGGACAGGATGTACGAGAATAACAGGGAACTGTTCGGCAATCCCGGATCCGCGAAAAAGATACATACGCTGGCGACGTTCAAGAGAAGGACGCAGGACACAAGGGATGCCTTGGTGGCGGAGCTGGCGTCCCGGACCGGGACCGACCCGAAGAAAGATTTCATCAACGAGGTCAGCAGCGCCTGCCAGCCGCTGAGGTTCTTCGACTGTGACCAAAAATACCAGGATTACAAAAAGGCCCGGGCCTGGCTGGCCCTCCCCGCCTTTAAGGGGCTGGAACGCAAGACAGTGGCGATATCCCGCGAGGTCCTGGAACAGTTCCTGACCGGGGATTTCGTCGACCGGCTGGACGGTAAGGACGCCGGAGCCGCCGGCCCGGAAGACGGGGGGAATACCTTCGGTTCCGCCGTTGAGATGGCGTCATGCCTGTACGAGATCACTGTGATGGAAAAGAACCTGGAAAAGGACATCTTCGGTTTCCGGAAATTATTCAGCGACCGGCAGTTGGAATGGTTCGAGTACCTCGCTGACTACAACGATTTTTACGAGAAAGGCCCCGGGGTCCCGGGCGACACAATAACTTTTGCCATGGCCAAAGAGCTGCTGCGGGATTTCTTGGCGACCACGCAACGCGCTATCGACGACCCGGCCGGTTCCCCGGCGGCCGAATTGAGGTTCGCCCATGCGGAAACTTTAATACCGTTCGCCGCTCTGCTGAAACTGGAAGGCGCATCGGAACAAAAGGCGGAATATCCTTTCATGCCGGTACGCTGGAAAGGCGCGGACGTATCCCCCATGTCGGCCAACATACAGTGGATACTCTACAGGCGGAAAGCCGGGAGCGGATACAGGCTGAAAATACTGCTGAACGAAAGGCCGGTAAAAATAGTCGCTTCTCTTCCCTCCGACGGTTTCTACTACGACTGGGAAACGGCCAGGAAATTCTACGAGAATCTGCTGGTTTCGCTGCCGTAAATCCTGCGAAAGTCCCTGCGCCTTTTTAAAACCTCCGGCTGCGGGCATACCCGGCGCCTGGCGTGCAAAAATTTATAAAAAAACTGTCACTTTTGGGCCGTCTGAGGCATATCGTGCTTTGGTAAATGACCCCTTCCCCGCTGCTTAAGGAACTCGGCATGGCGGTTTCCGCCCTTTCCCAACAGCTGAGGGGACACCGCATAGCGGTTTCCCCTCCTAATGCAAGTCTCGCACTTTGGCCCTTTTTAGGGAAAAAGAGCGGGGCAAGTATTGTGTTCTAACGATAGTGCCATGCTTTTGCGAATTTTTCATGTGTTAGGAAGCTTCAAATGAGGAAAGAACTTGCGATAACGGGCCTGTGTTTTATACGGAATTGTGCCGGATCGTTCGTGAGGGAGAACAGGCCGGATTTTTATTTGTATAATAAAATTAAGATTTTTGTGAAGATTATACGGAGGAACTTCAATGGCTAAATTCAAGGTCAATTCGGAGGTGGTAAAGAAGAACGCGGCGCTGTGCAAAAAACGCAAGATCGTCATTCCCACTTTCGCCCAGATGAAAGACCCCGCCCGCATCCCCGACAAAATAAAACAAACCCTCAAACCCGTCGGCCTCTGGGACATAGATCCCGTCAACCTCTTCCGCATAACCTGGAAGAACGACACCAAGACCGGCCTCTTCGGCGGCGTAAACTACCTTGAAATCCCCAAAGAAATAACCGGCATAAAAGCCCGCGTTATTGGCCTGGTTGGGAAATATTTTCCCACCGGCGCCCACAAAGTAGGCGCGGCTTTCGGCTGCCTGGCGCCCCGTCTTGTCACCGGCGAATTCAACGCCGTTGACCAGAAAGCAGTGTGGCCCTCAACCGGCAACTACTGCCGCGGCGGCGCCTTCGATTCAGCCCTGCTTGGCACAACAGCCGTGGCCATACTGCCGGAAGGCATGTCCAAAGAGCGCTTTACCTGGCTTAAATCCATAGGCGCGGAAGTTATAGCGACGCCTGGCACCGAATCCAATGTAAAAGAAATATATGACAAATGCTGGGAAATAAAGAAGACCCGCAAAGACTGCGTTGTTTTCAACCAGTTCGAGGAATTCGGCAATCCCACCTGGCATTACCATGTAACCGGCTCGGCGCTGGAAGAGGCTTTCAACGCCATAAAAGGCCCGAAGAGCCGCCTGGCAGCTTTCACCTCGGCCACAGGCTCCGCCGGCACCATAGGAGCGGGCGACTACCTCAAAAAGAAATTTCCCGGCATGACCATTACCGCCTCCGAAGCCCTGCAGTGCCCCACAATACTTCAGAACGGCTTTGGCGAGCACCGGATAGAAGGCATAGGCGACAAGCATATCCCCTGGGTGCATAATGTGCGCAATACCGATGTGGTAACCGCCATAGACGACGAGGCCTGCATGCGCCTGGTCCGGCTTTTCAACGACCCCGAGGGAAAAAAGGTCTTGGCGCAGTACGGCGTGAAAAAAGAAGTGCTGGAAAAACTTAACCTGCTGGGTATTTCGGGCGTGTCCAATATGCTGAGCGCCATCAAAACCGCCAAGTATTACGAACTCGGACCGGACGACGTGGTGCTTACTGTGTTCACGGATTCCATGGAGCTTTACGGCTCCCGCCTGAAGGAACTGGAGGCGGAACACGGCAAGTACACCCGCGAAAACGCCCTGGTTGACTTTGAACGCCACCTGCTTGGCGCTTCCACCGATTATATGAAGGAGCTCACCTACACCGATCGCAAGGCCGTGCATAACCTTAAATACTTTACCTGGGTTGAACAGCAGGGCCGCACTTCGGACGAACTGCGCCGTCTGTGGGACCCCGCTTTCTGGGACGAGACCTTCGCAAAGGTGGGTGAGTATGACAGGCTGATAGAAGAATTTAATAAAGAAGTGGGGCTATAACTGCCATAGGCCGTAAGCCATACGCCATATGTTTTAAAGGAATTCCTTAAAAGCTTATGGCCTAAGGCAGATGGCTTAAGGCGCGGCTGGAACAGCCGCAGCCTATAGCAAAGGCTGTACCATAAACGCATGTCCACCAAAGGCTTGATTAATATTGAATGTCCGCATTGTGGGGAGCGCTTTGACGCTGATTTCTGGACCGTTGTCAGGGGCGACATTGACGCGGAAGTAAAAGACCTGATCATAAGCGGGGAATTCGACCTGCTGGCATGCCCCAAGTGCGCCACCGTGTTTTCCCACGAAGAGCCGTTTTTGTATCTTGACCCGCGTTTTGAACTGCTGGTTTTCGTGATGCCTGAAAACTATCTTCCGGAAAAAGAAAAATGGCTGGCTAAAATGAAGGAAGACTACGCGGCGCTTGGTTCCGCCGGCCTCGGCGGGTTTTTGGCGGGTATCAAGCCGGAATATTTTTTCGGGGTTGGGGAGTTGTGCGCCAAACTTGCCCGTGACCGTGATATGGAAGAAGAAAGCGAAGTTCTTGCCTGCCTCGCCGGGGAAAATAATTTTAAAACGGTCAAGGTTAAAGCCGGCGAAGCCAGGCTCAGGGACCTGCCGTTTTGCCTGCCATATTCGGGGCCGGGCCCTCTTAGAGGAGGGGCGCTTTCAGCCGTAAAAAAACTGCTCTCCGTGAACGACGCCTTACCCCGCCTGAAAAACCTCCTCAATGAGCTGGAGGCCCTTAGTGCGGAAGAAATACCTTTTATTTAAAAAATTAAATGAAAATAGAGCCTTTGAACGATTTAACTCTCCTGCGTGAAACGGGGGAGGCGGCGCGGCGCCTCGGCTTTGAGCTTTACGCCGTGGGCGGTTGCGCGCGCGACTGGCTGTTGGGTTTTAAAAGCGCGGACATAGATTTTCTTTGCGGCGCGGATCCGAAGGATCTGGTATCAGAGCTTGCCGCGAGGTGGCAGGCCCCGCGCTTTGGCCCTTTCGGAAAAAGTGCGGGGCAGGCAGGTGGCGGGGTCACACGCTTCGAACGGTTTTTAACCACCAGACTGTTTTTAGCCGACGGCAGGCGGTTTGATTTCGCGGTTTTCAGGAAAGAGTCCTACGCTAAACCGGCGTCCCTGCCCGTGGTGTCGCCTGCGGCTTCGGCCTCTGAAGACTTAATACGGCGCGATTTTACCTGTAATGCGCTCGCGGTTTCGCTGTTCCCTGTCTCATTCGGCGAGCTTCTTGACCCCTGCGGAGGTTTTAATGACATTCAGCAGGGGGTGTTAAGGGTTTTGCATGAGCGGAGTTTTTTAGATGACCCGACCCGCCTTTACCGTGCGGCGCGCTTCGCGGGCCGTTTTGGCTGGAAGCTTGAAACAAAAACCTGCCGGCTGGCCGTTGAGGCCGTAAATGCCGGTTTGCCGGCCCTGCTCTCGCGCGAGCGCCTGCGCAACGAGCTTCTGAAACTGCTTTCCGAGAAAAATCCGCTGCCGGCCTTTGAACTCTTAAAAGAGCTGGACGCGCTTAAGTTTTTCCACGAAAAATTTGTTTTCAGCCCTGAGGTTTCGGCGGTTTCGGGGTTGGCCGCGCGGCTCTCCGTTTTGGCCCGGTTGATGGGCAGTGCCGGGGGGGATTTTATAAAAAGTCTGAAGCTCACAAGAGCCATGGTCAGGGAAATAAGAGAAGGATGAAGCAATAAGCCGGAAGCGGGAATATCGAAAAGCAGGCAATGGTCAGTTGCCGGGAAAAAAGAAGCCGGATTTCCTCTGTCAAGCCTGCGCGAGCCGCAAACGCCCCACGGTTATCCTGAAAAATGCGGTTGGCCGGACTTTCTCATGTGAAAGCCGGCAATTTTTTTTTATTCCTTTGTATATAGCAGGTGCGTCGGGAGGCCGGCGGATTATTCGGTTATGCGGACTGCTTTTTTTCCGGACGTATTTTCGGGTTTCTGGCGTATTTTTGCAGCTTGGCGGTTATTTTAGCGGCTCTTTGAACACCTTTTATTATCATGGCTATCTCGGGTTTTATCGGGTTTTTTGTGTCTAGATCCTCGTCTATAAGGGTGGCGTAGCCATTTATAGCCGCCAGCGCGTTATTGAAATCATGGGCTATGGGCCTGGTTTCCCGGCTTACCGCCTCGCGGGCCCTGGTAAGCGCAAGTTCAGACTCCATTTTTTTAATTTTTGTAATATCGCGGACTACGCCCAATACGCCGGTTATTTCGCCATGTGCGTTGCGCAGGGGCGTTTTTATCCCATTGAGGTAATACTTGCCGGAGGGCATTGTTATTTCCTTATTATAAACAAGGGTTTTTCCGGTGCGAAACACTTCAGCGTCCTCTTTAAACACTTTGTCCGCTATGTCGGGGGGGAAAATATCGGCGTCGGTTTTACCCGGCATTTCCTCAGGCGTTAAGAGAAAAATATCGGCGCAGGCCTTGTTCGCCGTAATATACACTCCGTCAATATCCTTTATGAAAATGATGTCTTTTGCGGTGTCAAATATTCTGCGCATCAGCTCTTCATTTTCCTTTAAGATGTTTTCCAGCCGCCTGCGCTCGGTGATGTCGCGGCACAACGACACTATCCTCAGAGACTCGCCCGCGCCTTCCACGGTCGCGTTGACCTCCACCGTCGTTATACGTCCGTCTGGGCCGGAGTAGTCTAGCAGCAGGTTGCGGGCGCATCCGCTCCGTGCGCATTCGGCGACCGCTTCCGCGTTCTTTTCCCGCTCGTAAGGCGCTGTCCACTCCAGCACGCTTTTGCCGAGGATCTCGCTGAGCTGGCGGCGTCCCGTAAGGCGGACGTATTCCTGATTCGCGTCCACTACCCTGCCTTCGCGGTCAAGGATCAGGAACCCCGTGTCGGTCGTCTCCACGATGGAGCGATACTTGTTTTCGCTGGCTCTCAGCGCCTCTTCCATGTGCTTGCGCCTGGTAATATCCCTGTCTATGCCTCTGTAACCGGTAAGCTCGCCCTTTTCGTTTAAAATCGGATTTCCGTTCGTTTCCACTACTATCAGGCGGCCGTCCTTGTGGCGGTTGATATTTTCCAGGTTCCGGAACGGCGCTTTCCGGATGAGATAGCTTTTGAAAACAGCGCCCACCCGCTTTGCCTCTTCAGGCGGCATAAGATCGAACGGTTTTTTACCGATCAACTCGGAGGCTTCGTAACCGAGAAGTTCTTTTATCCTGGGGCTGGCGTAAGTATAGACGCCGTTTGCGTCCACTTCCCATATCCAGTCGGGAGTGGTTTCCGTCAGGTCCCTGAACTTTTGCTCGGACAGCTTTAAGGCGTTCTCTATACGCCGGCGTTCGGTTATGTCTTCAAATATGCCCTGGATCACTTTCCTTCCGCCGACCCTTGTTACAGCGGCATTTATCAGCACGGGGACAGGGGTTCCGTCTTTCCTGACAATTACCGCCTCGGAAAAGTTTACTGCCCCGTGTTTAACATGATCTTGAAAATGCTTTTTATAATGTTTCGCTTCGTCCGGCGGATGCAGTTTAAGCCGGTCCATGCCTATAAGTTCTCTTTTCGTTCTGCCAAACAGGCGTTCGGCCTGTCTGTTCGCGTCCAGCAGCGTTCCGGTGCCGGCATCCGCGAGCAGGATAGCGGCATTCGCGTTTTCAAAAAGCGTTCTGTATTTTTCCTCGTTTTCCTTTATCCGGTTTTCCAGGCGTATGTGTTCGGTGACATCTCTTGCAACGCAGGAGATCATGAACGGTTTGCCGTTTTTTATTATTACGCCGCTTTTCTGTTCCACGTAAAAATAAGAACCGTCCTTTTTCTTTATCCTGTAAGGGAGGATGGGGAGGGTATGGCCGGTCTTCAGAGCGTTGGCAAGAGCCCGTTTGAGTAAATCTCTGTCGTCAGGATGCGCGAATTCCAGCACATGGCGGCCCGTTATTTCGTCCGGTGAGTAGCCGTATTTTCCGGCCTGCCGGCTCATATAGGTTACAATCCCTGCAGTATTTACTGTGTAGATTATGTCCCTGGAGGAATCTATTATGGCGCTCTGTTTCTCCGCGCTTTCCTTGAATTTGTCTTCGGCGAATTTGCGTTGTATTATTATGGCGTAAACACGGGAGAGCTTGTTTACCGCGGCAAGGTCGGAAGCCGTGTAGTCGCGTCCGCTGTTGGCAAGGGCTATCATTCCGGTCAGCTTTTTGTTGAAAACAGCCGGCGCGGCCAGAAATTTTTCTATTTTTATGTGCCCTTTCGGCACGCCGCTTGAACGCGGGTCGGCGGGGGCGTTATTGGTAAGGATAGGCCTTTTATGCTGAAGCACCCAGCCCCATAATCCGTTGAATTTTTTAAAGATAATGGATTTGTTCTTAACGCGGCATTTCTTCCAGATATCGCGCGTCAGGGTGGTGGAAACCATCCACCCGGTAGCGGGGTCTATGTACGCGGCAAAACCGTATCGGCTGCCGGTAATAAGCTTGGCTTCTTTCAGCACTTTGTCCGATAGAGCTTCTATGGAAAGGGTGGCGGAGGAAAGATAGGCGTTTTCTATTGCCGTGACCGCTTTGTTCAGCGTTTTTGTTGCAACAATATCGCTGTGCCAACGCGCAAGGCGGTCCCCTTGAGCAACAGCGATACCAAGCGGTTTTTTTACCCTGCGTTTTGCACGGTCTGTTTTCATTTTGCCCGGACCTGACCCGTAACCATTATATAAAAAAATATAGCGCTGTCTATCCTGAATTCTTCAGTCGAAGAATTACCCTTCGCAGTGCTCAGGGGCCGCTTCGCGGCGGATACGCCCTCGGTCGTCCGATGGCCATAGGCCTTTATACGGCACCTACGCAGGTATTGCACTTTTTTGTTCACCTGCTTCACTATGGAAACTGGCTTAAATTGCAGGATTCGGGCTATATCTTTCACCGCCAGCGGGGTGAAAAGTATGAAGTATGAAGCGGGAGGGTGGAAAATCTTTAACTTGTGACCTGCAACCTGTGACCTGTCACCTGCCCCTTTGGGGCTTACTCAAACTTATACCCGTGTCCGGCAACCGCCTTTATGCGTTTGCCGAACAGGCCGAGTTTTTTGCGCAGGTTGGAAATGTGAACTTCCACTGTGTGCGGGTCGTTATAATCGGCAAGGTCGTGTCCCCAGACCGTTTCCAGCAGGACGTTAAAAGTAAGAACCTTGCATTCTTTCGAAACAAGTGAAACCAGAATGTCAAACTCTTTGGAGGTCAGCTTTAAAGCCCTGCCTTTGAGCTTAGCCGAACGTCCTTCAATGTCTATTTCAAGCCCGGCTTTTTTTATTTTTGCCGCTTTGACGGGATTTTTTCTAACCCTGCGCAAAAGAGCCTTTGCCTTGGCCAGCAGCACCTGGTAAGAAAAAGGCTTGGTAACATAGTCATCGGCCCCAAGGCCGTAGCCCGAGACCTGGTCCAGGTCCGAGATCTTTTTGCCCGACATTATAATTACAGGAATGTTGGCCAGAGCCTGCGAGTCTTTGATCTTTTTGCAGAGGGCGAACCCGTCCATGAGCGGCATTTCAACATCTGTGATCACAAGGTCCGGCCTTTTTGCGAGAGCGGTCTTAAATCCCTCCGCTCCGTTTTTGGCGGTGAGTACGGCAAAACCGCGTCCGCCCAGATAGCGGACAAGTATTTCCGACAGTTCCTTGTCGTCATCAACAATTAGAGCGGTTTTTTGGGGAGTCGTTTCTTTCATGGTCAGATTATATTATTTTAGGGGCTGCTGAAAAAGTCAGCAGCCCCTTGATTGTTGTGATACTGGAACGATTACGGAGATAATCCCGCCACCCGCTTCCCCCGCTCTTTTGGTTCGGAGGCTATCGTTTATGAACATAATTCCGATAATAACCCGTTGCTTTGCCCCAAAAGGGCGGGGCCTTCGGCAAGTAAGCAGGTGATGGGTTGGAGGGCGCTTTCGGTCCCGAACCGCGGGGCGGGATAAGACTCTGACGAAAATCGCTGTAATCTCTCTTTTATCGCTGCGATCTCCCCCCAAAAAAATCGCCCCGCCGGAAATTGTCATGTTGAGCAGTCTGTTGTCTTACTCGAAGTTCAGTCTGATGTTTATCCGGCGGGGCTAAAATAGACCAGCGCTGCAGAAGCTAAGCATACGGTCGTTAAAGACCTTTTGCTTTGGGGGTTTGGGTTAGGGGGGCGCTTCGTACAGCGCTGGAGATCTTTTAAATTTTAAAGAGCGATGCTTCTTACTTCTTTCATCCTGCATATAAAGTATAACACACAGCGTTCAAGAATCGCTCAAGTCCGGCTCAAATTATGCTCAAGCGATAGGGATTCCTTTTTTGGACATGCTATGTAAGCGGCTGCAGCGTTAACCCGAATTCTTCAGTTGAGGAATTAGGGTTAATTGCCGTTTGCTATTCGCTATTCGCTTCACTATAATATTACTTTCCTTAAGGATGCGGCGCTAAAGATGACTTCAATACAGTATTTAAAAGGCGTAGGCCCGAAAAGGGCGGAACTTTTGGGCAAGCTCGGCCTGGAAACCGTGGAGGACCTGCTTTTTTATTTTCCACGCAAGTGGGAAGACCGTCGCCTTGACGCGAAACCCGAAAACCTGCCTTTCATCGAAAAAGTTTCCGTGCTGAAGGGGCGCATAGCCTCGGTAAAGGACCTTTACACTTCTGGCCGTCTGCGTATTTTTAAAACCGTGCTGGATACGGGGTTGTTTAAAGCGGAAGTCACCTGGTTTAAGCGCCACAACCCCCGTTTTGATGTGTTCGGCCCCCTGCGCAAGGACCTTAAAGAGGGCGCGGAAGTATGGGTGGTGGGGGAACCGGAGGATCCGCTTTTTAAAACTCGCCTGCGGGGCGAAGAATATTATCTGGACGGAGACGCGGCCGCCAAACTTAATCACATCGCGCGCCTGGTGCCGGTTTACCCGCTCACGGCCGGCCTTTCCTCAAAGTTCATGCGCGAAATTTCAAGGAAAGCTCTGCAGGAACGCGCCTGTGCGGCTGGGGACTTCATGCCGGCGGGACTGCTTGCTAAAAGGGGCCTGCTTGACAGGATTTCCGCGCTCCGGGCGCTTCATTTCCCTGAAAACGGCTTTCAGCTTACGGCCGCCCGCAAGCGGTTTATTTATGAGGAGCTTTTTTTGATGGCGTTGGCTTGGGCGCTGAAGCGCCGCCAGACCCTGAGCGTGCTTAAAGGATTCAGCTACGAAATTAAAAAACACCTGCTTACGCCTTTTAAGGAGCGCCTGGGCTTTGAGTTCACCTTTGACCAGAAGCGGGCCATAAACTCCATTTTCGCCGATATGCGCGCGCCAAGCCCCATGGCCCGCCTGCTTGAAGGAGATGTGGGCTCCGGTAAAACCGTTGTGGCTTTAAGCGCGCTTCTGCTGGCGGTCGAGAACGGCGGGCAGGGGGTGTTTTTGGCGCCCACGGAAATTCTGGCGGAGCAGCATTACCTTACTTTTTATAAATTCCTTAACGGGCTTAAGGTTAATTTCGCCCTTCTCACCTCAAGCGTGAGGCCGAAGGAAAAACAAAAAATAATCGAGCGGCTGGCCGCCGGGGAAATCGATATTCTGATCGGCACCCACGCGGCGCTTGAGGAGGGCGTGAAATTCAAGAACCTGCGCCTCACGGTGATAGACGAACAGCACCGTTTCGGCGTACGCCAGCGCGCGGCCCTGCGCCTGAAAGGCGACAAAGCCGATATGCTGGTCATGACGGCGACCCCCATACCGCGCACTTTGTTTTTGGCGCTTTACGGAGATCTGGACCTGTCGGTTTTAAGGGAAATGCCGCCGGGCAGACAGCCGGTCAAGACCGAGCTTGCCGACGAGGCAGGAGCTTTTGAGGCGGTTCGGGAGGAGTTGTTGAAAGGCCGTCAGGCCTACATTGTCTATCCCGTTATCGAGGAGGACGGCGCGCGGGGACTTAAGTCGGTAAAAGAGCAGTTTATCCGGTTGAAAGGAGTTTTTGAAAATTCATGCGTGGACATGCTGCACGGCCGCATGCCGGGCGAGCTGAAAAAAAAGGTGATGGATGATTTTGTTTCCGGTAAAAGTTCGGTGCTGGTAGCTACCCAGGTGATCGAAGTGGGCATTGATGTGCCCAATGCCACGGTGATGGTTATAAACAACGCCGAGAATTACGGTCTGGCGAGCCTGCACCAGCTGCGCGGAAGGGTGGGCAGGGGCAAACACGGCGGGAAATGCCTTTTGGTCACGGGGCAGGCCGTTACGGAAGAAGGGGGCTTGCGCCTGGACGCGCTGCGGTTTTCCGCGAGCGGTTTTGAGCTGAGCGAAAAGGATATTTATATGCGCGGCGCGGGCGACATAATGGGTTTGCGCCAGCACGGAGACATGGATTTTAGAATAGCGGACCTTTCAAGGGATTCAGGTCTGCTTGAGGCCGCTATCGCGGACAGAGAGGAGCTTTTACGCGCCGACCCGAACCTGCGCGCGCCGCAAAACGCGGGGCTCAGGCGCAAATTGATAGAGCTCTACGGCAAAAAGTGGGATCTGATAGATCTTTCGTAAGCCTTCAGCCTTAAAATTTCAGCAAATCAGTGGTTTTGAGAGTCGTTAAATATTCGATCAAACGCCTGTGTCTTTCAAAACCCGATTTTTTTGTTTTTTGATAAATATAAAAATAATCCTCCAGAAGTTTGAGCTGCGGAAAAACGTTTATCAGCATTTTGGCCCTTAATTCCTTCAAAACGCAGTATTTGGGAACAAAACCTATCCCGAGCGACTCTATGGACGCGTTTATTATCCCGCGGATATGAGTAAGCTCCGTGATATGTTTAAATTCAGGTTTTTCATTCCCGGGCAGCGCGTTTAAAAAATTCCCCCACCAGGCCCCGGCTTTATCGAACGAAAGAACATTGCAGGAGGACAGATCAAGCGGGGTCCTGATCTTATTTTCCCTGATAAACTCCTTTGACGCTATTACGGCGTATTCTTCCCTGAAAAGCGGTTTTTTTTCTATGCCGTCCGCTTTGTGGTCCCTGCAGTCGATGATGATATCGACCTCATCGTCCAACAGCGGTTTTAATAAGCCGTTCTTAAACCTGAAATCAATGTGAATGTCCGGATTCTTATTTATGAACCCCTTTAGATATTTCACCAAAAGCGTGGTCCCGAATTCCACCGTGGAGCCAAGATGGATGGTCCCTATATCCTTGTTTTTGCTTTTAGCCAGCAATTCCTCGGTTTTTTCCAGCTCATAAAAGATGGTTTCGCACGTTTTGTAAAGGATCCTTCCGGTTTCCGTCAGGGAAAATTTATTCCCGGTTTTATGGAACAGCTCATCGCCGGCGCTCCGCTCAAGTTTCCTGACGGAGTGGCTGACCGCGGACTGCGTGACATACAACCTGCGTGCCGCCTCGGTGAAATTAAGCGTTTGCGCGACGGTAAAAAATGTTCTCAACTGATACAGGTCCAGGCTCATGGCCGCCCTCCGATTGCTCCCTGTGGATATCCGGCATTATTACTTTAACTCATATCAACTATGAACACTATGAATTATAATAATAAATCCTGATTTTATACCATTAAAATAATGCCGGCCCGGTCGGGCTGGTCTTTAAGCCGGTCGTTTGCGGTAAATTCACGGTAAAATCGCGCCGCAGATGATATAAAATAGTTCAGGCGGAGTAGATATAGGAGATACATTGTAATGAAAACGGAAAAAACCGTGATATGCGGTATGTTCGCGGGTTTAATGCTGATATCGCCGGCCCGCATACGGGCGACGGACATAGCTATCACCGTTGTAACACCCGCCAGAACCTCGCGCGCCATCGCCGATGTGCCCGGTGAAGTGGAAGTGATAACCAGGGAGCAGATGGAAAACATTTCCGGCGCTACGCTTAACGATAAGCTGGCCGGCATTATACCTGGCGTGGCCAGCAGCAGGACTAACGGCATATACTCATTTACCTCAGTAGTCACCATGCGCGGCCTGCCGTCAACGGAGCAGGGCCGCACCTTGATACTGCTCGACGGCGTGCCGCTGAACACAGGCGCCACCGGCGCGGTGAACTGGAACCGCCTGGCCTTTGAGGAGATAGACCGCATAGAGGTGTTCAAAGGGCCGGTCTCTTCGCTCTATGGCTCCAACGCCGCGGCCGGAGTGATAAATATAATAACCAAAAAAGCCGTTTCGGGTTTCCGGCTGGGCACGTCATACGGAACATACAATACTTTCGGGGCCAATGTGGGCGCCGGCGCCAGAATAAAGAAATTCGCGCTGTCCGCTGATGGCAGCTATCTCTCAAGCGACGGTTATAACTCCACGCCGGAAGCCTTCCGCACGCCATACACGGTCAATAAATATGTGCGCGAGAAGAACGCCTCGGCCAAGGCCGAACTTGACCTGGGAGAGGCCGGCATTGTTGACGCGCAATATTCGCGCGACGAAGGATTGCGCGGCGAGGGCACACGCATAAGAACGGTTTACGGGGTAAGCAGACAGTACAACACGGATTTCGCGCGCGCCGCCTGGCACGGTGATAACGGCACTGTGGCCTGGCAGACTCAGGGTTATTACCAGCTTGAGGATTACTCGCGCCTGAACGAATCGATCAAAGGCAGCGTTTACACCCGTATAGACACGGATGCGTTGCGGAAAGACACCGGCGGACAGGCCGCGGTTTCCATGCCGCTTGCCGGCCTGACCGCCACGCTTGGCGCAGACTATAAGCTCGGCTCCGTTGACGCAACCGACCACAATTGGGCCGTTGGTTCTACGCCGGCGTATGACGACAGGGACCGCGGCCGGATGAGCCAGTATGCGCCCTACGCACAGGCCGAAAAGAAACTTTTTTCCGACAAAGTAAAGCTGCTGGCGGCCATGCGCTACGACAACGCGCGGTATTTTGACGGCTACTTCTATAATCCGTCCAATAGCGTGTATAATGCGGTCAACGGTCCGCAGAGTGTTCATTATTGGGACAGGTTCTCGCCCAAAGTGGCCGCGTCGTGGCATTACTCAGATTCCATGGAGCAGTATCTTTCCTACGGCCGCGGCTTCAGGCCGCCGGCCCTTGAGGATATGTGCCTTACCATGCTGAAAGGGAAAAATGCTTCCCAAAGATTTAACGTCGCCAACCCGGACCTCAAACCGGAAACAGTGGATACCGCGGAGACCGGCTTCAAGCTGGCCCCGGCGACCGGGTTGTATATAGACCCCGCCGCCTATTACACCATAGGGCGGGATTTTATGTACACCATCGACACCAGCGATTATGTGAATGGCGTAAGAGTATCAAAGAAACAGAATATAGCCAGGGTGAAGATATACGGGGCCGAACTGCCGGTTAAATTTTACTCCGGGAGTTTCTCTTTGTCCGCGGCTTATGCCTGGTCTAACAGTGAAATAGAAAAATACGCCGGCAACACGGCCCTGGAAGGCAAAACCCTTGCGTATTCCCCGCACCACACCGTCTCGGCTTCCCTCGGTCTGAAGACCGCGCCGGCGGACCTGATGCTGGCCTGGATATACAAATCCAAGCAATTTACCGTGGACGACAACAGCGCCTGGGTCGGCTGGTATCACACTTTTTCGGTTTCGGCCACGCGTTACCTCACGCGCACCATAAGTGCTAAACTTTCCGTGGAAAACATCTTTAACAGGCGCTACCAGGAAAAACTTGACGACCTGGCTCCCGGCAGGACAATAACCGTTTCAGTAGCGGGTAAATTTTAGGAAAAATAAGGATCTTTATGAAAAACATCATTGTTGTCAGCCTTGCTTTTTTATTTGCCGCGCCTTACAGTGTAAATGCCGGAACTGACAATGCCGTGGCGCCGCATTGGAATTCTGCGCCGGATACTTCCGATGCCACCAATGATTTTTACGACAATACCGAAACTAAAGAGCTGGCCGTGAAAAAACTTGAAATAACGGGCGAGATAGAAAACCCGGGGCCGGTGGATTTTTCCGGGCTTGCCAAACATTCGGTGATCGTGAAAGAAGCGGTTTTGGACGAGAACGGCAAGAATAGGTTTATCGGGGCTTACCGGTATGACGGCTACTCCCTGTTCGATATTTTAAACAACAGGGTCCTTAATAAGAAAAACAAGCAGGATTTTCATCCGATAATAGACCTGTATGTGGAAGTGGAAAACGAAAAAGGCGAAAAAGTCGTTTTCAGCTGGGGGGAGATTTACTATCCGAATAATTTGCACAAGATAATTATTGCTACGGGTGTTTCCCGGATCGTGCCTTCAAAAACCAAGGATTTGTGGGTTCTGCCGGAACAGTCAAAGCTTGTGGCGGCAAACGATCTGGTTACTGAAAGGAACATCTCAAACCCTGTTAAGATCACCGTTAAGTCTTATCCCATGTCGTTCAAAGTGGAGAAGGGGATGTCGCCCATGTTCTCTCCTTCGATAAAGCTCTTTTCCGGCACGGACAAGGCGGCGGAGCTGACGGATTTCCCGGCGGGCCTTAACACGAACACCTTTAGCACGGTTTTTTACGGACGGGGAAAAGGGATACACAGCACGACGCCGTTTACCGGGGTAATGCTGAAAGACGTGTTGAGGTCGTATTATCCATTTAACCGCGCCGATCTGCGGTCCGGCCTTTTATGCGTAACCGCGAAGGACGGCTACCGGTCAGCCATTTCTTATTCCGAACTTTTTAATCGTAATGACCAGCAGGAGTTCCTTCTTGTGAAAACTGAAACGGATAAGGACGGCGGCCTGTTCAGCCTGTTCCCGGCCTCCGATTTCTTCTCCGACAGGGCCATAAAATCCATAACTGAAATACACTTCGGCGATTAAGAACTCTTGAAGGTTTCTCCAGATTGTTTATTGGGTTTCCATTGGCTATGGCATTTGATATCATTATTTATATAATCTGTGAATTCCGCATAAAAGAGGTCTACTACCATGAAATATTTAAAGAGCGTTATCCCGGCGGTTTTAATCACTTTCCTGGCTTTCGGCTGCCAGAATAAGCCCGCCCAGCAGAACATCGTGCGACTGGCCACCACTACAAGTGTCCAGGACACCGGCCTGTTGGATGTGCTGACGGACGCTTTCCAGAAGGATGGTAAGTACACACTTCAGTCTATAGCCGTGGGTTCGGGCCAGGCTATGCAGCTTGGCAAAACCGGCGAAGCCGACATACTGTGGGTGCACAGCCCTGACGACGAGGCGCAGTTCGTGGCGGAAGGGTACGGCACCGGCCGCACCACGTTCATGCATAACGATTTTGTAATACTGGGCCCCGCCGCGGACCCCGCCAGGGTTAAAGGCGCTAAGAAAGCCGCCGACGCCTTTAAAAAAATCGCCGCGGCCAAAGCGCTGTTCGTTTCCCGCGCCGACAATTCCGGCACTAATAAAAAAGAACTCAAACTATGGGATGAAGCCAAGGTAAAGCCGGCCAAAGAGGCTTATGTGGAAGCCGGTCAGGGTATGGCGGCCACATTATCCATGGCCAACGAGAAAAAAGCCTATGTTCTGGCGGACCGCTCCACGTATCTCTCGATGAAGAATAATATCGGCCTTGTAATACTCAGCGAAGGCGACGACGCCCTTATAAACCGCTACAGCCTGATACTTGTTAATACCGCAAAGTTCCCCAAGGTCAACGCCGGGGGCGCCAAGGCGTTCTTTGATTTTGTGCTTTCAAAACCGGCCAGGGAAATGATAGAGAAGTACGGCCAGGATAAATACGGCCAGCAGCTGTTCTTCTACGATTACAAAATTCAGGGGTAAGCGTATAGAGGTCAGAGGACAGGGATAGAGTTCCCCGGCCAGCTATACGCTTTCCGCTATACGCTGGTTTTTAATATGGGCTTCATTGCTGACGGCTTCCAGAAAGCCCTGCACCTGATATTTTCCGGCAACGCGGAGATACTCGCCATCGCCAGGCTGTCGCTGTCCGTTTCGGCGCTGGCCACTGTCCTCTCCGTATTGATAGGGGTTCCCCTCGGAAGTATAATCGCGCTGAAAAAATTCCCGTTTAAAAAAATAGTTATTTCCCTGGTGAACACCGGCATGGGTTTCCCGCCGGTGGTGGTGGGCCTGTTCGTCATGCTTTTCCTTTCCAGGAACGGCCCCCTGGGTTTTCTGGACTGGCTGTATACGCCACTGGGGATGATACTCGCGCAGGTGATCATCGCCACCCCGGTCGTGGCCGGCTTGTCCATGTCGGCAATGCAGAGCCTTGACCCGAAGTTTTACCTGCAAATCATGACTTTGGGGGCAAGCGAACGGCAGGCGGTAATGGTGTGTCTTAAAGAAATAAGGCTTTCAATTCTTGCCGCTGTTATTGCTGGATTCGGCAGTATTATATCGGAAGTCGGAGCGGTAATGATAGTTGGCGGGAATATCCGGCATCAGACGCGTGTATTGACAACGGCAACGGTGCTTGAAACCCAGATGGGAAATTACGACAGCGCTATAGCTTTAGGATTGATCCTGCTGCTGCTGACGTTCCTGATAAACCTGGCGCTTACTTTTATCCAGCAGCAGAAGGTGCAACCCCGATGCTGAAACTTAAAGATTTGAATTTTTGCGTCGCTCCCGGGTTTAACCTTTCAATAGACAATCTTGAGGTCGGAGAGGGCGAAATTTTAGCCGTCATCGGGCCCAACGGCGCGGGAAAGACTTCATTGCTGAATGTTTTAGCTTTGTTCCGGAAAGCCGGCGCGGGAAGCCTGGAAATGTTCGGCAAAAACGCTTATAACCCCGCCGATAAGATGTTTTTACGGCGCTCGATGTCATTCGTGTTTTCCCAGCCGTATCTTTTAAACGATACGGTATACGACAATGTCGCCTTGCCGCTGAAGTTAAGGGGGGGCCGCGACGACGCCCGGGTTTCCGGTATGCTGGAGCTTTTTAAAATAGCCGGCTTAAAAGACCGCAACGCTAATTTGCTTTCGCAGGGAGAGAAACATCGCGTGGCGCTCGCGCGGGCGTTCGTAACGCGGCCGAGACTTATTTTGCTGGATGAGCCTTTTTTAAGCCTGGACGCGCGCGTTAAAGAATCCATAATGCGCGATCTGCGCCATATTATCAAGGCATCCGGCGCAGCCGTGATATTTGTCACGCAGGATCAGACTGAAGCGCTGGCTCTTTGCGATTCCATGGCGGTAATGATGAACGGCCGGATAGTGCAGCGGGGCAGTCCGCAGGAGGTGTTTGCCAGGCCCGCGTCAAAAGAGGCGGCTGATTTTGTGGGAGTGGAGACGATCCTTGAAGGGAAGATAGTCAAAAAAAGCGAAAACCTTTGCTCTATTAAAGTAAACGGCCAATCCCTTGAAGTGGTATCCGAATATAACGAGGGCGACAGCGTATTCGTGTGCGTGCGGCCGGAAGACGTGTCGGTGTCAAAAAGCGCGGATGTGAACAGTATGCGCAATCATTTTAAGGCTAAAATAACTTTCATGGAACCCTGGCGGCTGGAATATAAATTAAGCCTTGATTGCGGTTTTAGTTTAATTGCCGCCGTGACCAAACAGTCGGTGGAAGGACTGGGTTTCAAAATGGGCGCGGAGGTCTTCGCTTCGTTCAAGGCCACAGCCGCGCATTTGATAAAGAGGTGAGATGAAATGATAACTTTTGAGACCGCTTTAAAAAATATATTCAAGAACACGCTCCCTCTGCGCGCGGAAAAGATCAGCATTGAACACGCCGTTGGCCGGGTATTACTGGAAGACATTTGTTCAGCGCTGGATATGCCGCCTTTTGACAAATCGGCAGTGGACGGCTATGCGGTGAAAGCGGCGGATTTGCGCAAGACGCCCGAAACCCTGCGATGTATCGGCCTTGTGCAGGCCGGGGACGTTTTTAAAGGAAAAGCAGGCGGCGGTGAATGCGTGAAGATAATGACCGGCGCGCCGCTGCCGGCCGGTATGGACAGCGTGGTGATGGTGGAGGACACGGCGGAGGCCGGCGGCCTTGTGAAATTTTCAAAAGCGGTAAAGAAGGGAGACAACGTCTGTGTGCTGGGGGAGGACATAAAGAAAAGTTGTAAAATCCTCGCGCGCGGTACGGTTATTTCAGTCTCACACATTGCTGTACTGGCGGCGGTGGGACGAAGTTTAGTCAAAACCGGCGCCATGCCCAAAGTAGCCTTAATAAACACCGGAGGCGAGATAGTTCCGCCGGGCGCCAAACTTGGGAAGAACCGGATATATAACAGCAATGGTCCCATGCTTTGCACCCTGCTTAAGTCCGACGGTATAGCCGCCGTCCCGATAATTGTAAAGGACGACGCAAAAAAATTGAAAGCGGCTTTCGCCAAAGCCCTGAAATCCGACATAGTCCTTATCTCTGGCGGGGTGTCCATGGGGGATTATGACCTGGTGCCCGCGGTTTTAAAAAGTCTCGGCGTGCGCGAAATTTTCCACAAGGTTAAGGTCAAGCCGGGGAAACCTCTTTTTTTCGGCAGAAAAGGCGGAACCATCGTTTTCGGTATACCGGGAAACCCTGTTTCCAACTTTCTGGCGTATCTTGCGTTTATACGCCCCGCGATACTTAAGATGAGCAGGCGCGGGGTTTACGCCCCGGAATTTAAGACGGGAGTTTGCGCCGGGCGTTTTACCCCGAATACCCCGCGCAAGGCCTTTGTGCTTTCAAAAGTCCGGGAAAAAGAAGGAAAATACACTCTGACCGCCGTATTAAACAACGGTTCGGCCGATATACTGGCACTTTCGCGGGCTGACGGATTTACTGTTGTAGATGAGGGCAAAGTCCTTGAGAAGAATGAAAAGGCGCGGTTTATTTCATGGAAAGCAGCGTAAACTATCTCAGGCTTTCTCTAACTGACAGGTGCAATTTAAACTGCATCTACTGTACCCCTTTGGAAAAAAGCCGCTTTCTGGCCCGCGGAGAAGTATTAACACACGAGGAAACGGCCCGGGCGGCCCGGGCTTTTGTTAAGGCTGGAGTGCGCAAGATACGCCTGACAGGCGGAGAGCCTTTACTAAAAAAAGATATTATTAAACTGGCTGGTATGCTGAAAGCGCTCCCGGGGCTGGAAGAGCTGGCGCTGACCACTAACGGGGTTTATCTGGAGGACATGGCCGGCAAATTGCGCGCGGCGGGGCTTGACCGGGTAAACATCAGCATTGATACGTTGAAAAAAGAGAAATTTAAAATGATCACCGGTTCGGACGAATTCGATTCCGTTTGGCGCGGTATAGAAAAATCCCTTGAAACCGGGTTTACGGCTGTAAAACTGAACGTTATTTTAATGAAAGGGATAAACGATGACGAAATAGCCGATTTCACCCGACTTTCTATCGATTATCCGCTGGTCGTCCGCTTTATAGAATTTTTCCCTACCAATAAGAGGTCCATAAGGCTTACCGGCGCGCTTATCAGGACGGAGGAAGTAAAAAAACGGATCGAGGCTTCTTTCGGGTCTTTGTCGGAGACAGTTCCCGTAAAAAGCGGCGGCCCGGCTCGCGGCTATAAACTTAAAGGCGCGAAGGGGGAACTGGGTTTTATAAGCGGGCGCAGCGATAATTTCTGCGGCGCCTGCAACCGGGTGCGGATGGACTGCTCCGGCAAGGTTTACCCGTGCCTGTTCGCGGGGGCCACGCACGACCTGCGGCCCTTGCTGCGGGGTGCGGCCGACGATGCGGCCCTGGTCAAATATATAAAAGGCCTTTTTTTAGTAAAATCTAAATACAATAAAGCCTCAGCCTCGGGGCATATTGAGATGAGCAGCATAGGCGGCTAAAATGATCGATGTCGGCGCGAAGAAAGATACTAAGCGGACAGCCAAGGCACAGGCTTATGTTAAACTGAACGGCGAAATTATCCGGCTTATCCGGGCGGGTAAGATTCCCAAGGGCAATGTTTTGGAAGCAGCGCGTTTTGCCGGCATACTTGCCGCCAAGAATACCGCCAACCTGATCCCTCTCTGCCATAACCTTCCGCTCAATTATGTGGGAGTAGAATTTGAATTGGACAATACCGGCGTGCAGGTAAAAACCGAGGCGCGCTGCACAGGCAAAACCGGCGTGGAAATGGAGGCGCTCGTAGCGGCTTCCGTGGCGGCACTCACAATTTACGACATGTGCAAAATGTTCGCCCAGAATTTGGAGATAGGCGAAGTCTTTCTGCTCGAAAAACGCGGCGGCAAGAGTGGCGTATATTTGAGGAAAGGCGGCAAATAACCGTCACTAACGTTAGAATTGGGGAATCTGGAGGGGTGGCGAGGGCGTTGCCCTGTAGCCGCATAGCGGATGGGGGGCCCCGTTTCGGGGGGAAACCACGGGAGGGTTTCCTACGCGGCGCAAGGGCAATCCCTCGACAGGACCCCGACTGGGCATCTCGCGGATAGTAAATTTGAAACTATGGGTAAGATTTTTTCAATCAATTACAGCAAAGTAAAAGGCGTGCCTAAAACACAGGCTCAAACCGCCGTGCTCGTAAAAAACCGCGGCATCAAAGACGACGCCCATGCCGGCACCCCGGTCCGCCAGGTAAGCCTGCTTGCTATGGAAAGCATTCGCGGCCAGATAGAAACCGCCAAAGCCAAAAACGCCACGGTGAAAATACGCCCCGGCATATATGCCGAGAACATCACCACCGAGGGTGTCAGCTTGGTCGCACTAAAGCTCGGCGACAGACTCCGCGTAGGCAAAACAGCCGTGCTTAAAATTTCAAAAATAGGCAAAGAATGCCATAATCATTGTGCCGTCTACCAACAGGTGGGAGACTGCATAATGCCGCGCGAAGGCATATTCGCCGAAGTGCTGGAAGGCGGCGAAATAGCCGTAGGGGATACCATTGAAACCTATTGAAATCGCAGTCCTGACCTCCAGCGACCGCTGCTCACACGGAGAAACCGCCGACGAAAGCGGCAAACTGATCTCTGAAATGGTAAAAACCATAGGCGGCCGCACCGCCGCCTACGACATAGTCCCGGACGAAATAGCCGCTATAAAAGAAAAACTCCTGCATTACTGCGACGAACTCAAGGTGAATCTGGTGATCACCACCGGCGGCACCGGTTTTGGCGGCAGGGACATTACCCCTGAAGCCACCGGACAGGTTATAGAGAAAGTAATACCGGGCTTGAGCGAGCTGATGCGTGCCGAAGGCCTTAAAAAGACCAAAAAGGCCGTGCTGTCGCGCGGTATCAGCGGCATACGCAAGAACACCATCATAATCAATTTACCGGGGAGTCCCAAGGCGGTCAAAGAATCCCTTGATGCGGTTTTAGATCTTATCCCGCACGCTTTGGAAATGTTAGCAGGCGGCGGGCACTAACTGCTGAAGTTAGGAGTTTGGAGTTGTGAGTTAAAAATTACAGATTCATGGAGGCATATATGAAAGGATGGACCGGAAATATACTCAGGGTAAACCTGACAAACAAAACTTATAAAAAAGAATCTTTTACCGAAGAATTCGCCACAACCTGGATCGGCGGACGCGGCTTTGCCGTGAAGATCTTATACGACGAACTAAAACCCGGCATTGATCCGCTCGGCCCGGAGAATAAATTGATAGTCGCCCTCGGGCCTATCTCCGGAATACCGGCTCCTAACACCGGTAAAGCCGTGGTGGCCGCGAAGTCGCCGCTTACGGGTTTTTACGGCGACGGGAATCTGGGGACCAAAGTCTCGGAGCAGCTCCGTAAAGCCGGATACGATGCCATGATAGTGGAAGGCAAAGCCGACAAGCCGACGATGCTTTATATTGAGGATGATAAAGTGGAATTTTTGAGCGCCGAAGAAGTGTGGGGAAAGGGGACCTACGCGACCAACGACTGGGTCTACGGGAAATATGGAAAGGGAGTGGGCGTTTTAAACATCGGCCAAGGCGGAGAGAATATGGTACGCTACGCCGTGATCCGCAGCCTTGAAGGACGCGCCGGCGGACGGCCGGGCATAGGCGCGGTTATGGGCTCGAAGCTTCTTAAGGCCATAGTAGTTAAAGGCACCAAACCCATCCCACAGGCTAACCCGGAAGCCATGAAGGCGCTGGGCATCGGGGACCTGAAGAAAGTTTATGAGATGGATAAAAAGTCAGGCTGGACCAAACAGAGCACGAATGCCGTGCTTGCCTGGTGCAACGAAGTGGCGGGGCTGCCGGTGCAGAATTTCCGCAAGACCAGCCATAGCGAAGCCTGGAAAATAGACGGCGAGCGGCTTAACGATGCCAGGGTGGCCACTTACGGCTGCCCCAACTGCACGATGAAGTGCGGCATAACCATCCACGACAAAGAGGGGAGAGAGTCCGAACTTGATTATGAAAATGTCGGTTTGCTGGGCAGTAATCTCAATATCTTTGAACTGAACCAGGTCGGCTCGCTGAATTACTTGTGCGACGAATACGGCCTGGATACGATGTCGGCCGGCTGCACCCTCAGTTTCTACGCCGACGCTATTGAACAAGGCGCTACTACCGGCGACTTCAAGTTCGGCGACGCGGAGAGGGCCAAAGAACTGCTGCGGCTGGCCGCTCACCGCGAGGGGAAAGTGGGAAACCTGCTTGCCGAGGGCTCGCTGCGGATGGCGCGGGAATTCGGGCATAACTCCGAGGCTTACGCCATGCAGGTGAAGGGGCTTGAAGTTGCTGCTTACAACTGCAAGTTCATCCCCGGGCAGGCTTTGTCGTTCGGCGTCGCCGCCATAGGCGCCCACCACCGCGAGGCGTGGATCATCTCATTTGAGCTTAAAAATACCACGCGGGAATCCTTCGGCCCGGAGAAGGCCGCCAAGGTGATAGAGCTTCAGCGCATCCGGGGAGGGATGTTCGAGACCCTTGTCGCATGCAGATTCCCCTGGATAGAGGAAGGCTGGTCGCTTGATAATTATCCCAAGTATTTCAACACGGTCACCGGCTTGAACTGGACGCTGGACGATATGTGGACTGTGGCCGACCGGATATATGCCATGATAAAGCTTCATTACATCCGCGAGTTCCCTGAGGCGACGCGCAAGGGCGACTATCCCCCGGCCGTCTGGTTCGATAAATCCAATGTGGACACCGAAGGACCCATCGCCGGCAAGTGCCTGGATGTCGACAAATACGACCAGCTCCTCCAGCATTATTACGACCAGCGCGGCTACGACCAGCGGGGTATACCCCCGAAGAGCCTGCTGGCGAAGCTTGGCCTGTCCAAAGAGGCGGCAGCCGCGGAAAAGTACGCGAAATTAAGCTAGAAGGGCAGGCTGAGGGCTGAAGGAAAATTGAAAACTATTTGACATACTGTTTCTCTTTTTTACCTTCAGTCTGATAGTTCCGATAAAGATGTTATGAGGATAATTGTCAAATTGATCGGCCCGCTCATTTATGAGTGCGGATTCAGCGAGAAGGAGCTGTCGCTCCCCGGTCCGATGACGGCGGGTGAGCTGCCGGCTTATGTTAATGTGGACAAGAAGCGGCCTACCATTATTACGCGCAACGGCAAAGCTGTGGCGCCGGGCGACGCGTTTGAAGACGGAGATCGCGTGGTTATCTCGCACATCTACTCGGGAGGGTAGGGTGTGAAAAATGCCGGCGGGCTGCAGATTTGGTTAGGGAGACACGGTTTAAGGTGAGCGCGCTGCTAAAACTGAATAAATCTTTAGACTGAATTTTTCAGGTTAAAAACCGTCCTCAACCTCCAAAACCGCCCCCGTAGCGATCCCCTCCAAAGCCTCTTTTAAACCCGCGGCAAAATCTTTGCGGAAATCGGCGTATAATTTATACTTTAAAGGCGGTGGCATTTCGCAGTCTTCCATTAAAACGGGAATAATTATCGCGTGTTTTTCAGCTAATTCGTGTGTCAGCGCCGTCAATTCTTTTCCGCACCAGGCGGCTGAAATAGATGTTTTAGATATAACGATCAATAAAGCATCCATAGCCGTTATCCCCACTTGTGACCTGGCGAGAAGAGAATCTCCGGCCTGTAATTCCCATTTCGCCATCCAAATATAGTTATTGCGTTTGATCAGTTCGGAAGCAAGGTGATTGGCGAAATCAGCATCTTCTTTGGAATAGCTAACAAAAACCGACATAATTTTCCTTCACTGTTTGTTCTATACCCAAAACACTTGAGAGCCCTTCACAGACCACCACAGCCGTTACATGAAAATATTATCGTAAAACGGGCCGCGGCTGTCAATGCTGATTCTAACATTTTCGGCAGCAAGCCTGCTTGTGAAACTTTAGCTCTTAATCTGGCTTCCCTGGCCGCGATTGACGATTTCCGGCTTCCCATATACCGTGCCATGCTTCTCACCCGGTGCTTCCACCCAGAAATCGCTTTGCCGCGTATTTGGCCGTTTATAAGCCACCCCGCCACCTGCCAAAAGCTTGCGCTTCGCACCCTGAAAAAATTGATAAAAATACCGCCGCTTTTTGTATTATAGTGGTAAGGCGGAAATAGGGAGATACTTGTTTTGTGTGACAATAACAGGCTCCTGATTGACGAACTTATTGAAAAAGAAGTGGTGAAGGAGAACCATGTCGATTTATATCAGCTATCCTAAAGAAAATGCTGATTTTGCCAATCACCTAGCTTCTGAATTGGTCCGGCGTAACCACTGTGTCTGGGTGGAAAAATGGGAATTACAAGCCGGAGATTCTCTTATTGAGAAGGTACAAGGAACTATAACGGATTCGGACGCTTTGTTGGTCGTTATATCTAAAGCATCTGTTGCTGCTGCCTGGTGTAGAAGATCATTGGCGGCAACACTGACGCGGGAGGTAGCTGCAAAACATGCAATAATTGTTCCCGTTTTAATGGAAGACTGTGAAATACCGTTATTTGTAACAAATTACCTGCGTGCCGATTTCCGCAAAGGTTTTGACGCGGGTTTTAAAAATATTTTTGAGGGGATTGCCGCGGGTGCGAGGCGTGATATCGGTGAGGATGAGCCCGGGGACGATTCTTGAGCGCGCTAATCTGAATCTTGGCCGTCCGATGGCCATAGGCCCGTATAGTGGACGACCCTTTCCCAACACCTTAAGGGACACCCCCCCAAGCTTGGCGGGGGTTTCCCCTCCTACACAGGCCACGCCCTTTTGGTTCCAATATATATCCAAAAGAGCGGGGCAGGTATTGCAATATTTCTGTTCCCTGTGTTTCTTAATGAAAACTATCTTGAATTGCAAGATTCATGCTATCGGAAATGGTCTCTCAGCATTCTGACCAGGCCTTCGGTGGCTTTTTCCGGGATCTCTTCGCCTTCCCAGTTTATTGAGAAGTGGGCGTTTCTCTGGGTGGGTTTTACATAGGTCTCATACATCGGCATCACCGTGGTCAGGATCTGGTGCTTGGTATCTTCAATGGTGCGGCCCCTTTCTACGATATCTCTCTGCACCCTGCGCAAAACGCCCGTCACCATCCCTGTGGAAATGAATATTTTGTAGTCGCAAAGAGCCAGGAATTTTGGGAAATAAAGAGTGTAAAGCCCCTCAAGTATGATCAGCTTTGTCGGGCGGCAGATGACGGGTTCTTTTTCCCGCGTGTGCAGCTTGAAATCATATACGGGCTGGCTGATAGATTTGCCCGCGCAGAGCATTTTTATGTGTTTTAAGGCGAGCGCGGAATCTATCGCGTTCGGGTGGTCGAAGTTGTAAGCCTTCCTCTCCTCAAATTTCAGATGGTCGAGCGGCCTGTAATAGTTGTCCAGTGATAAGATCTGGCCGGCAATCCCTATTTTTTCGCATTCTTCTATAAGTTTCTTGGCCAGAGTAGTCTTGCCCGATCCCGATCCTCCGGCGATGCCGACCAAAAACCTGGTTTTTGTTTTTGTGTCCATAATAACCTTATCCGAATTCTTCAGTTGGCCGTCTGGTGGCCATAGGCCCTGATACGGCACCTACACAAGTATTGAAGAATCCCCGTTCCCAGCGCTCGCGGATCGCTGCGCGACGGATACACCCTTGAGAATTTCCGCGCATAGCGCTGGAAATTCTAAACCCGCTACTGCGGGGAATCCTGCATTTTTTTATCATCCGATTTCCCAATGGCCGTCTGTTGGCCATAGGCCTTGAAACGGCACCTATGCAGGTATTGAAAATCGGGTTTAATTGCCGGATTCGGGTTATCACACATACAAACACAGATACGCGGATTCTTCGGTAACTTTCAGCTGGAACTTTTTGTCGGGCGCAACAGTGAAGGTTTCGCCTTTCAGGTAATCCTTCCAGGCGGTTTCACCCGGGAGTTTCACCGTCAGCTTGCCGCTGACAACCGTCATGATTTCGTTCTTGGCGGTGCCGAACTCATACTCTCCTATGGCCATTACGCCTATCGTCGCCGGGCCGGTGAAAGTCGTAAAGGCGATGGATTTAACCTTGCCGTCGAAATATTCGTTGACTTTAAACATGTAAACTCCTTGCTAGTGTAGAGTAGATAGTGGATAGTGTAGAGAAGAATTAAAAACTCCGTAAAATCTCTACACTCTACACTCGTTACTATCTACTTCCCTTCAATTTTACTAATAGTTCAACCGCTAAATTGGCCTGCATATTGGCGACTATCGCCACGCGCGGCGCCATGGGGCTTATTCCCGCCAGGCACTGGGACTCGCCGTCGCCGCAGACATAGAGGCTGCCCATCTTACGGGTGCGGAGTCTGGCGTTTTTGCCGTAACCCGCAAGGCCCGAAGCCGCTATTACGGGCTTTTTGGGGTAAAGCGACAGCCATGTATTTATCAGCATGCCCTTTTGTCCGGCCTTGTCAAAAGCTTCTATCAAAATGTCCGCCCCGCCGAAGATACTGCCGGTGTTGGCGCGGGTCACCTTCACGTCGTGGATGATATATGACGCAAACGGGTTTATTTTTTTAAGGCTCGCGCGCAGGGCTTCAACCTTGCGCAGGCCGATCTGTTCGACGAAATACTGCTGCCTGTTAAGGTTAGAGGTTTCTATTTTGTCGAAATCGGCTATGATGAGCTTTCCTACTCCCGCCCGGGCCAGGGAAACCGCAACATTGGAGCCCAGTCCGCCGGCTCCCGCGATGCCAACCGTGCTGCGCTGAAGGGCCGTGAGAACTTGCGGATCGTGTCTGGAGAACAGGTCTTTAAAAAGGTCTGCCATTCGTGCACCATCTCTGTAATCGGTCTGCCATCACTGTAATCGAGGGGCTGCTGGTTTCAGCAGACCCCGCTAAAACCCGTATATTTTTGAATATTTGTTCCTGATGTAATCAAGGAAAGGTTCAACGCGCAACTTGTCGTTTAAAGCGTTTTTTACCAGTTCCTCAGGCAGGTACTTCCGGCCGTGCGCGTGAATGTTCTTTCTAAGCCAGCCGAGCACGGGTTTGAAATCGCCCTTTTCGATCAGATCGCCGGCGCCGGGTATATCCGCCGAGATCTTATTGAAAAGCTGTGCGGAGAGCAGATTGCCGATGGCGTAAGTCGGGAAGTATCCCATCATGCCGTACGCCCAGTGGATGTCCTGCAGCACGCCGTGCGCGTCGTTTTCGGGAGTAAGGCCGAAATACTCGCGCATTTTTTCGTTCCACAGTTCCGGCGCGTCTTTTACCTTCAGCTTTTTTTCAAGCAGCAGCGTTTCCACCTCAAAGCGCAGCATTATATGCAGGTTATAGGTCACCTCATCGGCTTCAATGCGCACAAGCGAGGGTTCGGCCATGTTTACGGCCTTGTAAAGTTCTTCCGGGGAAGCCTTGGCAAAATTCCCGGGGAAATATTCGGCTAAAACGGGCAACAGCCAGCGGCAGAAAGGCTCACTGCGGCCTATTATATTTTCCCAGAATCGCGACTGCGATTCATGCACGCCCAAAGACGCGCCGCCTGAAAGCGGGGTAAATTCGAACTCGCGCGTTATGCCCTGGCCGTAAAGCGCGTGGCCGCATTCATGAATAGAACCGTAAAGAACCGCGCCAAGATAATCGCGCTGGGTGTGGGTGGTGATGCGCACATCGTCAATTGAGAAATCGGTGGTGAAGGGGTGGGCGGAACGGTCCTGCCTGCCGCGCTTGAAATCGTAGCCGAGGGCGGCCGTCACCTCGTTTACCAGTTCAAGCTGAGTGTCTTCGTCAAAGCCGCCTTTGAGCATTGCGTTCGACACCCGGCCTTTCCGTGAGCTGATTTCCTTTATAACAGGTTTAAGCCCCGCGGCAAGTTTGGAAAACAGCGGTACCAGGGCCGACTTTTTTAAGCCAGGCTCGTAGAGGTCAAGCAAGGCGTCGTAGGGAGACTCTTCAAAACCCAGCAGCTCGGCTTTTCTTATATTCAGGTCGAGTATTTTCTCAAGGTTGGGGGAAAAAAATGAAAAATCGGATTCTTTCTTCGCCTTGGTCCAGGCTTCTATTCCAAGCGAGGACTCCCTGGACATCTCGGCCACAAATTCCGGCGGCAATTTTACGGCTTTGTCGTAATCGCGCTTTATGGCGCGCAGATAGCCGGCTTCAAATGAATCATTGCCCTTGCTTTGGGCCCAGTCGAAGGTTTGGCTAATCAGGCGGCCTGTGTCTGGGGAGGTGAACTTGCGGTGGGTAATTTCTTCAAGGGCGCTTATGGCCCGGGCTCTGGCTCCCGCGCCGCCGGGCGGCATATAAACCTGCTGGTCCCACTGGATGACGGCGTTGGCTGAGCTTATGGCCGCCACTTCTTCGTATATCCGGCGCAGTTCCTTGAATTTGTTTTCCATGATACAGTGATGGGAGAACGATTAGGAGGAAGAGATCGCAGCGATAGGGAGAGATTGCTTACGGCAGATAACAATTATCACGATAATAATCGCTGTTACAGGGATGATTCTTCAACTGCAATCACTGCAATCTCTCTTTAATCGCTGTAATCCGGGCCCTAGCCTCCGCAGCCGCAACCGCCGCCGCAGGTATGCCCGCCTTTGTTCATGGGGCATGCGCCTTCAAAAGAGCCGCCCTTCTTAAGCCCGACCACTTCGTCCGAGACTTTTACCACTTTGCCCAGTTTCTTGTCGTAGACATAGCGGCCGGTGGCTTTTTCTTTGTTTTTTTCCTGAGTATCTTTTTGTGTCATTCGGGTTGTCCGGATAATAGCGTATAGGGGCTAGGGTGCAGGGACTGCATTTTACAAATGGTTTGGTTTTTTAATCGCTAACCCCTATTCGCTATTCGCTGAAATTTACGTGCGCCCACCTGGAATCGAACCAGGACAACCAGCTTCGCAGGCTGGGACTCTATCCGTTGAGATATGGGCGCATCTGTCGCATCCCGCGCCGCACAGCGCGCGGGACGGATTATCCGCCGGCCTTTAAGCGGTGGCGGCCGGTGCTCCACGAGGGGAGCTAAGCTCCCCTTCGTCGTTCGCTCAACCGCTTTTAGCGGTCCGCTCACTGAACCCCTTCTATAAGGTCCCCGCACTCACTAGCGAAGGTAATCGTGCGGGCTTATCGCACCGTCCGCACTGTACAGCGTTCGGGGCCGACTACTTATTGCTTTGATATATTTTATAATTATAGCGGGCGGGATAACAATGTATGTTTTGCGGGTTGGGCTTTCAGATAATAAAAATTGTCGGTATTTGGCAAATAAGCGGGTGGAGGGGTATTGTTTATCGGTTAATAGTTCCTCTTGTTACTATAGTCCCAGCACTTTTCTCCATAAGGCTTTTCCCTCTTTTGTTTTTTTGGGTTCTGTAATTTGGTGTATCGGCTGACTGCGGTATACCGGCAGACCCACGCGGAAAGTGGCTCCCCTGCCCGATCCGCTTTCAATCGTTATCGTACCCCCCTGCATTACCGTCATAGCCTTTGTGATGGCAAGCCCAAGGCCGGTGCCGCCCACATTTCCCCCGGCGGCCACCTGCACGAATTTTTCAAAAACTTTATCCTGGTCTTCTTTTTTTATGCCGCAGCCGGTATCTTTCACGGAAAAGAAAATAAAGCCGGCAAGGGCTTCCTTGCCCGAGTCGGCGCTTATCTCTATTTTGCCGCCGGCCGGAGTGAATTTAATGGAATTTGAAATAAGATTTAGCATTATCTGCACTGTGCGGCGTTTGTCGGCGTAAACACGGCCCAGTTCCGGCTCGGGGATTGCCGTAAGACTTACGCCCTTTGAAACGGCCCAGGCTTTCATGGCGTCCGCCGCCTCTTTGATTATTTCTCCGGCGGGCACGTCCTCGGGATGGAAAGTCAGTTTGCCCGACTGCAGTTTGGAGAAATCAAGTATATCGGTGATGACGGAATTGAGGCGCTCCGAGTTGCGTATGGCGGTGTTAAGTATGGTTTTAGTGGAGTCTTCAAGCCTGCTTTCCCCGGCAAGCAGCTTAAGCGCCATGTGTATGGAGGTCAGCGGCGAGCGCAGTTCGTGCGTCATGTTGGCCATAAAATCCCGCTGCATCTGTTCCACCTGTTTTAATTTTGCCGAGTCGGTCGCGACCGAAACGGAACCCACTATTTTGCCGTCCTCATTTTGTATGATGGCGGTGGCGTTCTTTATGGTTTCGCCCAGTTCTTTTTTGCCTTTTCGTTCGAGGTCTTTTGAAATATCTCCGTTGTTTTCGCTTCCTATTTCTTTGGCGAGCGACAGGACCAGGTTTTCAAGCTGGGTGACGTCAAAAATTTTCTTGCCGGAAAGTTCGGAAAGCGTTTTGCCTGAAATGGTCTCCGCCTGCGGGTTCATCATTAAAATCTTGCCGTCCTTGTCCACGACCACCACGCCTTCGGCAATGTTTGAGATTACGGTCTCGGCGCGGGCTATGTCGTTTTCTATTTTCTTTTTCTCATGTCTTATTCCTTCAACAGCCTTTGAAACATTGGTCTCGATCTCATCCTTTAATTTTTTAACCAGCAGTTCCGTTATGACGCGCCGTTCCCCGGCGTTGGGAATCGCCCTGGCCGCCAGTGTGGCCAGGGAATTTTCAAGGTTCTGGCCGGCCAGCATTTTGCCCAGCGGCTCAAATTGAGCCTGCCCCCTCGCGCTCCGTGCCGGGTTTGCCGCGGTTTCCGCCGCGGCTTTGTCACCCTGCACGTAAACCGCCGGACTGACTGATATTTTCTTCACCCCGCGCTCTTTAAGGTAGGCGACGGGGTCAATTTCCAAGGCCTGCATCTGGCAGAGAGCGAGCAGATCATCTTTGGAGACTTCGTCCAGGAAAGAGAGCGTTTGAATGTGGAAGTTCGAAAAAAGGTTCTTCAGGGAATTGGGCAGCTTGTCGGCTGTCAAAAGCGGGGAGCCGTTGACTATAAGCTTGTTGTTATCAAGGGTAAGGGAAAATTTGCCTCCCGGCGAGCCGGCTGTTATTTTTGCAAGGAGCGCCTGTCCTTCGTCCAGGGCCTGCCGCGCCTGCGGGGAGTCCGGCTTATAAAGGTTTATCTGCACCAGCGCCCTTGTGAAAGCTTTAAGAAACCCGATCCAAAGCAGGCGCGCGTCTTTATTTTCTGTCATTGTCATAGACGGTAAAGATTACTTCCTTTAAGCCCTTTTGTCGCGTTCCTGGTGTCAAAAACCAGTTTTGAGTTTTTGACCAGTTTGGGGTAATCAATGGCTGAGTGAGGGGTTATTATAAGCACGCAATCATAGGCTCCCAGCGTTTTTGCGGTGAGGGGCTTTGAACGGTAAAGGCCGCCCTCTATGTTTATATTCGGAACAAAAGGGTCGTGATAGTCCGTTCTGGCGCCGGTGCGCCGTAGCAGTGTGAACACGTCTTTGGCGGGGGATTCGCGCGGGTCCGAGATATCCGGCTTGTAGGACATGCCTATCATAAGGATTTTAGACCTGCTGAGCGCTTTGCCCTTTAAATTAAGAAGTTCACCCAGCCGCGCCACCACATGCTCCGGCATAGAAGAATTTATAACACCCGCGAGCTCTATGAAACGCGGTTCAAAATTAAGGGTTTTCATTTTCCAGCCCAGATAATGCGGGTCAAGCGGAATGCAGTGCCCGCCGATGCCGGGGCCCGGGTAAAAGGGCATGAACCCGAAGGGTTTTGAAGAAGCCGCTTTTATCACTTCCCACACGTCCAGGCCCAGCTTGTGGCACATAAGGGCCATTTCATTCATCATGGCGATGTTTACCGCGCGGAAAGTATTTTCAAGCAGTTTTACCAGTTCCGCTGCTTCCGTGCTTGAAACCTCTATCACAGTGTCTATTACCTGGCCGTAAAGCAGTCCGGCAAGCCTGGTACAGGTTTTGGTAAGCCCGCCCACCACTTTCGGGGTGTTCTTTATTCCGTATTTGGAATTGCCGGGGTCCACGCGTTCGGGTGAGAAGGCCAGATAAAAATCCCTGCCGGCCTTAAGGCCGGTTTCTTCAAGAATGGGGCTGACCAGGTCCTTGGTGGTACCGGGGTAAGTGGTGCTTTCAAGGATGATGATCTGTTTTTTGCGCAGGTATTTTTTTATCTGCAGGGCGGCCGACACGATATAGGAGACATCAGGGTCTTTACTTTTCCTTAAAGGGGTGGGAACGCAGACTATCACCGCGTCCATTTTTTTCAGCCCGGAAAAATCCAGGCTGGCTTTAAGCTTTCCCGCTTTTGAAAGCGCGCGCACTTCGCCTGAGGTGATATCGCCTATATAGGAAACGCCCCTGGCGATGGCTTTAACTTTTTTGGGATCCACTTCAAAACCGGTGGTTTCAAAGCCGCCTTTGGCAAATTCCACCGCCAGCGGCAGGCCGACATAGCCCATGCCTATGATGCCGACTTTAAAGCGCCTGGTTTTTATTGCATTTTCCAATTCTTTCATATAAATATTCCTCAAATATTGAAAGGTATTAAAAAACCGTCCGTCCTGAAAATTATACTAAAAAAGACCGCTTTTCATTCCCGCCTTTTACTTCAGGGCCATATAATAATATAATTAGAACGATGGAATGGATTTTACAGGCTCCGGTGCTTTTCTTTTCCGTGATCTTTCACGAATTCGCCCACGGCTTTACCGCTTACAGAAAAGGGGACGATACCGCGTACTTATCCGGCAGGCTTACCTTAAATCCCCTGCCCCATATAGATATCATGGGCACGGTGGTAATGCCGGCCATTTGCGCGATGTCGCACTTCCCCATTATAGGCTGGGCAAAGCCCGTACCTGTAAACCCGTATCGTATGGGGCGCCCGCGCCATGACATGGCATTGGTGGCTTTAAGCGGTCCGTCAGCCAACATCCTTCTGGCGATGCTTTCTTTTGTATTATGGAAAATATTTGCTCTGGGCTTTTTGGGCGCGGATCTGACTTTCACGCTTTTAAAGGCTTTACAGTTCGGAGTAATTATAAATCTGGCGCTCGCGCTTTTCAACCTTATTCCGGTATATCCGCTGGACGGCAGCAATATAATGCTCGGCTGGCTTACCGGGCGCTGGCTTGAAAATTACGAAAAGCACCTCCCCTATGGAATGTATATAATACTCGCCCTTGTGCTTACGGGGATGGTGCAACACATCATATGGCCTCCCATTTCGCTCGCTCTTACCGCACTGAGCTGGCTTGGGTTTGTGCCTATGCCATTTTAATTTATGGAAAATGAAAAGAAAAAAATAGTGGTTTCAGGCATGCGCCCCACAGGACGCCTTCATTTGGGCAATTACTGGGGCGCCCTGAAGAACTGGGTGGACCTCCAGGAAAAATACGATTGTTTTTTCTTCGTAGCGGACTGGCACGTGCTTACCACCGCGACCGAGAAAACCGAAGCTATCAGGGAAAACGCCCGCCTGATGGTGATCGACTGGCTGGCGGCCGGGCTTGACCCCCGGAAGTGCGTGTTTTTCAGGCAGTCCGAGATAAAAGAGCATGCCGAGCTTTACCTGCTTCTTTCCATGGTAACCCCGGTCAGCTGGCTTTTACGCAACCCCACTTTCAAGGAAACGCTGCTTGAGCTTCACAAGCAAAAATACAAAGGCCAGGAGGACAAGGCGAAAGCGGTTGAAGGCGCGTCAAAAAAACTGTTGGAGGCCCACTCCGGGGTCGAAGAGGATCTGGCCGTAACCTCCGAACTGTCCACTTACGGCTTTTTGGGCTATCCCGTTCTTATGGCGGTTGACATCGTTATGTACGGGGCCGATTTCGTGCCGGTAGGAAAGGACCAGCTGCCCCATCTTGAACTTACAAGGGAAATAGCCCGTAAGTTCAACCGCGTTTTCGGCACGGGCCTGCTTAAAGAGCCGGGCGCGCTTTTGACCCCGTCGCCTATGGTGCCGGGCCTGGACGGCCGCAAGATGTCCAAGTCCTACAATAATTCAATAGAACTAGGCGAAGCGCCTAAATCCGTTGAGGCTAAAATAAAACGGATGTTTACCGACCCGCTCAAAATTAAAGTGAACGACAAAGGGCACCCTGAGGGCTGCGTGGTATTCGCTTTCCATAAAATCTACAATCCGCTCTTCGCCGCACGCGAAACTGAATGTCGCGGAGGCGCGATAGGCTGCGGCGCCTGCAAGAAACATCTTTTTGAGCTTATGTCCCCAAGCCTTGAAGCTTTCGCCGCGCGCCGAGCGGCTTACGAGGAAAACCCCGACAAAGTGGACGCTCTGCTGTCTGCCGGCTCGGCCAAAGCCCGCGCAGCAGCGGCCGCGGCGCTTGCACGTATAAACGGAACTCTTAAATTATGAACGAACTTGATATCCATATCGAGGTTTTTGAAGGCCCGTTGGATTTGCTGATGCATCTTATACGAAAGAACAATCTGGATATCTACGATATTCCCATTTCCCAGATAACCAAAGAGTATCTGTCCTACCTGGAAGTGATAAAGACGCTGAATCTGGAGGTGGCCGGGGAATTTCTGGTAATGGCCACGACCCTCATGCAGATAAAGGCCAAAATGCTCTTGCCCGCCAGGGAAATGCCCGGAGAGGAAGGCACAGGCCCCGACCCGAGAGGAGCCCTGGTTTCCATGCTTGAGGAATACCAGCGTTACAAGGAAGCCTCAAAGGATATGTCGCAGCGTTTCGCGCGCTACAAGGATGTTTTCTACCGCGGTTCCCCCGTGTTTACAAGTGAGGAAAAATTTCTGGAACTGGATTTTTACTCGCTTATCGACGCCGTAAAGCGCGCCTTTGAGAGGGTTGAGGGCTCGGAAGAAGTTGAGGCGGACCGTTTCCCGATAGAATCGCGCGTGGAAAAAGTGCTGAATATGCTTGAGGGCCGCGAGTGGCTGCTGCTGGATGATATTTTTGCCGGCGAAACGCATAAACTCGGCGTAATTACCTGTTTTATAGCCATGCTTGAGCTGATAAAACAGCGTAAAATAATCGTTTCCCAGGATGACGTTTGCGGCGAAGTGCGGGTTTACCCGGCGCCTGAGCCGGTGGCAGAAAAAATGCCATAAGCTTTAGGCCATCTGCCATAGGCGTATTTAAGGAATTCCTTGAAGCATATGGCATACGGCTTATGGCTTATAGCAGATAAAACACCGTCTTAACCGCTATTTTTACATGAGGTACATATGGAAGACACTGAACTGAAAAAAGCGCTTGAAACTTTGCTTTTTATCGCGGACCATCCCCTGCCTGTTGAAAGTCTGGCACAGCTTTGTGAGGTAAAAAATCAGGAGCGCGTTAAAGCGCTGTTGGATGAGCTGAAGGCGGTTTACGACGGTGAGGAAAGGGCGCTGCAGGTTATGCAGGTGGCCGGCGGCTGGCAGATGTCCACCAGACCCGCCTACAGCCTGTGGGTGAGAAAACTCTACCACAATAAAATGACCGTTCGCCTTACGCAGGCGGCGGTGGAAACGCTTTGTATCATAGCTTACAAGCAGCCGCTCACCCGCGCGGAAATAGAGGCCATAAGGGGTGTTGAAGTAATAGGCCCGCTGGACACTCTTACCGAGCGCAGGCTGATTACCGTGGTCGGCAGGAGGGAGACCACGGGCCGCCCCATACTTTACGGCACCACCACCGAATTCCTGCGGCAGTTCGGGCTTAATACGCTTTCCGATTTGCCGAAACTTGAAAATTTCACCGTTGAAAATCCGGCGGCCTCTGCCCAGGCCACGGCGGTGGAACTGGTGGAAGAAGAATCCGCCGCGGCTCTTGAAGCGGCTCAGTCCGCCAAAGAAACCGCCGACGGCCTGAGCGCCGGAGAAGAAAATCAAGCCGTTAAGCCGGAAGCCGCTGCCGCTCCGGAGCCTGTTGAAGCGGTACAGAACACTGAAAACACCGCAGAAAAGGATAAAGGGAGTAACCAGTAACCAGTGACCGGTAACCGGTTACTGATTACCGAGTTGTTACCGCCGTTTACGCATATGCCTGAAATAAGAAAAGACCCGGTTTTCGGCCGTTGGGTGATAATAGCTTCAGAGCGCGGATTGAGGCCTAATGAGTTCCTGACCGCTTCCGAAGCCGGCGACTACAAATGCCCTTTCTGCCCGGGCAATGAGCGTCTTACCCCTCCGGCGGTCTATTCGCTCCCTTCTACGGGCGGCGACTGGCGGTTGAGGGTGGTGCCTAACAAGTATCCGGCCCTGGTTTCCGGCGGTGTGGGAGGGGAGCAGCCGGACGGAATTTATTATCGCATGGACGGCATCGGCTCTCATGAGGTGCTTATAGAAAATACGCGCCATGGCCTGCGCCTTGAGGAAATGGAGGTTGAGGCCATAGCCGATGTCCTCAGGGCCTTTATCCTGAGAACGCGCGAAATAAAAAAAGACCCCGGTGTGAAGTATGTGATGATCTTTAAAAACCACGGCAGGAACGCCGGAGCCAGCCTCGCGCATCCGCATTCGCAGATAATAGTTCTGCCCATGGTTCCCATAAGGCTGGTGGAAGAAATAGACGGAGCTAAAAATTATCTTGAAAAAAAAGGCGCCTGCGTGTTCTGTGATATTATAAAAGAGGAAACCCGCGTTAAGAACAGGGTGTTGGATGAAAACGAGCATTTCCTGGCCATAGAGCCGTACGCCAGCAGGTTTTCTTTTGAAACCTGGCTGCTGCCAAAAAAACACCTGAGCCATTTCGAAGCTATGCCGGATGCGCTTGTTTTGGACCTAGCCGCTATTTTAAAAGGCACCCTGGGCAAGCTTTACGCAACGCTTCCTGATTTTTCCTATAACCTGGTAGTTCATTCCATGCCGGTCCAGGAGCCGCAGGCGGCTCACTATCACTGGCATATTGAGATAATGCCCAAATTAAGCCAGGTGGCGGGCTTTGAATGGGGCACCGGTTTCTACATAAACACGGTTTCCCCGGAAGACGCGGCCGACATGCTGAATACAGGGAAGAAGTTTAAAATTTAGCGAGTAGCGGATAGCAAATAGTAAATAAGGAGTGATGTTAAGCGGATTTGAAATGGAATTTATTTAAGGAACTCCCTCCGCTATTCGCCATTCGCTATACGCTAATCGCTGTCTTATGGAGCCATCATGAAAATTCTCATTGCCGCAAGCGAGGCTTTCCCTTTCGCCAAAACCGGCGGGCTGGCGGATGTGGTGGGCGCGCTTTCCCAGGTGTTTTCCCGGACCGAGGATACGGAGGTGGCGCTTTTTCTGCCCAAATACCGCAATGTCGGCGGCGGGGCGTTTTCGCTTAAAGCCGTTGGCGGCAGTTTCCTGATCCCGATGTCCGGCCGAGTTGAAACGGCCACCATGTCCCAGGTACAGTGGGGCCGTGTGTCGGTCTATTTCATCGAAAACCGCAAATATTTTGACAGGCCAGGTATGTACCGGGCTAATTTCGGAGATTACGAAGACAATGATGAAAGGTTTATTTTCTTTTCCCGCGCCGTGCTTGAGGGGGCGAAGTTTATAGGTTTCAAGCCCGATGTCATTCATTGTCACGACTGGCAGACGGGGCTTGTAAGCGCCTATCTTAAAACCATTTACCGCATAGATTCCTTCTTCTCCAAAACCGCCGCGATATTCACCATAAACAACATCGCCTACCAGGGGATGTTCCCCAAGGAAACCCTTTTAAAAGCCGGGCTCTCATGGGCGGATTTCACGCCCGACAAGCTCGAGTTTTACGGCGGGATGAACTTTATGAAAGCGGGGCTCGTATTCTCGGACATTCTCACCACAGTCAGCCCCACTTACGCGAGCGAAATCCAGTTCAGACCCGATTTCGGCAAGGGGCTGGAGGGCGTTCTACGGGCGCGAACCACGGATCTCTTCGGCGTCCTGAACGGCATAGACGAGGAAATATGGGACCCCGCCACCGACACATTCCTGGAGCGCGGCTACGATATAAAAAGTTTCCAGCGGGGCAAGGCCGCGGCCAAAAAAGCTCTTCAGCGGGAGCTGGGCCTTGAGGAAAACAAAGATTTGATACTTGCGGGTGCGGTATCGCGCCTGGATCAGCAAAAAGGGCTGGATGTCCTGTACAAAGTGATGCAAGAGCACCTGGGAAAAATACAGTTCGTAGTGCTTGGCGCGGGCGATCCGGGGCTTACCGAGGCCTTCTCAAACCTGGCCAAGGCCGAGCCTAAAAAAGTGTTTTTTGAAACAGGTTTCCATGAAAGCCTGGCGCACAGGATATACGCCGCCTCCGATATTTTCGTGATGCCCTCCCGCTTTGAACCCTGCGGGCTCTCGCAGATGATAGCCATGCGCTACGGAGCGCTTCCGGTGGTAACGCGCACCGGCGGACTTAAAGACACCGTCAGCTATAACGGCGAGCCTAAAGACTCAAACGGGTTCGCCATTGACAACGCGGATGAAGGTGAGCTTAGATCCGTGCTGGGCCACATTATCTCGCTTTACGGCTGGCGGGAAAACTGGGACACTATGGTAAGGAACGCCATGAAAAGCGATTTTTCCTGGACCAGGTCCGCGCAGGAGTATTTGAAACTTTTTAATATCGCTTATCAGAAGAAGCAGTTGTAAGGGCAGCAAATAGCGATTAGCGAATAGCGAGCAGGGGATGAAATATCTGATTATCGGAGGGGATTATGGGTATCCTGACTAAAATTTTCGGCGGAACAGAAAAACGGAAAGGGACAAACGGAACCGCGCTGCTCGAGGCGTTCGTCATGAAAGTGGACAGGGATATATTCCCCGTTATTGGGCGGGGAGTGGTGGTGAAGGGCACCGTTGAAAGCGGGACTATTTCTTCCGGCGACAAGGTCTGCCTTACAACTAAAACCGGCAATAAGATAGTCTGCGGCGCGGATATCCAGGCCGGGGGCGAAGGAAAAGGATCCTCTCAGACGGCTTCGGCGGGTATGGTAATAGCGCTGCTGCTTAAATGCGCGGACTACCGCGACATCGAAGAAGGCACGGTGATCTCCGGACGCCCTTAAGCAATCGGGCTGTCGAAATTGCGGGAGCTGCCTCGCCGTTCAGCCGCCTGGCTGCTTAGGAGGTTTGCATGAAAGTGGTCTTCTATACTAACGAATATCCTCCCTACACTTATGGCGGCGCGGGGGTCGCGGTGGAGTACCTCACTCGCGAACTCGCCAAGCTCATGGACGTGGAAGTGCGCTGTTTCGGCGATCAGCGCGCGAAGCGGCCGCACCTTGAGGTTACAGGTTTCAGCCCCTGGGCGGAACTGGCCAAAGGCGCACATAAAGGTTTTGACAAGGCTCTTGAAGCTTTAAGCGTCAATCTGCAGTTCTGCAAGAATAATACGGCCGACATCGTCCACTGTCACACCTGGTACACTAATCTGGGAGGGTTCTTCGCGAAGGTCCTGCACAACATCCCCTTCGTAATGACCACCCACTCGCTTGAGCCGCTGCGGCCCTGGAAGAGGGAGCAGTTGGGCCGCGCCTACGACCTCAGCAGTTGGATAGAGGAGAACGCGGTGCGTTCAGCCGACGCCGTTATCGCGGTTTCTCAGGGCATGAAAGACGATATCCTTTCCTGCTACGACGTTCCCGCCTCCAAAATACATGTCATCCACAACGGCATAGACCTCGCCGAGTATCGCCGGAGCAACAGCGTCAAAGCCCTCCGCCGCTGGGGGGTGAACCCGGACAAGCCCTATGTTCTTTTCGTCGGGCGCATAACAAGGCAGAAGGGCATCATCCACCTTGTAAATGCCATCTCTCATATAGACCCGGAAGCGCAGATCGTTCTCTGCGCCGGGGCGCCTGACACAAAAGAAATAGCGGCCGAGATGGAAGCCCGAGTCGCAAAGATACAGAAGACGCGCAAGAATGTCATCTGGATACAGAAGATGCTTCCCAAAAATGAAATTATCGAACTCTACAGCCATGCCGCGGTTTTCTGCTGCCCGTCTATTTACGAGCCTTTCGGTATAATTAATGTGGAGGCTATGGCCTGCGGCACTCCGGTAGTGGCCTCGGCCGTGGGCGGCATCTGTGAGGTGGTGGTTCCGGAACGGACCGGACTGCTGGTGCCTTTCGCGGCGCGCCGGGACGGCACCTATGAACCGCGGAATCCCGAAAAATTCTCCCGTGACCTCGCCGTTGCGCTCAACAGGGTGCTGCGTCAGCCGTCTCTGCGGAGCAGGTTCGCGGAACTTGGCCGCCGCCGCGCCGAAACGCACTTCAGTTGGGCCGGCGTCGCCAAAAAAACGCACGCCCTTTACCGGCGTCTGGTCTAATATCATTCCTAAAGCATTGCAATATGGAGGAGTTCTGAAAAGCCGGCATATTGAAGCCCGCCTCCCGCGTGCGGCACTGCCAGAAAAAAAGGAAATGCCTGCCAGTCTTGGCGCGCGTTACTTAGGCTCAGGCCGTTGCGAATTTTTAGTATGGGCTTCGCGGGCTAAGCGAGTCCAGCTGCATCTTATTGCCCCCCGCCGTAAACTGATTCCTATGGTTACGGACGGCTCCGGTTATCACTGGACGGTCCTTTTGGATGTGAAGCCGGGTACGGAATATAGCTTTCGCCTCGATAGCGGTCTTGAAAGGCCCGACCCGGCCTCCCGCTGTCAGCCACACGGCGTCCACGGCCCCTCCGCGGTAGTGGACCCGGCGTATAACTGGAAGGACAAAACCTGGAAAGGTCTGCCTATTGAGCGCTTTGTCATCTATGAACTGCACACAGGGACCTTCTCCCCCGAGGGAACCTTTGCCGGAATCATCCCCTGGCTGGATACCCTCAAAGACCTGGGCGTGACCGTTCTGGAAATTATGCCGGTGGCGCAATTTCCCGGCGCGCGCAACTGGGGATATGACGGGGTGTATCCTTTCGCGGCGCAACAGTCCTACGGCGGCGCGCCTGAACTCAAGCGCCTGATAGATGCCTGTCATCAGCGGGGGCTCGCCGTAATGCTGGATGTCGTATACAACCACATGGGCCCTGAGGGGAATTACCTGCGGGATTTCGGGCCTTATTTCACGCGTAAATACCGGACGCCGTGGGGGGAATCGCTCAATTTCGACGGCCCGGCCTCCGGCGAAGTGCGCCGCTTCTTTAGTGAAAGCGCCATGCGCTGGCTGGATGAGTTCCATATTGACGCGCTGCGCCTTGACGCCGTCGACGCCATACGCGACTGTTCCGCCAGGCATTTTGTGGGGGAGCTTGTTGTGGCCGCGCGCGAAATAGGCCGCGCTCAGGGCCGCCGGATACAGATAATCGCGGAGAGCGGCCTTAACGATCCGCGCGTTATCCGGCCTCTTGCCGACGGCGGCTGGGGCTGCGACGCGCAGTACTGCAGGGATTTTCATCATTCCCTGCATGTCGCGCTGACCGGCGAACGCTCGGGGCAATACAGGGATTTTGCGGGGCTGAGCGATCTGGCCCGTTCATACCGCGACGCCTTCGTTTATACCGGCCAGTATTCGGCTTACAGGCGGCGGAACCACGGCCGCAGCGCGGCCGGCAGGCCCGCTTCGCAGTTCCTCGTTTTCGCACAGGAACACGACGAGGCGGGCAACAGGCCTTTCGGCGAGCGTCTGGCCGCTTTAGCGGATTTTGAAACTCTTAAACTTGCGGCCGGCGCGGTGGCTCTGTCATCCTTCATTCCGTACATGTTCATGGGCGAAGAATACGGGGAGAAGGCGCCGTTCCTTTATTTCACCAGCCATTCCGACAAGCGGCTCGCCGAAGCCGTTCGCATAGGGCGGCGCAAGGAATTTAATTCATTTGCGCGTAAAGGGGAGATCCCGGATCCTAACGACGAGAAGACCTTTCTGCGTTCCCGGCTTGACCAGGGGTTGCGCCGCAAAGGGCGGCACGCCCTCCTGCAGAATTTCTACCGCCGCCTCTATGCTCTGCGCCGGGAACACCCGGCGCTTGCCCGGCCTGACCGGGAGAATCTTGACGTTACGCTATATGAGAAGGCCGGAGCCCTTGCGGTGCGGCGCCGGTCCGGAAACGACGAGGCGGTTTTTATACTGCATTTCGCAAAGAAGCCCGGCCGCTTAAAGCTGGAACTGCCCGGCGGAACCTGGATAAAACTTTTGGATTCGGCCGAGGCGAAATGGGGAGGCCCCGGCAGTAAAGCCGCCCGGCGCATTGCCGGGACTCAAGTGGAAATGCCCCTGGCGCCGCTTTGCGTAGTGCTTTACGGTAAAGAGATTTCAGCGATAAAGAATTGATAACAGTGCAGAGATTACGGCGATGGGTAAGAGATGACGGCGGTAGTTTAAAGAATATTAGATTAACGAATTGTTAGTTCATCGTTGTAATCGTGTTGTTTTATCGCTGTAATCTCTTTTCATGGAGGAATTATGCCGAAAAAATCCGAGAAAATCGTTAAGTGCGCGGCGGTGACAAAAACTACTTTTCCGGAGAATCCCCGGCGCGTCGTTATTGAGAATGTCCGGCCTGAAATAGACGGAGGACTGTTTCCCATCAAGCGCGTTACTGGCGACCAGGTTTGTGTTGAAGCGGACATTTTTACGGACGGTCATGACGAATTGGCATGCTTCCTGCTTTACCGCAGGGAGAACGACTCAATATGGACACAGGTTCCGATGCGGCCGCTGGGCAATGACCGCTGGCGGGCTGAATTTAAGGTGACGGAATTGGGTTCGTACCGCTACACTGTCCAGGGCCGCATTGACCACTTTACTACATGGCTGAGGGATTTAAAAAAACGGCTGGACGCCGGGCAGGACGCCCGCCTGGAACTGCCGGCCGGCGCCGAACTCATCGCCGCGGCCGCGGCCAGGGCTGTTGCAGTTAAAGCTGATGCCAGGCAGCTTAAAAAATTGGCGCGGGACCTTAAAGCCGGCGGCGACCCGCGCGCTTTGGCGAAGCGTCTTTCGGACCCGGAAGCGGGCGCTTTAGTCTCCCGCTGGGGCGCCGACAACGATTTTGTCCGTTCCGGGCGCGAGCTTGAGATCTGGGTGGACCGCGTAACAGCCCGTTTCGGCGCGTGGTATGAACTGTTCCCCCGTTCCTGCTCTTCCAGGCCGGGTCGGCACGGTTCTTTCAAGGACCTTATTGCGCGGCTGCCCTACATCGCTGAAATGGGTTTTGACGTGCTCTACCTGCCGCCCATCCATCCCGTAGGCGGTACCAACCGCAAGGGAAAAAATAACACCTTATCGGCGAGGCCGGGCGAGCCGGGCAGCCCCTGGGCTATCGGCGATAAAACCGGCGGCCATAAAGCCGTACATACGGAGTTAGGGACTTTGCAGGACTTCCGGCGGCTGGTCGCGGCGGCTAAAGAAAAGGGTTTGGAAGTAGCCCTGGACATTGCTTTGCAGTGTTCGCCCGACCATCCCTGGCTGCGCGAGCATCCGGAGTGGTTCCGGCGGCGGCCGGACGGGAGCCTGCGTTACGCCGAGAACCCTCCGAAGAAATATGAAGATATTTATCCGCTGGATTTTGCCTGCCGGGATTGGCGGCCTTTATGGGAGGAGGTCAAAAGCGTATTCCAGTTCTGGATGGCGCAGGGAGTGCGGATCTTTCGCGTTGACAACCCGCATACCAAGCCCTTCGTGTTCTGGGAGTGGCTCATCCGGGAGCTGAGGCGCGAGAACCCCGACCTTATTTTCCTTGCCGAGGCTTTTACCCGGCCCAGGGTGATGGGCCGTCTGGCCAAGGCGGGTTTCAGCCAGTCCTACAACTATTTTCCCTGGCGCAATTCCAAACGGGAGCTGGAAAGCTATTTCACCGAACTGACACGCACCGAGGTGAGCGAGTTTCTCCGGCCGAACTTGTGGCCCAACACGCCTGATATTCTTACGGAGTATCTGCAGTCCGGCGGGCGTCCGGCCTTTATGATACGCCACGTTCTTGCGGCCACGCTTGGCGCCAGCTACGGGATATATGGTCCGGCATTCGAGCTGTGCGAGCGTATACCCCGGAGCCCCGGCCACGAGGAGTACCTGAATTCCGAGAAGTACGAGATAAAGAACTGGGACATAAACCGGGCGGACAGCATACATGAGCTTATCGCGCGCGTAAACCGCATTCGCCGGGAGAATACGGCGCTGCACAACGACGCGAGCCTGCGGTTCTTCCACGTGGACAACGAGCAGCTGATATGTTATGGCAAACAGTCCGGCAGCAACCTGATAGTGACGGTGGTTAATCTGGACCCTAACTACAAGCAATCCGGCTGGGTGGAACTGCCTTTCCGGGAGTTCGGTCTGGCGGTTGACAGGCCGTATCAGATGCACGATCTGCTGGCGGACCGGCATTTCCTGTGGAGGGGGGCGAAGAATTATGTGGAGCTCGATCCAAAAGTGTGTCCGGCCCACATCTTCCGCCTGCGCCGCTATGTCAGGACCGAACAGGACTTTGATTATTTTCTGTAACTGCCCGGCTGGAATAGGCTGTGGATTAGTGTGGAGCCAGGCAAACATCCTCTATTCTTTGCGTTCTTTATCGCTACACTAGCTTCAGCCTGCAGCCTAAACAACCCGGGTGGTTGCTGAAAGATGTATTTTCAAGCATGGGGAAAAATGTCCGAAGATTTAGAGCTAACTAAAAAAAAGTTTGTAAACAGATTGGCGTTGTCCGCTGTGATACTCGGCGGAGCGTTAAATCTTATCCCGAAAATTATTTTCTTCTGGCAGCCCGATAATGGATTTAAGCTTGATCTAAAAAATTTCGCGTGCATATTGTTCTGGTGGTTTTATTTGTCAATACCATTCATCATGTTGGCGGTCGTTGTAAAATTTGTTTTGCGCCGCTCAAACATGGGGCAGCGTGCGTTTTTTATGCGGATGTCGGGGATCGCCGGCGCGTTCGCTTTTATGCAGGCGTTTTATTTTATTTATGACAAGTATTTTTGTTCGGGGCGGGGAGCGGACATAATACTTTACGCCTTATATGCTTTTTCGCCTCTTTTGAATATACTGGTATTGCCGTTCGGTTATTTTATTGGATTTTTTTCGGCCTACATTTTTTGCATATTTTACGGGAAAAAGCAGCTTTCGGAAGGCTTAAGGCTTAGGGCTGAAGACTGAAGTCGGGAAAATTCCCCCGTAAGCCTTCAGCTATAAACAGGACCTAAAAAAGGAGCGTTATATGCCGATACTTTCACGGATTCAACTTGAAAAATACGCGGATGTGCTTATATGGGGTCTTAAAACCGCGCGGCCGGGGTTTAAAAAATACGACGCCATACTTATCCGCTGCGACCTTGAAGGCCGCGAGCTTGGAGAGGTGGTGAACCGCAAGCTTGTGCAGGCCGGATACAATGTCACTTTCCGCTTCCTGATGAGCCCGCGGCTGGAGCGCGGCTTTTATGAATTTTCAGACAACAGGCAGCGCGCTTTTGTGGCGGCCGGGGAAAAAGAATTTTCCGCTTCCCTGAACGGCAATATTTATATTAACGCGCCGGCTTCGCTTACAAATCTTAAAGGCATAGACACCGGACGGCAGTCCCAGGTGGCCATAGCAAGAAAGCCGCTCCGCGACCTGATGACCAAAAACGAGGAAAAAGGTAAATTCGGCTGGACGCTTTGCACTTATCCTACTGAAGAACTGGCCCGTCAGGCCGGGCTCTCCGTTAAGGAATACGCGGCCCAGATAACCAAGGCCTGCTTCCTGGGAGAAAAGGATCCGGCTAAAAAATGGGCGGAAATTTACAAAGATTCCATGGCTATAAAAAAATGGCTCGCGGGCCTGAATATAGACACCATCCGCACTGAGTCCAAATCCATGGACTTTGAAGTGAAAGTGGGCGAAATGAGGCGCTTCCTGGGAGTGAGCGGGCATAACATACCGTCTTTTGAAATATTCACATCGCCGGACTGGCGCGGCACTAAAGGCGTATATTTCGCGAATCTCCCCGCCTTTCGCGGCGGAAATTATGTGGAGAACATCCGCCTGGAGTTTAAGGCAGGCCGCGCGGTAAAGATCTCGGCCAAAAAAGGCGATGAATACGTTAAAAAAATAATGGCCACCGACAATGGCGCCTCTCAGATCGGCGAATACTCGCTTACCGACCGCCGCTTCTCCCGGATAGACAGGTTTATGGCCGACACGCTGTTTGATGAAAACTACGGCGGCAAGCACGGCAACTGCCATGTGGCAGTCGGCGACTCCTACTCCGACACCTACGCCGGAGATGTCTCAAAGCTTACCAAAGAAAAAAAAGCGGAACTGGGCTACAACAACTCGGCCGTGCACTGGGATATGATCAACACCGAAGATAAAAAAGTGACCGCCGCGCTTAAGAACGGCAAAAAGGTCGCCATCTACGAAAAGGGACAGTTTAAATACTAAAGCGTATAGGGGCTAGCGTATAGAGGTTAGGGAAGGAGTTCCTTGCCACCCCTAGTACCCTCACCCCTAGCCCCTGACCCCTACTATGTCAACACTTCTTGCGGCTTTAAAAACTGAACGAGGGCGGCATGTGGCCGCGGCGGCGGGACTCGCCGGCCTTTCGGCCTCCTTCCTTTTCTGCGGCTATGAGTTTATACGTTCGCCTATAGAATCCATATTCATAGATAACTTCGGCGCGGCGGCAAAACCTTACGCCCTGAGTTGCGTGCCGGTGATGATGGGCCTGCTCATTTACCTCTACGGCAGGGCGTTGTCGGCTTTTGGCGCCGCACGGTCCATGGCCGGGTCCATGCTTTTGTCAGGCGCGATGTTTGCCGCCGCCTATTTTTCTCTGGATTGGCTTGGCAAGCCGATGGTGTTTTTTTTGTTTATTTTCAAGGAATCCTATGTGGTAATAATTTCAGAGCAGTACTGGTCTTTCATCAACAGCGTAGTCAGGGATGAAGAAGGCAAGGTGTTTAACGGGCCGGTGGCGGGCTTGGGCGCTCTTGGCTCTTTGATAGGCGGTTTTCTGCTGGGTCATTACGCTGTGCGTCTGCACACGGAGTCTTTTATACTGCTGTCCGCTATATGCTTCCTGCCGGCTATGGCACTGATGTGGAAGGCTTACGGTCGGATCGCCGAGCCTAAGCCGGCGGCGGCTGAGGAAGGCGGTAAAAAGGGGCACCTCCATCTAAGCATACTCAGGGAGAACCGCACCATTCTTTTTATAGCTTTGATTATTTTCGCCACGCAGGTTGTGGCCACCGCCCTGGATCTGCGGTTCTCGCTGCTGGTGCAGGACGCTCTGCCGGATAAGGATTTGCGCACGGCATTCCTTGGCGGTTTCTGGATGAAGGTGAACATCTTTTCTTTTTCAATGCAGTTCCTGCTTGCGCCGCTTTTATTGCGCTACCTGTCGGTGCGCCGCATACAGACCGCCATTCCGGTAGTTCATGTGGCTACCTGCGTTCTGCTGCTTATCTACCCCAGCCTGTGGCTTGGCTCGGCGGCGTTTCTGCTGTTTAAAGGCATGGATTATTCTATTTTCCGCGCCTCAAAAGAAACCCTCTATATACCTTTCTCCTACGATACGCGTTACCGCGCCAAGCAGGTGGCCGATGCCTTCACATACAGGTTTTCAAAGGGTCTTACTTCCGTGGTGCTTTCAGTTATTAAATCTTTCAGCGCCATACCGGTTGCGGCCTACGCCGCTATGGGACTTGCGTTTTCAGCCGCCTGGCTGGGCCTCGCATTTCCGCTTACAGCCAAAAGAGCGACAAAAGTCTAAGCGTCTGGGAGTCTGAGAGTCAGGAAGCTCTACTTTTTGACTCCTAGACTCTATGACTCTCGACTCTTAGACTTTTCCTGCTGATTACTGTTTTTTAGAAGTTCCAACTGGCCGAAATCCTGTGCACCGAGCCCAGGTCGCCGAAAGGGGACAGGGCGTAGTCTATGGAGTAGACGCCATATCGCAGCCCTGTACCCAGGGTTATATTGTGAAATCCGCCTACGGCGCTTATACTGCGGGTATTAAATCCCGCGCGCAAAGCGGCGTTAATTTTTTCCGAGAGCCCGATTTTTATTTCGCCGCCCATTGCGAGATAAGGCAGATTGTCTTTTTGCGCCACCACATCGGCTGTAATTGCGAAGTATTTTGTAAGTGTGGTCACGCTGCCAAAGCGCAATATCAGAGGCAGAGGGGTATCTTCCTTGTCGTAGCGCAGCGTTCCCATTATGTTCTGGGCCGACATGGCCAGGCGGAAGCGGTTGTCAAACAAATATGGAAACAGCAGGCCGATATCGGCTGAAATGGTGTTGTCGGAGGAATATAATTTTGAACGCACGAATTTGCCGGTTGCTCCGAGTATAAAGCGTTCTTCCGGCTCTTTGTTATAGCCGGTGATGTAGGTGGCAAAGCTTACCGAGGCGGAAATGTCGTATGGGGTGAATACGCCCAGATCAAAGCCGCTTGAGTCTGTTTTATGGATGGCGCCGAAGTTCATGTATTTGACAGCCACTCCCCAGGCTCCCACCTCGCCCGCGTTTTCGGCATAACCGAAATAATCCACAAAAGTTCCCGCCAGGTATGGGGCGTGCATGAATACCATTGATTTCTTTTTAATGGCCACAATACCCGCCGGGTTCCAATCCAGCGCGAAGGCGTCGTCGGCAAGAGCCGAATAGGCCTCGCCAAGGGCCGCTCCGCGCGCGCCCGAGGCTACCTTTAGAAACTGCGCGCCCGATGTGCCCACGGAACTGCTGCCAAACCCTGCCTGAACGGCAGGAGTCAGCGAGGGGGTAGCGTATAGCGCCAGCAGGACGATACAAAATGTCCCTCTGCCGCCTATGCTTTTAAAAACCGGTTTTTTCATAATAACTTCACTCCCGCTGTCCCATTATCGCTACCCTGTCCCCTGACCCCTATTCTCTGCTTTTTCATCTTTCCACTACTACTTTAAAAACCTTGCCCGATTTTTTGTCGCTTGTCTGTATCAGCGCTATGTAAACGCCGCTGGCCGCTTTCTGTCCGGAATCGTTCTCTCCCGCCCAGGCAGCCATGCCGTTCGCATCCGCTTTTATATCGCGCACCAGCTCGCCCAGGAAAGTGTAAATCTTTAGTTTTGCGTATGGCGGCATATTGGTGAAGTGTACGATATCCGAAGCGCTTGAAGGCCTGTAAGGGTTCGGATAAATTTTTACGCCCGCAAGTCCGGCGGCCGGGTTGGATTCCATTATCTGAAAAATTGAAAGGTGCCAGCTTTGGGCTATAACGCGGTTTGCGGCTGTGTCTGAAACCGAGGGTAGCGGAACCCACACTTCGTTGGTTTCGTCGTAAAGCGCCAGTATCAGCTTGCTGTGGTCGGTGCCCGGCGGCAGGTCGGACACCCGGTAAGAAACGGTAAGGGTAACCGGTTTAAACAGGAGAGTGGGGGGAAAATAAGTGATTTCAAACCCTATATTGGTGGCTTTAAGCGAAGCCACGGCGGAAACCGGCGGGGCGAAGGAAATTTTAGGCTGCAATTTCATTTTGGTTGAACTTCCTATTGACCCGCTGGGCAAAAATATAGAAATGGGGCCGTAAGAGGTCTCAAGCGTTATTGTATTGTCCTGAAAAGCCACAGCTGGAGACTGGGTATAAAGAAGAGTTTTGGTCGAACCGGCCGTAACAAAATGCGAAGTCAGCTCCGATTGTCCCACGGCCTGTATCTGCACCCAATAGGTGGTATCTGTAAGCAGGTTCGATAAAGCGCAGGTTTTTGCGTTCACTAAAACCGAGGTGCTGATAATCAGGAAATCGGAGGTAGTGGATGCCTGCACCGTGTAAAGGGTGTGGGAGGAATTGCCGTTGTCTTCCCAATTTACTGAAAACCCGTCGGTTAAAAAGCCGGAGAAGGTCTTGTCGGGCAATAGCAAATATGGCGTTGTGGGAAGCGTAAGCGCTGTTCCAAGGGACACCGGCGGATCTGTGGGCACATTGGTCAGGTTAAGGGCGGAAACCTGCAGATAGTAGGAAGCATTCGGGACCAGGCCGGTAAATGTGGCCGTAAGACTGGCGGTAACGGAAGACAGCACCGTGCCGGAAAACGCGGCTTCGGAAGAGATCTTCGCCAGATAATAGGTGATGTCCGGCGGGTTTGAGCCGCGTTTCCAGTTGATTGTTATGGAAGATACTCCAATGTCCAAAATATCCGAAAGCGGGTAGTGGCTGGCAGGGTCGTAGGCGCCGGTGGCCATAGGTGAAAATATCACTGTGGGGCTTGCGCGGTCCAGGCGGTTTACCGCCGTCACGCGCGTGTAATAGGTGGTATTGGAATATAAATCGGAAAAAGTGGCCGAGGAAAGTGTTGTGGTGGCGGAAGACAGAAAGGATGTAAAGCCGGAATCGTGATAAAATTCCGCCCAATAGCGCGTGTCGGCCGGGTTTGAATTGGTCTGCCAATTAAATGTTATGGCTGAAGGTGTCAGATCTGACGGCTTTGGAAGCTGTTGCGTAGGCGCGTTGGCTAAAGTTGATGTTGACGGAGTATAAACAAAATCCGGAACATTATCCCAGTTAAGCGTGCCGGCTCTGAAATAATAGCTTGCATTGGGGGAGAGCCCCGCAATGCTCAAAGCCGCGGTCTGCGGCATATTGGAGCGCGAAGAAAAAATCACCCCCTGAAAATCGGCGGAGGTGGAGGTCTCTAAAAGATATTTTTCCCCCGTAAAGTCCGGCGGCCAGGAGGCCGGCAAAGTCCAGCCGACCGTTACGCTCGAATAAAACACGCCGCTTATCAGCTGATTGAGAAGGGGCGGGGCCAGAGTTGATTTTTTTGACGGGGTGGTGTTGCTGTAAACGGTTGTGCCGCTGTATAATGAGCCCGCCCTGTAATTGAAGACGGTATTCGCCGGCAGTCCCTCCACGATCAGGCCGGCGGCGTCGCTGTTTACCGTGGCGGAGCTCGCGAAAACCCAGCTGAAATACTGGTAGGTGGAGGCTTCAACCACATAGCTGTCCGCTCCCGCGCTCGTAAATGACACGGCCGCGCTTGTTACCCAGACCGAGCCAAGGACTACCGACTCAAGCGGTCCCGGCAAAGAGGTTTTTGCCACATTAAGGTCAGTGTAATGCGGAGCTTTGTTCCAGGTGAGCGTTCCAAGGCGTAAGTAATAGCTGGTATTCGGTTTCAGTTCCGAAAGCGTCAGGGAATTTAACTGGTTCAGGTCTGTGGAGGAAGAATGAACTATGGAGCCCGCGCCGAACGGGGCGGAGGAGCCTTCAAAGCGGTAGCCCTCGCAGGAGAAAGCCTGCGGTGAGGCGGGGAGCGGAGTGAAAGTCACTGTCAGGGATCGCGGGCCCGGGAGCGTAGCCGTGGTGTTGGAGGAAAACGGCAGGGCAAGCGTTATAGTGGAAGGCGCGCCCGTGTAGTTGGCATCCAAATTCCCGTTAAGCGAAGCCGCCCTGAAGTACCAGGTGGTGTTCGGTTCAAGGTTTTGAACGGTGAGCGTGCTGCGCGTCATGTCATAGACGGAAGATGAAAGGATAATACCGGAACCGTTGAAATTGGTTGATGATGCCTCAAGGCGGTAACCAAGCGCCGACGCCGCGGGAGGACTTGCCGGGAGCGCTGTCCAGCCAAGCGATGCCCACTGGTCGCTGAAGTTCAATAGCTGCGGATTCTGCAATTTGGCGGAGAGCGTGACGAATTGGCCGTAATCAAAATTGGCGGCTCCGTTCCAGTTAAGCGCGCCGACCTTGTAATAGTATGTGGTATTGCGGTCCAGGCCGGTAAGACCAAAGCTTGAGGTGTAGTGTTCGGCGCTGTTCAGCGCTATTGGTAAACTGTCGAAAATATTCGAGGTTGAAAGCATAAGCCGGTAGCCCTCGGAATCCTGCGCCTGGGCGGGGCCTGAAACAGCCGTCCAGGAAACCGTGGCGCTGGTTTCGTAAACCATATTGCTCAGCGTGCGCAGGTTAAGGGCCATGGTAGCCGTGGAAATATCAGGTGCGGTGAAAACGGTTTTGTTTCCGTAAAGGTTCACGGCCCGCACCCTCAAAAAATAGGTGGTGTTCGCGGCAAGACCGCCTAATATAACCGGCGGATAGTTTTCAGCGTAGGTTTTTGAATTTGAAAAGCCGGAATTGTCGGCGTATTGGATTTCATAATCGGTCCAATCCGGATTGCCGTTGATCTCCCAGGCAACGCTTATCTGCGCGGTGACCGATGAATCAGCTGTGAAATATTCCGAGATAAAATAAGGGGTTGTCGGCGCGGCGGCGTAAGTTACGGATGAAATCTGGTTGAGCGGATTATAGGAGGCGTCGCTTTGATTTTTTACACGGAAATAATAAATGGTGTCCGGGTTCAAGTTCGTATAAGCGGCGCTGTTGGTTAACACCGTGCCTGTCGCTGTAAGAGCGGAGAAATCGGTTGCGGTCGAGAGGGCGGCTATAAAAGATGTTCCGGCGTCCCAACTGAAAGACAGTGTGTTCGCTGTGACGCCGGTATTGCCGGGGTGTAAATTGATCTGGGCTGCGAGGCCGCCCGAGAAAACAAAAAAGAACCCCGCGGCCAAAAAGAACAACGGAAATCCGCGCCGGGGCGAATTGTAACTGGGCATAATAGTATAGTTTAGCAAAGAGGTATTAAAAATCAATGGCAAATATGTTACAGAGTAAACGGGGGCGCCCCCGCCTTTATTGAAATGACTGCCATTTCTATTATATTATAGGGTCAGAGCACTAGCCGTGCGAGTTTTTAAAATGAAAGTGGAAAGTGCTTAAGTCGATCGAAAAATACTGCTTTTTTTGAACCGTACCGGAACTCTTAAAATGAAAGTAAAGACCGTCCTTTTTTCCGCGTTAGTCATTTTGTGCGGTTTTTCAGAAGGCGCGCGGGCTGCGGACAATACGGGGAGCCCCGCCAAGCTTGGGTTGGTTCAGGGAGAACTCCCGCACCAGCAGGCCACCATAGGCGCGCGCCAGGAAACCACTATAGGCCCGGCGGAGGGTTTACCGGTACGGCCGGCCCGGACGCCGGAACACAAAAGCCTTGAGTTCTCCGTGAAGCAGGTCGGCCCTCTTTTTGAAGTTAAGGGGGCTTCCACCCAGGTAATAGGCCAGGGCGGAAATTACGCGGTTGCCGCCGGCGGGGGGAAAACAGTCTGGTTCCTTAACAATATCTGGATCGGCGAGGTCCCGGCAGCCGGCCAGCCTGCCCGTTGGGGCATAATTGAGGGCGGGGTGGCCCTGTCTGCCTCCAGTTCCCCATACTCTTTAAAAAGCGGTCTGAATTATGTGCTGGATGAAAACCGCTGGCCGATACCGTTTCTTTCCTCGGATTTCAGGGAATACATTCAGGTGCGTAAATTCTGGCCGCGCGCCGGTCTTAAAACCGAAAAGAAGTATTACGCGTTTTACTCCATCCTGAATAATTTCGGCAGCGGCCCTTATGATTATTTCCGCGTCGGGCAGGGGCTCGCTTTTTCCGACAATCCCGAGGGCCCTTACAAAAAAGTGGAAATCGGCCTGTCATACGCCCTATGGAGCGATGTGGAACCCGCCTTCGGCTCGGCCGCTTTTTCCGACAGCGACGGCTGGCTGTATATTTACGGCCGGGTAATGACCGAGCCGGGCAAGTATGCCGCGGCGCTCTCAAGAGTAAAGCCCGCGGATATAGAGAGCAGGGAAAAGTACGAGTACTACAGCCTGGACGCCTCAAGCGGGGTGTGGACCTCCGATTTGACCGAACTTACTCCGGTCATGGAAAATATGCCGGAGGAATTTTCTGTTTCTTATAATGAACATCTGAAAAGCTACCTGGCTCTTTACCTGGACATCGAAGACACGGAAATTTTATTGATGAGAGCCGACTATCCCTGGGGACCGTGGAAAGACCCCGTGAAAATAACGGCCTGTTCCAAAGAAGAGTACTGCTCCGGCGGCAAGGAGCAGCCCCTGTTCTCGCTTGAAGAAGGAAAAAAGACCTTTTTCACTCTTGAAAAAAAGAATATGCCGTATATCTACGAACTCACGTTTCAGTAAATCACGAGAGGCGCGCATGGCTGACTATAACATACTGGTGATAAACCCCGGCTCCACCTCCGACGAGGTGAGTTTTTTCCGCGGCGAAAAACTGGTTTTTCATAAGGTAGTCCGGTACAACCCGGAGGACCTGAAAGCCTACGAATTTAAAAAAGTAACCGCCCAATATAAATTCAGGAAAGGCTTGGTGCTTGACACCCTGAAAGAGCACAAGGTGGAGCTATCGGAGCTGCATGCCATTATAGGCCGCGGCGGGGTACTCCGGTCCATAGAGGGCGGGGTTTACGCGGTTAACGAAAACATGCTTAAAGACCTTAACGAAGGCGTAATGGGAGACCACCCTTCAAATCTGGGGGGAATACTCGCCTACAACATAGCCGCCATGTGCGGCGCCGCGGCGTTTATAGCCGACCCGGTGACGGTTGACGAGATGGAGCCTTTGGCCAGGTATTCGGGCATGCCGGAGAACCCGAGGATTTCAATTTTTCACGCGCTTAACCAGAAAAGGGTGGCCCGCCACGCGGCCCGCCAGCTTGGCAAACCATACGAAGACTGCCGCCTGATCGTAATGCACGGCGGCGGCGGCGTTTCGGTAGGGGCGCACATAGGCGGCAGGGTGGTGGATGTAAATAACGGGCTTGAGGGCGACGGGCCCTTCACGCCGCAGCGCTCCGGCAGCGTGCCGGCTGCCGGGCTGATAAAAATGTGTTTCTCGGGCAAATACACTTTGGCCGAAATGAAGCTCAAGCTGAAAGGCCGCGGCGGCCTTGTGGCTTACACCGGCACCTCCGACTGCATAGCCCTTGAAAAATATATCCTGACCGGCGAGATAAAGCCTAATTCCGGCCTTGACCCGGCAAAAATTTCGCGCGAAAAGGCCAAAGAGGCGGTGCTTGCCATGGCCTATCAGATTTCAAAAGAGATAGCCTCCCTGTCGGCGGTGCTTGAAGGCAAGGTGGACGCTATAGTACTTACAGGCGGGCTCGCCTACGACCAGATAGTGGTACCTGAAATCAAACGCCGTGTGGACTGGATAGCCCCGGTGCTAAGCTACCCCGGCGGCGATGAAATGCGCGCCTTGCGCGTGGCGGCGCAAACCGGCCTTAAGCATCCCGCCAAGGTAAAGGTGTACTAACTGCCGTATGCCATAAGCCGTAAGCCATAGGCAGAAAAACTACAGGAGAAAAATCATGAAATTCCGTAACTTTGAAGAGTTGATGCGGCTTGTTAAAGACAAGCCGAACCGGATAGTGGTGCCCGGCGCGAATAATGAGGAAGTGCTGGAAGCCATAAAAATGGGGGTTGAACACCGCATAATTTCCGGCGGCATACTTGTGGGACCGAAAGCCCAGGTTGAGGCTGCGGCGGCGAAAGTCGGAGTAAAACTGGACATTTTTGAAATCATAGACATGTCCGATTGCGCCGAAATGTGCAATAAGGCCGTGGACCTTGTAAAAGCCGGCAAAGGAGACTTCCTTGTCAAGGGCCTGGTGGACACGAAGTTCTACATGAAGGCCATACTGCGCAAGGAAGTCGGCGCGGTGGCCGAAGGGACGGTGCTCAGCCATTTTGTGCTTTTTGAACTGGCCAACTATCACAAGCTTTTCGCCGTTACCGACGCGGCCATAATGATAAACCCCACACTGGAGCAGAAGGCGAAGATCACCCGCAACGCCGTGGATATGATGCGTATGCTGGGAGTGGAAAAGCCCAATGTGGCCGTGATCTGCCCGGTGGAAAAAGTAAACCCCAATATCCCCAGCACTCTGGACGCGGAGGCCCTTGTGAAGATGAACAGGGAGGGGACTTTAAAGAATTGTGTGGTGGAAGGTCCTTATGACATTTACATCTCATTCTCCAAGGAACTGGCGGCGGAAAAAGGCATAAAAGGCGCCGCCGTTCCCGGCGAAACCGACATAGCGCTTTTTCCTAACCTGGATTCGGCCAACCCGGTGTATAAATGCCTGTCGTTTTTCGGCGCGGGCGTGAAATCGGCCGCTCTGCTTGCCGGGTCCAATATCCCGGTAATACTGCCGTCCCGCACCGACTCGCCTGTGACGAAGCTGCACTCCATAGCGCTGGCGGGTTTTCTTAAGACCCAGGCGAAGGTCTGCGCCTGACAGGGACGGAGGCGAGCGAATAGGGAAGGATTGATTTATTTTTGCAGCTCTACACTAGTTAAAGTCGGAAGCTTTGATTAGTCTGCCGGAACTTCAGCGCTTCAGAGCTTATAGCTCTTCAGCTCTAGCTTAAGGAGACACTTATGGTTTGGAATTTTTTAAAGAAGATACTTAACAAGAAGGAAGAAAAGCGGTCGGAGACGGAACCCCGGGCCGCTTTCCGGCAAAATACGCGGATCCAGCAAGCGGCCTCTCCGGCTCCATCGGCAGTTCCCGCCGCTGTAGCGCCGGCTGCGGCGGAAGCAGCCCCCGCACCTGCGGCAGATGTGGTGATAAATCAAACCGTCGCGCCGTCCGCGACTCCGCTGGCCGAAAAGACCGCCCCGGCTAAAGAAAAGTCTCCCGCTGAAAAAACTGATGATGAGCTGGCTCAGGAACTTAATGTTATTTCCCCTGAAATTCTTTCCCAGGCCAAAACCCCGCAGATGCGCAAGCTGATAATAGACATCTACCGCAAGATGCTTATCGAGGGCGTGGACATAAACGACGAAAAAGAAGTGAAAAAATGGCTTAAAAAGCATCCCGAAGTGGTGAACGGGGGCGAAGCCCACAAAATAGAGACCTTTAAAAGAGAGGAGCCGAAAGTGGGCCGCAATGACGCCTGCCCCTGCGGCTCCGGCAGGAAATACAAGAAGTGCTGCGGAAAAGGAAAGTAAATTCTGGTCACCCCCGATGGGTTCGCAGGGCCTGCCGCCGGACCGGAACGCGGGGACAGCCGCCCACACCGTGGCCGGCTTCCACCACTCATCTTCGGCGCTTATGCAAGCCTCAGATTCGCGAAGGCCCCGCTAACCCGGCTCCGGCGTCACCCGCTCCATTTATTCCCGACCTATTCCTTATATCAAGTTTCTCTCTGTTAACGTCCTTTTCACAATAAAACCGACTTCTTATGTTTAAAAAAGCCGGCGGCGAAAACACCTAGCTTGCGCGGGTGACGGGGGACTGGGTAAGCAAAACACTCCGGAGCCCGACGCTTGCATAGCGCGGAGGTGAGGCACGGCTTCAGAGCGAAGCATAATTATGCTTCGCGTCCGGGCCGCAAGGGCGGAGGCGGTTCTCTGCGAAGCAGAACCGCTGAGCCGGGGCCGCGCAAAACCGCTATGCGGTTTATGAGTGGCGAGGAAGTGAAGGGCGGGCACGGTGTGTCCCGACCCTGGTTTTGCGTTCCCAGTCCCCCGGCAGGACCCGTGCCAGTTTATAATGCTTCTATGCGTAAAATGTCGAGTGTCCAATTGCGGAAGGCGGGAAGTGCTGTTGGAAGGGAAAGTAAATTCTGTCTCAGCTCACGTGAGAAAGAAGGATCGTTTTCAGCCGGTTGAAATCGGCCGGTATGGCGGAGCTTTTGTCGCGTTTTCTCATGCAGGACGCAAGCCGTGAAGGGGCCTTTACCGCAAGCCCTGTGTTTCTTGAAACGATATCGGGGAATTTCGCCGGATGAGCCGTAGCTAAGACTATCTTCGGGCCCGCGATATTGCAATTAAGAGCGGCGGCTATGCCGGTGGCGGTATGCGGGTCGGATACGTAGCAGAATCTTCTGAAAGCCATTCTTATGGTTTTTTCAATTTCCGCATCCGTAACGGTGACGGAGTCAATATCCCGTTTAACCGCAATGCGGTCGTTATGATACAGATCAAGGATCCGGGTGAAGTTGCTGGGTATGCCCACATCCATGGCGCTTGAAAGGGTCATCCGGGTCTTTGCGCGGGGCAGTATTCCCGTAGCAAGGTAACGCGGCACCCCGCTGTTGATATTAACCGCGGCAATAAACTTACGCACGGGCAAACCCATTCTTTTCGCGAACAGTCCGGCGGAAAGATCGCCGAAGTTTCCGCTGGGGACGACAAATACCGGCTTGCGTTTTCCCCTTTCTTCGCTCAAGACTTTAAGCTGTGAAACAGCGCTGAAATAATAGAACATCTGAGGGAGAAGCCTGCCTATGTTGATAGAGTTGGCGGATGAAAGGGCCATTTTCCCGCGGATCCCGGCGTCGGAAAGGGCTTTTTTGGCCAGCCGCTGGCAATCGTCAAAATCCCCTCTTACCTTAAGCGCGGTGATATTACCTCCGAGCGTGGCTATCTGCTTTTCCTGCAGAGGGCTTATCCTGCCTTCCGGATAAAGAACAAAAACATTTATTCCGGGAAGTCCGAAAAATCCGCATGCCGCCGCGCTTCCCGTGTCGCCGGAAGTGGCTACGATAACAGCCAGGCGCTTTTTTGAACCGGCAAGGTAATGCTTCATAAGGCGGGCCATGAAACGCGCCCCGAAATCTTTGAACGAGAGCGTGGGGCCGTGAAAGAGTTCAAGGATATATAGATCTTCCGCGAGCCTGACCAGCGGAGAGGGGGAGTTCTTTACGGGGAAGGCTTTTCTGCTGAAGGAATCGCGGATTATTTCTTTTAAATCCTTATCAGCCACATCGGAAATATACTCCCGGCAGACCTTAAAAGCCGTCTCATGAAAATTATTATTTCCGGCGGCGCGGGGGAAATTGTTCCCGCGATTTGGGAAAGCCTCCGGCATGAAAAGCCCTCCGTCGTCAGCCAGGCCCGTGAAAAGGGCTTCCCGGAAAGTTGCCGGTCTTGATTTTCCGTTAGTGCTGTAGTATTTCATTGTCGTTACGGCTCAGGTAGACAGAATCCAGAAGTCAAGCCTATGGCAGTGCCGTAAAAAGAGCTATGCTCCTCAAACGGCCAGGATTCAGAACGGTGGAATCTGCTCAATTGCTGGTGCTCCCATTCTGACTACTGAATTCTGACTTCTGGCTACCCGGGCAGTTGCCATTGTTTTATATTTCTAATGATTTCCGCCGCAGTTTCAGCCGGCGATCGCTCCCGGGTGTCAACAGTCAGGTCCGCCGCTTTTTCATAAACCCGGGTTCTTTCTTTGAAAAGGCGTGTTATGCCTTTTTCCTTCAATCCTACTATGCCGCGCAGGTGAATAATCCCCGAAAGTCTTTTTTTTACTTCCGTGAGAGGCGTTTTGAGGTAAACGACCAGGGTTTCTTTTTTGAGTTTCTTCATCGCCGCCGGCGAATAAATTATGCTTCCGCCGGGCGAGAACACAACCCTAATCAGGTCTATTGCCAGGGTGAGTTTCTCCTCCAGCGCCAGCAGAGCATGCTCTCCGTCCTTGGCTAAAATCACTTCGTGCCCCCTGCCGGTCGTTTCCCGAATGTGAATGTCCAGATCGATAAAATTCCAGTCCAGTTTTTTTGCCAGAGTTTTGCCTGCCGTGGATTTTCCGGACCCGGGCATGCCCACAAGCGTTATCCCTTTGAATTTTTTCTTCATTCTCTTTTTTTGTATTATACACTTAGCAGCTTTGATTCGGCAAGCGCCCGCTTAGGCGGATGAACAGATTCAAACCGCAGGAGGAAACCCAATGAACACGGATATTGAAAAGATGCTCCGGATTTCACCCAAAAGATTCAAGGAAATTAACACTTTCCTGGTTGACCCTAAAAACGAAGCGGTCCGCGCTGTTGTAAAACTTATCGAAAAACACGGCGGCGCCGCCGCGATAAACAGGAAAGCGGCCGAAGCAGGGAAGCCTGAGAACCTGCTGGCGCGCCTTAAAAAGGAAAATTCGCCGTATTATAACGAAGTTCTCTGGCTCAGGGAACAGCGCGACAAGGGCGCGTTTATCGGCATGAAAGATTATTGCCGCAAACACGCGGGCAGGTGCAAGATCAACAGCAAGAATGCGGTCGCGCTGGAAATCAGCGCCCTGCAGTATTTTCCTTTTCTCATACAGTCCGCCAAGCAGGCCATTGCCAGGCAGGAACTGATGCCGGGCCGCTTTATCCGCGTGCGAAACATGAAAGAACAGGTGGCGGACCTGGGCGATATCCTCGCGGTTTCCGCCTCAATGAATATAATAGGCGCGTCCCTTGTTGAGACGCTGGATACGAAGGGCACGGACGGTTCTAACATACACCTGGGGGGGGCTGCGACTATCACCGGCTATTTCGGAGGCGTGGGCCAGCCCAATGAGCATGCCATGCAGTGGGCCGAGGAGTATCTGCACTACTACACTAACTACGGCATCCGCCAGGCGCTCAATGTCAATTCCGGTACGATAATGATCGCCTACCTTATGCACAGGCTTGGAGTGAATAACGAATTCAAGATCTCCGTGTTCATGGGCAACGACAACCCCTACTCTATAATGTGGACGCTGCTTGCGGCGAAACTCTTCGCGCGCGAAGACGGGACAACTTCGCTGATCGGTTTCAACCTGGCTAACTCGGTGAATAACGAAACGATTATACAAGCCTCGAAAATACGCAAAGCGCTGGGCCTCGAAAAAGTTGTCCGCTTTGAGCACCACATCACGGAGACGTTCAAGTCCATCGTGGTTCAGCCGTACAACCGCAGACAGGAATTGATCCAGCTCGCCGCGAAGGTCCCCAATATCGCGGCCAAACATGAAGGCGGAGACCCGCAAATTGACGGCAAGCGCGCGCATCCTTCGGACATCCTCGATTACTTCATGCCCAAGAAAGATGTGGAAGCCCAGGGCCTGATGCCCGCTATGCTGAGGAATTACCTGGACAAACACGACGCCGTGAACCGGACCGCCGAAGCGCTAACTAAAGCCGGCATCGGAGTGCTGGCCGCGCAGAATCTGCATAAATAGAGCTGAAGAGCTGGAAGCTCTGAAGAGCTGAAGTAAAGGAAAAGTATACTTCAGCTCTTCAGCACTTCAGGCTTCAGCGCTTCCCTAAGGAGAATCGTAATGAAAAAAATTAAAAAAGAAGCTGTAAGCCCTGTTGCATTAAAACCGCCGCAAAATGTGAAAAGAAGCCTTTTGGATTTTGCCAAAATGAAACGAAACGGCGTTCCCGCCGCCTGGGTTACCTCTTATGACCTTCCTTTCGCCTATGCCGCCCAGAAAGCGGGGGTTGATATGATACTTGTCGGCGATTCCGGCGGAATGGTCCAATTGGGCTATTCCACTACCAATCCCGTCACCATGGATGAAATGATAACGCTTGCAAAGGCGGCCAGAAGGGGGGCTCCCGATACTTTCATGATAGGAGATATGCCGCAGGGGGCTTATGAACCCTCGGAAAGGGACGCGGTTATAAGCGCTTTACGCTTTGTTAAAGAAGCCGGCTCCGACGCTATAAAGTGCGAGGGCGGTCACAGGATCATTCCTAAAGTAAAGGCCATAGTCGATGCCGGAATTCTTGTAATGGGGCATTTGGGGCTTACCCCGCAAAGCACAGGCTCCTTCGGCGGTTACAGGGTGCAGGGCAAATCAGTTGCAAGTTTTGAAAAAACAATGGAAGACGCCCTGGAGCTTCAGGAGGCAGGGGTGTTCGCCTTACTGCTTGAGGCAATGCCCTCTGAACCGGCGGGCCAGATAGCCAGGGCTCTTAAAATACCGGTTTATGGAATAGGCGCCGGGACCGAGGTTGACGGGCAGCTTATCATAATGCACGACCTTATGGGTTTTTACGCCTCCTTCCGTCCATGGTTCGCCAAGTGCTATATTCCGGAAGTCGCCGGTCAATTCAAGGATTATCTGGCGCAGATACCTGACATAAGGAAGAACGGAAAAGAGGAAAGAGGCGACGGTTTATTGGTTTTGACGGAGATGGCCGTAAAAGCTTACATTAAGCAGGTTCGCGACGGGAGTTTCCCCGGCAAAGACTACTCTTATTCAATAAAACCGGAAGAAATAGCCGCGCTTAAAGCCTCCAAATACTGGAAATAACAGCAACCGGCTGCCTCAGTTAGCCCGAATTTTTCAGTTGAAGAATTCGGGCTAATAGTTTTCAAGGTCCAACTCACCATCCGTAAAGGGGGGGGATTCAGCCGGGCCCGAGCCTTCAGGCTGAAGCGGAGACCGGAAACAGGCCCGTATTAAAGGGTCTACAGGCCCTTGACAAAACTCAAACTTCCCTTTATGCTATATATGAAATAAAGGTATTAAAAGGCGCCCGTTCAATACGGGCATTTATGAAGAAGATACATTATTTTCTTTCTGTTTTCTTTTTTCTGCCGCTGTTTACTCCCGCTTTAGCCATGTCTAAGGAGGAAGTACCCGGCGTAGTCGCCGCTCCCGTAGTGCCGGGGTCTGAAATTCCGGTTGTTGACAACACTCCGCCTGTGTCAGGCCAAAACCAGGCCGCGGCTATCACCGTAGACCCGGCATTGCATGAGAATAGGCGCGATGATTTTAGAACATTCAGAATGAACGCCTCTAACCATCCCGATGTTTCCGCGCGCGCCCTGGCGCGGATCCTAAAGGGGCTTCCGCCGGATGAGGCACAGAAATTTACAGACAGGAACTGCTTTCCGATATCCGAAATGCTCACAGGCCTCAGGCGCATGGCGGATTCCAAAAACCTGTCGCATGAAAATTTGCATTCTATAAGCTCCGAACTCGAGCCTTTTGATATTCATGTGTTTGACGCCCGAGGCCGCAAGCCGCCGGACCGCGGCGGTCCCGGAGGCCCCGGAGGCCGCGGACACGATAAAATGAATCCCGTAAACGATCTGGTGGCTGTGCGCTCTGCCGTTAACTCGGAGGACAAAAAGGCGGCGGAGGAGAAAGTTCAGGCGCTTACGCAGAGCTACCCCGACAATCCCTCGGTTCAGTCCGCGGCGGCTTCCTACTATAATGAAATGCGCAACTATACCATGGCTGAAAAGGCCGCCACCACTGCCATAAAACTGGACGAAAAAGATCCGGATCCCTATAAAACACGGGCGGTGGCTCGGGCCGAACTTGAAGACAGAAAAGGCGCCCTTGAGGACATAAAAAAAGCCATGGCCATAGATCCGCAGGACGAATCGGCTAAAATCCTTTCCATACTTCTTGAAAGCCGCAAAAGCGTGCCCACCCTTAAATCCCTGGCTTCCGCGGAGGAAATAAAAAAGGCCCTTGGCTCCGTTGAAGATGGAAGCGCGGCCGCTGTAAGAGGCGACCGGGATCCCGGCGGCATAAACGGCGCGCCCGGGCAGTCTCCAGCCGCCGACGGCGGCGCTGCCACGTCCGCCGCGAATGGGGGGGCGGGCCAGGCCCAGGTTCCGGATTACGGCAAATCCCAGGCATACCTGCAGACCGCGTTTTCCAAAACGCGCCTTGGCGACTACGGGAACACCGTTAAATACGCTACCCTTTCCATAGAAAAAAACCCCGCTAATACCGACGCCTATCTGGAAAGGGCCAACGCCATGAATTTCCTTGGCCGCTACGACGAAGCCGTAAGGGACGCCACCGTAGTGCTGCAAAAAGACCCTTCAAATCTTCAGGCTTTGAACATGCGCGCCTGGGCGCTTAATAAAAAAGGGCTGTCCGGCGAGGCGGAAACCGATTCGAGCCGGGCCATAGGCATAAACCCCGGTTTTGCGGACGCCTGGTTTAACAGGGCTCTGGCCTATGAGAAGCAGGGCGACTATAAAAAAACGCTTGAAAATTTCAGACAGGCCGCCGCGTTGAGCGGGGCTTACCAGAGCCGCTATCAGGACGCGGTGGCGCAGTACGGCGCCATGGTGCCGGGTTTCTCGGCCGGGCTTGGCGCGGCTTCCGCGGGAGCGCAGGCGGCTTATGAAGGCGCGCGCCGCCAAAAACGCTCTCCGCTCAAGCGGTTCCTCATTTTGCTGTTCTTCACGCTCACGGGCGGGGCGCTGGTGGCCATGGGATTGGTGCACATCGTGACTTCCAGAAACGTCAAAGCGGCGGTAAGCGCGCGCAGCACTCATCCGGATGTGCTTTCCCCGTCCGTCTTCTACGAGGGCGTGGCTACCGGGAAATATAAGATAGAGCGCAAAATCGGCGAAGGCGGCATGGGAGTGGTTTATGAAGCTGTTGACCAGTCGCTCGGCAGAAAAGTGGCCATAAAAAAGATGAACGAGGAGATAAAAGTGAACGAGCGCGAAAAACAGCGCTTCCTTGAAGAGGCCCGCACCGTGGCCCTTCTGCACCACCCCAATATAGTGGAGATCTATACCATTTTTGAGGAAGAGGACAATATTTACCTGGTTTTTGAATATATCAACGGCCTGACGCTGGACCGTCTGCTTGACAAGGAAGTGCGGCTGGATTTTGCGAAAACAGTGGGTATATTTGACGAGGTATCAAAAGCCCTGGTTTACGCCCATTCAAAAAATGTCATTCATCGCGACCTCAAGCTTTCAAACATTATGCTGAGCGAGGAAAACGAGATTAAGGTGATGGATTTCGGGCTGGCAAGCCGCGTCAGGGAATCTCTGGCCAGATCCTCCAACGCGGAAGTGGTTGGAAGCCCCGCTTATATGGCGCCCGAGCAGGATATGGGCGTTTCTTCCAGGGAGGCCGACATTTATTCCCTGGGCGTGTGCCTTTACGAGTCCCTCAGCGGTGTGCTGCCCTTTCCGGGGCCGGATTTTCATCAGCAGAAGGTGGGCAGGCTTTACCAGCCCCTTAGCGGCGTGGTGCCCGGTTCTCCAAAAGCCCTTGATTCGCTGTTTGAAAAAGCCTTTGCCCCGGAGCCTGAAAACCGCTTCCACAGCGCCGAGGAATTCCGGAAGACCTTGCTTGACATAGCCGAGGCCGGCGGCTTTAGCCCGGAAAGCGAAGAGCGCGGCCGCGCAAAACAAGGTCCGGAATACAGAACCTTCCCTGTTTAAGTGCCCTAATCCCCGAAAAATGATTTTTTTATCCCGTCCAGCATAAACTGCACGGCCGTAGCCGCGAGTATAAGCCCCATCAGGCGGGTGGTGATGTTCATGGCGATGGGGTTTATTTTTTTTGCTTTTTTTACCGAAAAATAAAAAGTGTAATAGCTCACAAGACCGATAACGGCGAACAGAGTAAAAAGTATCAGGTCGTAGGCTAAATTTTTGGCTTTTGACTCAAGCAGGATAGCCGTGGTAATGGCGCCGGGGCCGGACAGCATGGGTATGGCGAGCGGGGTTATGGAAATGTCGTCCTTGGCTATACCCTCGTTTTTTTCCTCCTCGGTTTCCTGCACTTCCGAACGCTTGGCGCGCAAACTGTCCAAAGCCACTAAAAGAAGCAAAAGCCCTCCCGCCAGCTGGAAAGCGGCCAGCGTTATGCCGAAAATCCCGAACAGCCTGTTGCCCGTGGCCGCAAAAACCGCAAGCACCCCTGTGGCCGTAAGGCAGGCGGTGCGCGCCATTCTAAGGCGCTCCGTCTCCGTGTTAGTGGGGGTCATGGCCAAAAAGGCCGGCACCGCCGCCAGGGGGTTTACTATGGCGAACAGCGAGCCCGCGCTCATAAGAGTGAATTCCATTACGGTCATAACGGCAAATAGTATATTAAAAAAAGACCGGCAGATAAACTCCGGGGTTCGTTTGGGTATATCGTTATTTCGCGGATAAAAAGAGTAAAATCCAGGGGAGCTAGTAAGAGTGAAACTGCTGCGAAGGGGAAAAATCAACTGAATTTGTCGGGCCAAGCCGTCCGCCGTCAGCGCGTATGCGCTTTCCGGGCGTTTACGGTGCTTTTAAGCTCCGTTTTTCCGACCAGCCGGGAAATGAGAGGGGCTGCTTCGGTTTCAGCTTTTTTCCGTTCCGATTTGTTCAGTTTGGAGGCCGTCTTTTTCAGGAGTTCGTCGAACCTGGGCTGGTATTCCTTTCTGGTAAGCACATAGAGCCATTTGTAAGCCTGCGCCGCGTCTGGCGGAACCAGTCTTTTCCCATTATACTCTTCTATCCCCAGATGCGCTTTCGCCAGGTAGAACATGGCGATGGCGGAGCCTTTTTCCGAGCCTTTTAAAAGCCAGTCTCCGGCTTTGGCGTATTCCCCGCGGACTTCATATATGCCGGAGATGTAATACGCCGCGTCCGGTTGGCCGAACTCAAAGGCTTTCAGGAATAGCTGCAGGGCCTTTTCCTCGTCCCTGTTCAGGCCTGGACCGCCAAGGTAATATAATCTCGCGAGTTTGAATGCCGGGTCTGGAAGGGAGGAGGCTTCCGCCGCTTTGGCGTACCATTTTGCCGCCTCGGCGTAGTTTTCGCCAAGGCTTTTTCCGTTCAGATAGGCGTCCGCCAGTTTTTCCATGCCCTCGGAGTTGCCGGAATTGGCCGCCTTCAGATACCAGTCAAAAGCCTTTTTTTCGTCTTTTTCCGCGCCCTGCCCCAGGGCGTACATATCCCCCAGCCTCACGCAGGCGGCGTAATTGCCATGGCCCGCCGCCCGGCTGAACCACTCCAGAGCCTTTCCATAATCCCTGGGGGCGCCGCCTATGCCCTGATAAAAAGCCAGCCCGGCCGGATATTCTTTTTCCGGCTCTCCGTTCCGGGCCGCTTCCAGCCAGTTAAGATATTCAGGTTTCGTCCCCGTCTTCCCGGCAGGCGCGGCGCCGGAAGCAGGGGCAAGGAAGGAGAAACAAAGCAGGAGCAAAGCCGCGCGCTTAAAGGTAGTCATATGTGTCCTCCCGCGTATGGCATCGCGCGCTTATTGCTTTATCTCAAAGCACGGCTTCCCGATCATGCCGTTATAGTTCACCATCTGGCCGAACTGGAAATGGCTCCAGGTGTGGCCATAGTTTAAATTGACGGAGAAGCCGCCTTCCACTATGATCCCGACTTTCCCGCTCACACCGGCGGATCCCCCGAGCGAATCCGAACTGCCGGACATCCCTTTGCGCATTCTGGCTCCCGATATAAGCCATGTTCCGCTCTTGTCATTCAATGTGCAGGTAACGGTGACTTCCATATCATACTGGTCTCTTTTTATGCTCTCCTGGAGAAAGACCTCGGGGAAAGCGGGGGTCGGCGGGGTGTCCATCATTCGCGCCCGGTGAGGAAGAACCTGATCGCCGTCGGTTCCGTATCCCAGACTGTAATCCGGAACTGTCCCATACACCGCCTCGGTGTTCCAGACAGCGCAGTCTTTTACCGTCACATAGCCCATTTTTCCCCAGCTCCAGGTCTGCTTATCGCTCCACTTGGAACAGGTCGTTTTTTTAGAGATCTTCTGACCTTTGTCGTCATAGAGCTCTATGCGCCGGGTGCCTTTAAGGATCTGTATATTGTAAAGCAGAGACGGAAAAGTGGCCTTGCCCTGGGCGTAAAGCACCTGGCCGTCCCGCACGTATTTTATGCATTCCCCCACAAGTGTGTTGTACTCGCGGCCCATCCTCTGCATGTTCGCAAGAATGGCCTGGGCCTCCTGCTGCGTAATATTGCCGTTTATCATTTCCCAGGCTTCGCGCACGCTGATCCTGAGCCCGTCTATCTTCCTGGCGTTCTTTATATATTCGCTGTAAGGTTTGGCAAAAGCTCCATATACCGGGAATTTATCCGGCCAGCTGTCATAACCCACGAAGGTGAGGTTCGCTCCGTAGTTGGTGTAATACATCTCAGCCTGGTGCCTGATATCCTGTAGGGAACCGGGGGGGCCGGCTTCCGCGGCGCCGCTGCCTATGCCCCGGGCGCCGGAGGGATTGTCGGCCCGCGGTAAATTACCAATGGAGCCGGGGAGCACGGCTTCCACGGCGCCGTCGCCTGCGCCCCTGGCGCCGAAAGGATTGCCGGCCAGCAGTGAATTATACGAGGCGGAATTGACTTGCCCGGAGACGGACGGCCCGGGGACGGCATCAGAATAATGCGAAACCGAGGCGGGGTAAACATAAGTCTGTTTTTCTCCCTTCCTGTCCACTATTACAAAAAGTCCGTTGTCGGCCCGTTCCGGGGAATACAGGTAAAACACCCAGTTGGCCGCGGCGCTCTCGCCCCTGTCGGCGTTTTCATCCAGTCCCAGGAGGCTCACAGTCGTGCCGGCGCCGTCCACTTTGCGTGCGTCCCCGGCCCCGGCTTCAGCGATCAGTTTGGCGAGCGAATTTTTAAGGGCGGCCCTGAACCTTATCGCGCCGCCGGCCGCATTCTCCTGGCTAGCCGCTTCTTCATGGGAAACCAGCACGCTTATATTCCTGAGCCCCAATTCAACGAGAATGTCGGCGAAAGGACGGTCCGCTACGGGGGAAGGATAATTTACTATTTCCGTTCCCGCTGTACTTCCGGCCAGGATATTGAAAGAGGTCCGCTTCGCCGATTCCGAAGCATCGCACGGGAGGTTATAGCAAACTCCGGACAGGATTATAGTCAATACGATGGTTTTTTTCATGGTTTTTCCTTGTCTTCGTAAACCGGAAATCCGTTCTTATATACAAAGTATACCGCGCGCGACAGAAAAGTAAAAGAGACTAAAGGGTAATAAATCCCGGAAAAAGGGCCTATGTTACAAGTAGGCCGCGGCAATTGCTTTTTCTGGAATCGCCATGCGGATTTGTAAGGCGGAATTTATAAGCGGTATAATGTGAATCGGGCTGTGAGTTTCAGAAATATGCGGTCCGCTGCCCCGAATTAACGTTTTTTGGGAGAAATTATGAAAGCTATCGTTAAAAAATATCGTGAAAAAGGTCTTTGGCTTGAAGATGTCCCTAAACCGGAGCCGGGGGACAACGAAGTCCTGATAAAAATAAAACAGACCGCTATCTGCGGCACCGATATACATATTTACCAGTGGAACGACTGGGCCCAGAAAACCATACCTGTCCCCATGCACGTGGGGCACGAATTCGTGGGCGTAATAGAGGCGCTGGGAAAAAATGTTAAAGGACACACTATCGGCGAGCGGGTTTCGGGCGAGGGACACATAGTCTGCGGCCATTGCCGCAACTGCAAGGCCGGCCACAGGCATTTGTGCATAAATACCAGAGGTGTTGGCGTTAACCGCCCCGGCGCTTTCGCGGAGTATCTGTCCATGCCGGCCGAAAATGTTTTCCCGCTTCCGGACGATATTTCAGACGACGAGGCTTCAATACTCGATCCCCTCGGCAACGCCGTGCATACGGCGCTTTCTTTCGACCTGGTGGGGGAGGATGTTCTGATCACCGGAGCGGGCCCCATAGGCATAATGGGCGCCGCCATTGCCATGCATGTGGGCGCGCGCCATGTGGTTATAACCGACCTGAACGATTACCGCCTTGAGCTGGCAAAAAAACTGGGCGTAAAAAATGTGGTGGATGTGCGCAAAGAGAAACTCCCGGATGTTATGCGGCGCCTTAAAATGACGGAGGGCTTTGATGTCGGCCTTGAAATGTCCGGCAGTCCCTCGGCTTTCAACGATATGATAGCCTCTGTCAAAATGGGGGCCAAAATCGGGCTGCTCGGCATATTGCCGCCTAATACCACCATCCCCTGGGGAACCGTTATTTTCAAGGCCCTGCTGATGAAATGTATTTATGGCAGAGAAATGTTCGAGACCTGGTATAAGATGTGCGCCATGCTTCAAAGCGGGCTTGATATCAAACCCATAATCACCCACCGCTTTCCGGTGGAGCGCTTCAAGGAAGGCTTTGATATTATGGCCTCAGGCGATTCAGGGAAGATAATTTTAGACTGGAGCAAGCTTTGAGCCGTCGGCTCAAAGCTGTCGCGAGACTGAATAATGGATTATCATTGCGGTTTTGACAAGCTCTGCGAAGCGCTTAAAGGCTCGGGGGCGCTTCTCGTGGTTTTGGATGACAAGAAGCGCCTCAACGTCATGACCATCGGCTGGGCGCAAACAGGCGTTATCTGGGGCAGGCCCGTAATGACCGTGCTGGTTCGCCCTTCCCGCTATACGCATGAGCTTCTTGAGAATGCGCGCTATTTCGCGGTTTGCGTTCCGGCAGCCGGCGCCTGGAAAAAGGAACTTGCTTTTTGCGGCTCAAAGTCGGGCCGGGAACATGACAAACTGCGCGCCTGCGCGTTTAAAACCAGAGACGGCTCAAAGCCGGGCGTTAAGCTTATAGAAGGCGCGGCGCTCTCTTATGAGTGCGAAATTCTTTCCAGGGCCGAAATGCCGTCCTCGGCTCTGCCGAGGGAGATAAGGAAACAATATTATCCCGCCGGCGACTCGCATACGCTTTATTTCGGCGAAATAATTAAAATCCGGAAGGCCTGAATGGAACTGCTGAAAAAAACATTTTTAATTTCGCTTATGGTTTCTTTATCCGCCTGCGGCCTTGCCCGGGAAAAGGCCGCGGTGTATTATCTTTCAAAGGCGGAAAAGATCATCTCTGAAAAAAGCGCCGCTCCGGCCGATATTGAAGAGGCATACGGTTTTATAGATAAAGCCCTTTCCAAAGCGCCGGATTCGGAAAGGGCGCTGGCCCTGCTTGAAGAGTTGAGTGAGAATGCCTACAAAAGCGGCTTTGAACGCGGCGGCGAATTTGAAACCGCGATACTAAAAAAAACCGTAAAGGCCAGCGCGGACAACTGGCAGGCAGCCATGGCCCTTATAACAGTTCTGGGCGAAAGGGGCGATGTGCCTTCCATAAGGGAGCTTTCCCTTTTGCTTGAAACCCGCTCGTCTTCCGGCACAGTCGCGGAAAGCGCCATAAGCCCGCGACAGGCCGGTGTCACGCCTTCCGCGCTCTACAATTCCCGCCTGCTTTTGCTGAGCTGCTACTCGGCGCTTGCCTCCTGGCTTGAAGCGGACGGATTCCTGGCCCTTAATAAAGACGCCGAGCGCCTGGAAAGGAACGCCTCCCACTATGTTGCGGTCATTGAAAAGATAAAGGCGCTTAAAACCGGGCTTGAAAAAGAGGAGGCCGAGTCCCCGGAACTTAAAAAAAACGCTCCGCCAAATATCCTTTCTTCCGCCGAGATCACTTCGGCGGATGCCCTTAAAAACAGCGCGGAGGCTGAAAAGATAAAAAATACGGTGGACCAGCTGGCGCGGGACGCGGGGTTCAAAAAAGCGCTTGAACTTACGGTGGAAGGCAATAAAGCGCTGGTTAATAAAGACTACCCCCGGGCCAGGGCTTTTTATCAGGGGGCGCTCGGCAATTATCCGGATTTTATCGACGCGCGCAAGCAGCAGGTGGAGGCGGATTTCCAGGAAGGGGCGAGCCTTGCCATAGTAAATGAAAACCGCCCGGCCGCGCGGGCGCTTCTTTTAAAAGCGTATCAGGGAAGTTCTCAGGTTATAGCGGCTGGGCTGGAAAAAGGCAACCGCATGCCTTTTGTGGGCGCCGATAAATTCATGAGCGAGATCTACGCGCTCAGGGCGGCTGTCATTTCCGCCTTTGGCGCCGTGGGAAAACCCGATCCCAGGCGAAAAGCGCGCATGGAAAAGGACCTTAAAGAGGCGCTGGATTCTGCGGTCAAATTCAACCCGGACAACAGGATCGCGCGCGAACTTCTTGAGCGCTACGCGAAAGAAGGCTTCTGAAAATGAGGCGGTCAGGTAAAACTCTTTTAGCGGGCGTTTTTTTATTTTCCTTTAAAATTTTACTTCATGGCCAAAATGAGAATGTGGTCTCGACCGCCGCTGTAAAGGCTCCATCCGCCCGGCCTGATGAAAGCCCGCTTATGCTTAATATATCAAAGGACGCCCGCGATTCAAGGGTGGCGCTGGATTATTCCCTGAGGTGGGATTTTTCCGATTTGCGCGGTTTCAGGCCCGGCGTAAAAACTCTGTATTACCTCTTTAAGAGCGCTTCTTCCTGGGACATAACGGAAAATACCAGGCTTAAATATTACGGCTTTAAAACCAATCCCTGGCGGGTGTTTATCGCCAAAGAACGGTTGGAGCAGTCCGCTCCAGCCGGGGCTTTGGGGGCCGGCGCCGGCGGACCGCCGGCTGAGTACAAAAAACGCCTGCGGCTTTCCCTTTCGCCGCTGGTGGATGATTTTGAACGGGATCTTGACGAAAATTTACGGGACGCTCTGCTTAACGCTTCATTTAAAGGCGCGTCGCCGCAATGGTCCAAAATAAGCGAAAAAGATAAAAAAGTGTTTTTCAGGGATGTATTGTCGCTTGGAGTCTGGGATACGCCCCTGCCCCTGATCAACGAAGGCAAAGAAAGCCTTGAGTATATCAGTAAATAAGCCGCATGCTGCCCGCGCCATAAGCCGCAAGCCATCGGCTATAAGGAATTCCAGATCTCAATCCTGCAGGGTGAAACTTACAATAGCGGCCCTTATGTTGCCTACAGATAAATCCATGAAGCGCGGCAAAAGGTTCGCTCTGGCAGCTCTGGCGATATCCGTCCTGGTTGTCGCTTACGTGCATTACCAACTTCTAAGAGCGGCTCCCGACCCTGAATTGTTTCCTGACTCCGAAGGGTATCTCGCGCCTGTCTTGGAGAGTATATTTCATGGAAGGTTCGCATTAACGTCAATCCGAACCCCCGGTTATTCCCTTTTCCTCTTGACGATCCTGAACGTTTTCCGCTGGTTGCCGGCCGTAACGATCTTTCAGCACGCTCTTCTTATTTTAACCGGATGTATAACGGCCCTGATCTCTTATCGGTTCATACGCCCTTCGTATCTCCTGGCGATCTTTATCGGAACGCTGACGGCCCTGCTCCCCCGCCCGCTTGCGTCCGCCCAGCAGCTCCTGACCGAAACGCTTTACTCGTTTATCGAGGTGTGTCTGGTATTTTCCATCGCAACGGCAAGTAAGTCCGCGGCGGCGAATCGGACGTGGGTCGCTGCAGGGATCCTGTCCGTACTGGCGGCGTTTGTCCGCCCCATCGGAACTGGTCTCCTGGTCGCTATTCCTGCGGGTATTCTTACGACAAGAATGGGAAAGAGAACTATCCGGGCGCTTACACTCTGGGTCGTTCCAGTGATGTTTCTGTCGCTCTCCTGGTGCGCCGTAAACCTTAAACATTTCGGGTTCTGGGGATTTACACAATTTGGAAGTTATGCGCTTTTTGTTAATAACGCCTATTTGCTGGAACCCGGCCAGGGATCCGCACAAATAAGCGCCCTGCGCACTACGCTGAGGCCGGGAACGCCAGGAGCCGCAGTTGGAAGCAGGGAAGCAGACTGGATGACGTACAGCGGAGAAGATTACCTGGCAATTATAGACCGATCCGGGTGCCCGCCGGCACAGCGGGAGCGAATTCTCAGGGATTTGGCGGTTAAGGCAATCGCCGGCCACCCGTTTAAGTTTCTCCGGGACCAGGTTGTGCATTTCATCTGGTTTATTCTGGAAAGCGGCAAAAGACCACCCGGCCGTTTATCCATTTTATATAATTCCGAAGAAAGTCTTAAACGCTATATGGGGTTTTCCTCGGCTCATCCCGAGATCGATCAAATGCTTCAGATTTCCCGCGAATCTCCCGGCCGGTACCTTGCGCGGGCTGAACAATTGTCTTCTTACCCTTACGAAAAACGCGGCTATCTTGCCCATGTTTTGTGGCCGCTGACGTGGGTAGAAGAATACCTGCCCGTGGCCGCATTTTGCCTGGGGCTGTTGGCTGTCTGGAAGAATCGGTCGCCGTTAGCCATTTACCTTCTGTTCATCGCTACCGTGCATATTCTGCTGACGAACCTCGGAGGCAGTCGCAGCGGGCGACACGGGGTACCGTTGGAACCTATCTATTTGCTGATGATCATGGCGGCTGCGCAAAGAGATAATGATCAGAGGCTGCAGACCCGCTTCCGGCCGGCGGCTAAAACAAACAAGTACCCGGCTTCCTGCCTGCCCGAAAAACCGCCGGTCATGGGGGGATAAAATTCATGAAAACGCCTCCACTTTTGCTACTATACACGTAGTGGATCGCTTTTTGCAAAGATAATAACTTTTGTATAGCGCAATTTATAATAAACCCGGTTCCGTATCAGCGCATCAAGCTTATGTCTCTTACAAATGCCGCATGCGGCTCGTCCAAAATTAAATTTTTCCGGAAGATCTGCGTTTTTGCCGAAAAAATTCCGCTGCCGGCGCTGTTATGCCTGCTCGTTCTTGCAGCGCTGTTCCCGGTCCTGAATAACGGGTTCGTGGACTACGATGATGTGCAGTATGTTCTGTCAAATACGGCGCTTCGCGGCTCATGGCTTGACGCGCTTGCTTTCTCCCCGGGTTATTACCATCCTGTCGTCACCCTGATCTATAAGGCGGAGTTCTTCCTTTTCGGCCTTAATCCGCTGCCTTATCATATCACAAGCCTCGCGCTTCACCTTGCCAACTGCGCGTCGGTTTTTTACCTGTTTTTACTGCTCGGCTGGCGCAGGGAGGCGGCTTTTCTGGGCGCGCTGCTGTTCGGCGTTCATCCGGTTCAGGTTGAACCGGTGGCCTGGATTTCCGGGCGCAAAGAGCTTTTGTGGGGGTTTTTTGCTTTCTGGACCTTAAGCTGCTATTTAAAATACATTGACACGGGAAAGAACAGATTTTTTATTCTCTCTCTTTTTTGTTTTATCCTGGCCGTCCTTTCAAAGCCTTTCGCCTTGATGCTTGCCTTTGCGCTCCCTCTGGCGGATTATTACCGGAAACGCGTCTTTAGCGCGGTTCTGCTGTTTGAAAAAGTTCCATATTTTTTAGCGGCATTTTCTCTTTTTCTGCTTTCCTGGGCTCCATCCGGTTTTCTTCTGGGTTCCGGCTCCGGGGTTTTTAATCTGTCAAGTTATGCGGCGGGGGGAGGGGAGAGTCTCCTTTTTTACCTGGGGAAATTCGTGGCGCCGGTAAATCTTTCCGCCATGTATCCGCCGCCGGCTTTGCCGGCCGCGCCGGCAGGCTGGTTCTTCCTGCTTTTTGCCGCGGTTTCCGCCCTTTACTGCGCCTGGCGTATTTTACGCGGGCCTGAAAGAGGCGGGGCGGCGAAAGCCGCTGTGTTTTGCCTGGGGTTTTTTCTGATAACTATCTTTCCCGCCCTTTTGATTTTCCCGCCGGCTGACCGTTACGGGTATGTTCCGGCGGCAGGGCTTTTTTTTATTTACAGCTTTCTGGCGCTACGGTTATATGAAATTTTCAGTCAAAGCCGCGGCGCGGCTTACAGTGGCGGCTTTGAGAAGAACCGGCTGAAAAGGCTTTTTTCTCCCGGGCGGGTGCTTGCGGTTATTGTGGCCGCGCATTGCGCCATTCTGGGGGTCGCTTCGTTCGAGAGGGCCGCGGTCTGGAGGAATACTTTTTCGCTGTGCAATGACGTGCTGAAAAAATATCCCCGCGAGGCCGCGGCGTATCGCGCCCTGTCCGACGCGCACAGGGCGGCGGGGCGGTATCAGGACGCGCTGGCGGATCTTAACCGGTGCATTGAACTGCGTCCGGACGACTGGAAGGCGTTGAGCAATCGGGCCGGAATTTTTGTGCACATGAGGGAATTTGACAAAGCTATCTCGGACTGCGGCGCGGCTATCCGGAACAATCCGGGCTCGGCTCTAATGTTCTTTAACAGGGGCAACGCCTATTTCCTGAAAGGGGAATATGCCGCCGCCATCAGGGATTATGACCGCGCGCTCGCAATATCTCCGGCTTTTTCCGCGGCCGCTGAAAGTAAACGGAACGCTTTGGGAAAGCTGAAATAAAGCCGCGGTTTACAATGCCTTTAAAAGCCGTTCAATGGTTTCACGGTCCGGGTCACGGGGATTAAGCCGCAGGCATTCCAGAAAATGCTTCCGCATCTCTTCGGTTTTGCCCAGTTTCTGGGCGGTGATGCCCATTTGACGCTGAACATCGCCCGGGCTCAGTTGAGTGTCCAGAAAGGCGGAATCGGGCATTTTTTCCACTAACTCGTATTTTAGATAAGCCTGGCCGGCCTGGCCCATCTCTTCCAGCGCGCGGCCTTCGAAAAATAACCCGCGCGGATCGCCCGGAGATTCCTTTTGCAGAAGCCTGAGGACTTCAATCATGCGGGGAAAATTACGCAAGTTAAACTCCAATGTCATCTCTCCCACCAGGGAAGGTCCCCCCGATAGTCCGTGTTTCTTATAGAGCTCGAACGACCGATGGTACCAATTCCGGGCTTTTTCGGGTTTGTTCATCCTGCTGTAAGCGTCGCCGAGACCTTTTGCCGCCGCCGGCGCTTCCCACTCGCCCTTCTCCACTATCGCGCTCAGCGGGCCGACGGCATCCTGCGGCCGTCCCTCATCAATGGCGTTCGATGCCGTACTGACGCCTTCCCGTCCCACCTGTCTCAGAATTTCTCTAAAGGGCCGGGCATCGCCCGGGCGCCCCTCCCTATCGTAGGCGACGGCCAATTCTTCGAGCATATCCAGAATGGGCAGCGCGACCGCCCGGCCCCACGCTTTCCTCAAGAATTCTTCGGCGCTAACGGGGCCGTCGCCGGAAAGAAAGGACACGTTCTTTCTTAAAGTATCGGACCGGAGCAAAACTAGGGAACTCCACACATTTATTCTCGCCAGTGTTAAACCGCAATACATCGTCAGAACGATAAAAACCCCTGCCGTGACCCGGCGGGTTCGTTTCCGATCCGGCCATTTTTCCTGAAGCGTTTTGCCGGCCCAGACGAGGAGAAGGCAACTGCCCAGCGTCGGTAAAAACAGATACCGATCGGTCATCCAGATGCGGAGAGTAAAAAAAGTGTTCATCGTGGTGGCGAGAGGCAGGCCGAACAAAGCGAAGGAGTAGGCCGCTGCGGGAGCGCGTTTCCGAAGCAGTATAAACCAGGAAACGAGCGCGCCGAGCAGGGCCAGTCCCAGCAGCGCCACCCATTGCGGATACCATCCCTGCGAGGAGACCATATATTTGGCATTCAGCGCGAGCGGGGCCAGAGAGCGGGCCGCGTAGAGCGCGAAAATTTTGAGGAGCACTTCGATCCGGCCGGAGGCCGTAAGCCCTCCCAGCACACTCATATCTTTAAGCAGGGCGCCGCTGCCCTCCTGGGCTCCGACGGTCATCAGCACGAGTCCCGCGGCCAGGCCGAGCAGCGGTATTTTGTCAAGGTACCCGCGCCAGCCGACGCGGGGAAAAAAGCAGAGATCGTAGGCGAGAAAGACTAAGGGGAGAACCGCCGCATACCCCTTGGCTCCCAGGGCAAGGCATGTCCAAAACATCACGAAAAGGTACTCTCTAAAAGGCCACGCCTGGCCGGTTTTGCGTGAGTTCTCGCGGATATCGGCGTAGCGTTTGTACGCGATCAAAGCCGCGGCGTAGAAGACCATGCAAACGACGTCTTTACGGCAGGCCAGCCAGGCGACCGGCTCAACATGCAGGGTATGGGCTGAAAAGATGGCCGCCCCCATCAGCGCCCAGAATCTATCGCCCAGTACCCGGCGAAAGAGTTCGTAGGCCAGGATCACCCCGGCGGCGTAAAAAACAAGCTGGGTGATATGGCAGCCCGGGATCCATTGCCCCCAAACGGATCGGTCGAATAAATAGGTGAGAGTTGTGACCGGATGGTAATTGGCAAAAAAAGGCCGGGTGAAGATATCCCGTAGATGGGCGAGCGTCAGCCCATCAAGCCGGGAATCCTCAAAAAGATAAACCGAATCATCCCAGTGGTGCAGCGCAAATCCGAGCGTTCTGCCCCAGAGAAGCCAGGTGAACGCCGCGAGCAGGGCCGCGGCTCTCCACTTCCCGCCTTCCAGCCACAAGGCCACCCGGCCTGGGAGGGCCGGCCTTGACCCGTGACCGGAAGCCTTTATCTTTTCCGTCTTGCGAGGATCCAATCGAATTTCCTTTCACTTGCCACGGCCGAAAGAAGCGGGCCAGGCATCCATTTACCGAAGTAAATATAAAAGTTTTTTGCTTGTGACCTGTGACTTGCGACAGATTTGGCCCTATGGCTCAAATCTTACGTGAACGCCGCCGCGCCTCGTCCCTCCGAGCCGTCAACGCGGATGTCAAGCGGAGAGCTGAGGCGCAGGTGTCTTACATAGGCCGTTTCATGCAACACCGCCATGCTTTTCAGCCAGGGCCAGTTTATAAAGCCTTCCTTGCTGTAGGAGTTGATCGTAAAGTAGCCTATGCCGAGTGAAGTTACGTTGTGGAAAAAATGCGTGCCGTAGGACGGATCCACCGAAAAGCCCTCATAGTCGGCCTCAACTATCACTTTTGAATTTGAAATGTGGTCCCACTTTACCGGTATGCCGAGCGCCGGGTCGCTTGAGCCCCAGCGGCCGGGCCCGATAAGAAGATAGTGGCGGTTTTCCAGCTTCAGGCGCGAATTCAGCTCGCCTATCTGTTCGGCTATCTCGCGCGTTTTTAAAGAGTTAAAGGTTTCCGGTTTAACGTATATAAGGTCATACACATCTCTTATATGACCGTTGCCGAGCGTCATGGCGCTTAAACATACCAGGTTTTCTTTTTTCAGCTCCTCTAAGTGCACTTTTTTCAGGAAGCTGCGCGACACCATGGGCCGCATCTGTAAAATATTAAATTCCGCGGTCTTGTTCTTCTTGTCAAGCACGCAGGCGAATTCCATTTCAATATTGGCGCCCATGGCCTCTTTGCCGGCTTCCGAGAGAGCGCTCAGGATGCTTGAAAGCGGAATGAGCTCGTTTTTAAGAATGGGGGCGAAGGTTACGAGCCGCGCGCCGGGGCGGGAAACATCGTCGTAAATCACGTCGTTCTCGGACGAGTAGGTGGAGCCCACGGCCTCAAGCGTTCCGTCTTCGGCCGCCAGGTCAGCGTCAAGAACGGTGAGCGCGGATTCATCGTCGTATTTTAAAGCGGCCTCTTTTCCGCCGCCAAGCGCAAGGGCTATGAACTTTTTCTGCGAGTTGCGCAGGAAATCCTTCAGGGTGGAAAACTGGTGTAAATTCCTCGGGTGCTCGGGCGAGAAGCGGAGAGAGGTGTAGCCGTCCACTATGGTCTTTCCAAGGCCGAGCGCTATGTGCACTATGGGGTTCTCCGGCTCAAGCGGCGGCACCGGATAATAGTTATAGGACTGCATCACCCCCGCGAAGTCGGGGTAAAATCTTTTTCCGCCCGCGTACGGCAGCCCCACCACTTTTTGTATCACCACGGCCATTTTTTCTTCTTCCGCCATGTGCGGGGCAAATTTCCTGTAGGCCTGCGCTTCCCTTGAAAAAGTCGAGGCGTATACGAATTTAACCGCTTTCTCAAGTTCCGCCAGGCGCAGGGCGTCGTCGGGGGAATCGTTCGGAAGGAAGTAGGTTTTATAGACCCCCGCGAAGGGCTGGGTTTTTGAATCCTCTAAAAGCGAAGACGAACGCACGGCCAGGGGCCCTTCCAGCTTTTCCAGCACCGCGCGCAGATCGTCGCGCACATAATCCGGAAGCGGCGCGCGCTCGAAAAGCTCGGCTATACGCGCGTTAGAATAATTTTCGCTTATGAGCGAGTCCAGGCCGTTCTGCTCAATAAAGAAATCAAAGACATCGGTGGCGATAACTATGGTGTTCGGTACCGTAACCCGCACTCCCGCGAATTTATCCTGCAGGTCGCTCTTCGCAAGAAGGAAATCCACGAACGCCAGCCCCCGCGCCTTGCCGCCTATGGAGCCCGATCCTATTTTGGCGAACGGCGTTTCATCGTCAAAAAGCTTTCTGTCGAATTTGAGCACGGTGCCCAGCTGGGTTTTATAGATAAACTGGTGCAGGGTTTCTATCAGATACTTGCGCAGGGCCTCGCCGTCCTTGAACTCGGATATTTTCTTGGGAAGTATGTTATAGGCAATTTCAAATTCCGTGCGCGCGAACAGCCATTTCGAAAAATGGTTGCGGCTCGCGTGGTAAAGCACCGATTCCGCCGGCACCGTTTTTAAAAGCTTTGTCATAGTGTGCAGGTCGGCGGCTCTGGCGAACTCAAAGCCGTTCTTGTCGGAGAATATGAAATCTCCGAAGCCGAAATAGCGCAGCATAAAGCCCCTGAGCTGGCGCGAAAGGTCGGGGGAGGCTTTCCTCATAAAGGTGGCGCCTAACTCGCCCGCGCGCGCCGCGAACCGGGTGTTCGAGGACTGCAAAAGAACCGGCATGTCCGGATTGTCTTCTTTTATTTTTTTTGTGAGGCGGAGCCCCGCGTCTTCCACGCAGGTTTTCCCGATGGGGTATTCTATATCGCTTATAACTCCAAGGATGTTCGTCTTATATCTGGAATAGATTTCCCAGGCCCTGTCGTAGTCCCGCGCGAATAAAATTTTCGGCCGGGCTTTAAGGCGCAGGGCTTTCTTGGCGGGGTTAAGCTCTTCGGCCATAACTATCTGGGTTTGTTTCAGCAGTTCGGAATAAATTATCGGGAGGTAGGAGGAATAAAATTTGATATTGTCCTCCACCAGCAGGACCGCCTGCACGCCCACCTCGGCGTCGCGCTCAAAATTGCGCGCGTCCTCGATTAAATTTATGATGGCTGAAAATATGCGGGTATCGCCCTGCCAGAGGAAAACCCCGTCGGCGAGCGCCTGGGCCGCCTCCGGAATGTTTTTCGCGTCGGAGACATTGAAAGACAAGAGCACCACCGGTATTTCCGGTTTCAGGTGCTTCAGGACGGTGAGGAAATCGGTCATGTCGGTTTCGCCCACCTGTATCATGGCTATTACCAGGTCGTAGTGGTTTTTTTCAATTTTTTCAAGAGCCTTTTCTGCGGTCGGCACGCGGGTTATTTTAGGGGCCGTGTGCACCGAGGCGTCAAGCATCTCTCCGAAAAGCGCTTCGTTCAGGCGTTCGTCATCGGCGAGCAGGAAAGAATCGTAAAGCGAAGCCACCAAAAGGACATTTTTTATCCTCTTCGGCATCAGTTTTTCAAAACCGCCGAATTCAGCCTGATATTCCGCTATGGGCTGGCTGCGCTTGGGTTCCATGACTATTATTTTACTAAATTGCCGGGAGTGGGGGGGCGTCCGCTACGCAAAAGAAAAGCCCCGTACTTTGGCCCCTTTGGGGAAAAAGCGCGGGGCTTCGCAGTCCGCGGTCAAACAACTATCACTTTTTTTGGAAGAGCGGTCTGCCTGCGGGGAATATGACCCTGCCGGCTATGGGGTTTATAAGCATGGCGAAAGCCAGCCACAGGGCGATAAGCCCCATCAGCACCGTAAGGCAGCCTATAAGAAAGGATAGTGCCGCCGCAGGCGCCGGCCCGGCGAAATGTTTTACTACCTTTGCCAGAAAAAGCAGGTCAATATCCAGAAGGAAGGCGAAAAGCAGGCTGCTAAAAAATCCGAAGCCGTAGGTAAGCACCGCGAATATAAGCAGCAGGGTTATGTCTATGGCCAGCAGGATGCCGGCATCCGGTATAAAGCCGTTCGCTATGGAATTAAGCGTCCAGGCGTTTATCGCCCACATAAAGGAAAATGCCGTGAACAGCGTGCCGCCCAGCACATTCTTGTTAGTGAGGCTCATAAGGCCTGCCAGCATCTGACAGCCGGTGCCGAACAGCAGCGCCCACACCGCCGCCGTTTTGAAACCTGCCGGGGTAAGCGAGCAGCCGAAAGCTATGGGTGTAAGCGCGGCGCAGCCTATGGCAAGGCCGATAAGCCCAAGCGGCGTTGGCTCGCCGAAAACCGGGGTGTTCTGTGACTGACCGGGATTTTCATTCATTATATTTCTCCTAAATCCGAATTCTTCAGTTGAAGAATTCCCCTTCGCAGTGCTCAGGGACCGCTTCGCGGTGGATACGCCCTCGGCCATCTTATGGCCATAGCCTTTGAAACGGCACCTACACAGGTATTGCAATGTTTCTGTTCCCTGTGTTACTCAGTGAAACCTATCTTGAACTGCAGGATTCGGGTTAAAAGCGCTTGTGCCGCGGCGCCGGATTTGGAATTATAGCATTTGACTCTAAAATAACTTGCCAGCTACTTCCCCATTTGCTAAAAAGTAAGTGGCTTATAAGTTCCACTTATTTATGAAATTCAAGGCTGTCGAGTTTTCGCGTTTTTCAAAAGAGCAAACAGGGATTCTCCGGCGCCTGGACACCCCGCGCAGGGTCCAGGACTTCCTCGACCATGAGCTCGCCTACAATGATGAAAAGCCGGATACCTGCTTTTCGCCGCTCGGCGTGTTGAAACATGGGAAAGCGCATTGCGTGGAGGGGGCGATGCTCGCCGCCGCGGCGTTTCTTTTCCATGGCCGGCCGGCATTACTTCTTGACCTGAGAGCCAACGGCAGGGATGATGACCATGTGATCGCGCCGTTTCTTGAAAACGGCAGGTGGGGCGCGGTGGCGCAGTCGCATTTTTGCGGCCTGCGCTACAGGGAGCCGGTCTACGCTTCCAGCGCCGAACTGGCTAAAAGCTATTTTGAGTTCTACTACAACAACCGGGGGGAAAAAACCCTGCGCGAATTTTCGGTTCCGCTCAAGGCCTCGGATTTAAAGCCTGAATGGCTTTACTCAGGGAAAAACGTGTTTTTCGTAAGCAGGAAACTGGACGCCGTAAAGCACTACCGGGTGCTGGGCAAATATCCGGAAAAAAGCCTTCGCAAGGCTGATTCGCTGCTGTTTGAGGCCGAAATCCTTGGCGGCGTAAAAACGCCGCTCTCCCGCCGCCGCGCGCGCCCTTACGCAAACATGGCCCTGCCGCGCAAACTGTTTTGATTGTCCTTTTGTCCTTGCCAACTTCTCCGCCATTTGCTAAAAAGTAATAGTGGATTAGATCAAAAGCCGGTTTCAAAAGCCAAATAACGGTCGCTGTCCTAATTTCCAATAAAATATGAAAAAGAATATTTTAGTCGTCGGTTCTGTCGCGCTGGATTCCGTGCAGACTATTCACGGGAGGACAAACAGGGCGCTTGGAGGCTCGGCTGTGCATTTTTCCATTTCCGCTTCCCAGTTCGCGCCGGTGAGAATAGTGGGAGTGGTGGGTGAGGATTTTCCCTCCCCTTTCCGCCGGCTCTTGAAGCGCCGCAACATAGACCTTGAGGGTATGACGGTCATGCCCGGCAAGACCTTCCACTGGAAGGGCAGGTATAATGAAGATTTTAAAAATGCCACCACCCTGGCCACGGAACTTAACGTTTTTAAGGATTTTAAACCTAAACTCAGCCCCTCGCACAGTAAGTGCGGGGTGCTGTTCCTGGCTAACATCGACCCTGACCTGCAGTGGGATGTGCTCAGCCAGATGGATAAGCCGAGGCTTGTGGCCTGCGACACCATGAATTACTGGATAACCCTCAAGAAGAGTTCCCTTAAAAAGCTTTTATCCAGGGTTAATCTGGTTTTTATTAATGAAGAAGAAGCCCGCCAGCTGACGAAAGAGTATAACCTGATGACGGCCGCAAGACTGCTTGCCAAAATGGGCCCGCAGATAGTGGTGATCAAGAGGGGCGACAGCGGCTCCATGCTGTTCTACGACGGAGAGACTCTTGCCATGCCCGCCCAGCCGATAGAAAAAGTAGTGGACCCTACCGGCGCCGGAGACACTTTCGCCGGAGGTTTCGTGGGTTACCTGGCCGCGTCCCCCGACTGGCGTAATTTTAACGTTTTGAAACGCGCTATGGCCTATGGAACGGTGTTGTCTTCTTTCAGCGTGGAAAATTTCAGCGTCAGAAGGACGGAGAAACTCTCCATGTCCGAAATAAACAAGCGTTATAGCAAGTACGTAAAGTCTCTTTCAATAGTGTGAAATCCCCTGCCTGGCCCTTTCGGGAAAAAGGGCGATAAATCATATAATTTACCCGAAAAATTCAACCGGCCGTTCGAAGGCCATAGGCCTTTGATAAACGACCCCTTCCAGACTATTTAAGGGACACCGCATGGCGGTTTCCACCCTTTCCCAACGGCTGAGGGGACACCGCATGGCGGTTTCCCCTCCTGCGCAGGTATTGAATTTTCCGGGAAGGCTTAAGGCCTATGGCTTAGGGCTGAAGGTTTTTTGCGTGTCGGCGAATTCCACCACCTGGGGCGCTATCAGCGGTTCGAAGACCGGCACAAAGATGTCTTTGTGGATGGATTCAAGGCTGGCCTTGTAGTCTAAAATGTAGGAGAAATGCCAATCTCCGAAGTTGCGTATTTTTATGAGGTCATGCTCGGCCAGCTTTTTGAGCGCCTTATTGTGCAGGATGAGGTCTATAAGAGCGGGTTCTACGTTTTCAACGTCCGAGTCGATCTGGGCGTTGGAGTCGGCTGCGGGTATGGCATTTGAGTAGGGGTCGCGGCTTGCCCAGATATTTTTCCAGGTTCCGATATTCGCGGGTTTGGATACGTCCTTAAGGAAATGCGCATGATTGATTTCAATAGCACGGAACAGCCTGACCACCGCGTTGCCCGGCACCAGCGGCGAACCGGCGGTGATTAATCTCTCTATCTTTATTTCAGGGTGCGACAGGCTGACACGGTGCAGGGTTTCATGAATGAGGACTGTGCCCCAGCTGTGCGCCAGGATATGGATGGGCCTGTTTTTATAGGTTTCGTGTACCTCTATCAGCTTTTGTTCAAATTCCTGGGCGGCTTTCGCGCTGTCCTCCGGGTCCCTGGACCAGATAAAAGGAACGAGGGTTATTTTGTTCTGGGCATATTCCGGCGTTTCGGCGATCTTAGCCTCCAGATAATTATCCGGCAGACGCGCCGCGTGTTGGTCCGGCCCCGCATTGTCTTCGCCGTTTTCCAGTAAGAAACGGTCTTTATTGAAAGAAACTACGGCGTTAACCAGGTCAATGTCGTTGTAATCTTTTTTTGGAAAGAAGAAATTAAAAAGTTTTCTAAGGTGATCCACATCAAACGGCCCGCAGCCTATCTCGCCGAAGTCCAGACCCGACACGGTGATAACGACAGGCTCCCTGCCGGCTAAGGAGGGAGCCGGAGCAGCCGCCGGTATGGCGTTTATGCCCGCGGTCCCGTTGTAAAGGGAATCAAATGAAATGTCCTGGGCTCTAAGGTTAAGTCCCAGGAACGCTAACACTGCGGCCGAAAAAAGAAAGCTTTTTTTCATCAATAACCCTTAACTCTAGTGTCGCACAAAACATGACTCTTATCAAGGGTCGTATGGCCTGATTTCTTATAGGCCTAAAGGGCATAGATTTACCGGAGGATGCCTGGTTTTTCTTAAAATTCAAGATTTACCCCCGGTACTATTTGCTAGAATATTTACATTCCTTGAACAAAGGAGGCGCAATTATGAAAAAAATCACAACCAACAAAACAACCGCGGAAGCCGCCTCCTTTTTATTCCCTGATTAATTGACTTGATTCCGGAACACCGGCGGCTCCGCCACGGAGGCCGCCGCGCATTGCGCGCGGCCGCCCCGCCTACACAAAACGGAGCCTGAATGAATTATATTAAAGAATCGTACTCCTGCCCGGAAGCGTTGAGACAGTATTTTGACGACGGTACCATAAACGGTTACGAGCGCATCCTGAGCGAAGGCAAGGAGGCGGTGGTCCATGTCGTATCAAAAAGCAAGAGTGCCGGAAAGCTGTATTACGCCGCCAAGGTCTATAAAAAAAGGGAGGAGCGCGCCTTTAAGAACAGGGCGGATTATTTTGTGACACAGAACCTGTTCACGAGGAGGGAGTTGCTGGCCGTTCAGAAAAAAAGCCGCTTCGGCAGGGCGGTGGAGGAGGCAGTATGGCAAAATCGCGAGACGGTTTATCTTAAAGAGCTCTTTGCCGCCGGGGCGGATGTGCCCGCTGTTGTTAAAACGGGGCAGGGCTCGTTTGTGATGGAATACCTGGGAGACGGGAACGAGCGCGCATTTAAGCTGGTGGAGGCAAGGAGCGAAATAAAAGACCCTCGCGGACTTTTCGTGCGCGTAATGCGCAATGTGGAGTTATTCCTGCGCTGTAATATAGTCCATGGCGACCTGTCGCCGTACAATGTGCTGTATTACAGGGGCAGGGTGGTGGTGATAGACTTTCCCCAGGCTTCGGACCCAAGGCGCAATCCCAACGCCCAAATATTGTTGCTGAGGGATCTCCGCAATATCTGCGCCTTCTTCGCCAGATGGGACGTCCCCTCCGACCCAGAAGCCCTCTTTAACGATTTGTGGAATAAATACCAGTTGAACGAGATCTAACATCCCAAAGGAACCTGGTGTGCTAGCTCAGTAATTAAATAACCGTTTTGGAGTAAATTAAACGGGGTGGCAGCAGGGGCATTTCGCAGAAGCCTCCGGAGCCCGACTTGGGCTTGCAGTCAGAGGAGGGCGAGGATGGCAGGGGCCGACGCGCTGGAGGACCCCGGTTCTGCGGGGTGCCCCTGCTGACAGGACCCGGAAATAATTACCGAATTAGTGAGTATTAACACCGGGTTTCTTTTTGTCAGACGCCGGCGTTTCCGCTATTGCAGAAGCGCCCCGAAGGTTTCGTTCGCTGAAAGCTGCAAGGGATGAATGTTAACCACACTGCCCTTGTTCGGCGCCTCTATGACCGTATAGCTGCCGTCCTGTTCTTTGCCCATGAATACTATTACGTGGTGGGCAGGCGTACCGACGAAAATCAGGTCTCCCGGCTGCAGCTGATCCACACTTTCCCTGGGGGCCGCGGCTCTTTGCTGATCCGCCGCGGTGCGCGGAGGCGTTTGCGCAATACACCCTGATTCCAGCATTGCCGCCACCACAAGGCCGGAGCAGTCCACGCCGGAGTGGGAAGTTCCGCCCCAGACATACGGCACCCTTTCTGCCGCAAAACCCTTCAGTTTTTCTATGAACGCCTCGCGGCATCCGCCAGGCTGCATATCCTGGAACGTCATCGGGATAGTAAGAGACTCTGTCGCGGGGGCATCCTCTCCGATGCTTGCGACGCTTACCCAGCCCTGAGTGTTGGTCCATTGTCCTGCTTCGGAATTATATTCGCGGCGGTTGATCGCAACGTTATATAAATCACCGGTTCTGCCAATGACCTTGACGCGCTCACCGCCGCGCAGTTCCGCCAGGATGTCGGAATCCCCGCCGGTCCGCTCCGGCGCGCTGAAAACCCTGGTGCCGTCCTTCTTGGCGTAGAATATCACTTCTACGGGAGTGGGAGCCGGAACGGAGATAGCCTGCATATCCCGGCTGAAGCTCGTTCCGAGCGAATCAAAACTGACATCCGCGTAAAGATGTCCGCATACGCTGAATGCCGCAAAAGCCGTTAAAATAAGTTTCATAACGCCTCCTTCCCGCCTTCATGGATAGTGTAGCAGCCCGCCGAACGCGGCGGCAGGGCGTTTAGACCCACCTTCTGTAGGGCCAAAGGACCTAGACGCAAAGGTGGATGAAATTTTAGTCTCGTCGACAAAGGTAAAATGAGCTTTTTACGGCTTTGAGTATAGAAGCGATATTAAAACCGCGGGCCTAAGGGCCTATAGGTATTTTGCCCGGAAATTACTGCCCTTTGCTCCCATGTGGGATTTCATCCTTTTAAGGTAGACTGTTTCAGTAGTCCAAAAGATCATATTTTCGTTTCAAAATAGGACAACATGAAAAACAAATTGCATACCTGCGCGCTGGCTGTCATAGGCGCGCTGGCTATTCTGCCGGTATTTACTGACAATCTTCTTAGCTGGGACCAATTCTTACCGTACGTATACAATTCCCACACGGTAATCACAACCGATGCCGCGATGGCGTCCAACCAGACATTGCGCGCATCCCGCGCCGGGGAACTTGCCGGCTGGGCCAAGAGCCTTTATTCGCGTATACTCCCCAGGATCCCATACGATCGGTGGCCAATGGGAGTATCGGAACTTTCGGGAGGTTTCTATCCCGAAATCTATCTGGACGACGGCACTTATTACACAATGAACAGGCTTGAGGAGGGGAACTCCGTGGCCGACAAACCCCGAATGTTCTCCAAGTTCCATTCCACAGTCCTTTTTAACGCTTACTGCGATTTTTTTACCAACAAAATGGGCTGGACTAAGGACGCTGAGGGCTGCAAGGAACTGCCGAACGTGGGAGTAGGAATGCCGCTGCATTTTCTCCGCGGGTACACCGAAACCGGCGGCAAGCCTGTGCTCTGGCCGGCGGCCGATTCCTGCCGAAAGGGCGTGGACGTTATCCGGGCTCTGACCGGCGAGGCCTGGGCGCACTGGAAAAAAGGGCGGGCTGAAGCCGACAAAACCGCGGCGATGCGGGAATATGAGAAGATGTACATGTTCGCGGGTATTGGCGCGCACGCGGTGGAGGATTCTTTCGCGCCGGCGCATCTGCAGCGCTCTCCCGGCGATTCGCATGTCATCACGGATCTGTGTTACTACTATGACAATAAGGTGCTTCCGCCCTCGGAAGCTAAAGTCTGCGCCCACGGCGTGGGTGACGGCAATGAGCCCAGGGACAGTATATATTTCCAGGGAAATGTCCAATACCCGGGCAATGCCATGCTGCGGGGGCTTGCGACGAAAGCCGCGCAGGCCTATCTTACGGGCTTCGCGAACGCGGCGCTTGACGATGTAAAGGGCGGCAACGCGGATGTTGAGGCCTTTCTCGAAGATTTCCTGGTCACCGGCAAAGATGAAGGAAAAGGCTACCTAAACTGCGCGACCCTTGACCGGCAATAGGATAACAACTTAGGCCTCCCATCCCTTACCCGATTAAACGGGAAGGGAGGAGGCTTTTTTAAAAAGTAAATTTATGAAAATATTGAAAATAGAGAGTGTTTTCGGCGGCCTGCCGGAACTTGAAACCCCGCGCTTAAAAGGTATCCTTGTATGCTGCGTTTTGCCGGTACTCCTGCTTTTGCCGCGGATATCCTATACCCAGGAGACAGGCCCGGGCAATGCCGGAGCCGCCAATTTCAGGCCTGTCCCCGCGGTTTCTGCCGAAGCGGAAACATCTTATCCTAACCCGTCCAATTACAAAAACTTTAAGTATCACGCCGTAATTATAGGCGTGGATATCATGAACAAGAACGGTTCCGGGTCCACCTGCCATAATCCATTCGCAATGCGGTTGGCGGCCTTCCTTAAAAAATGGCGCTGCTTCCCCAAGGGCGGCATTACGGTGCTGAAGGGCGCCAAAGCGACAAAACGGCAGATCAAAAAAACCATCACCGCGCTTCATCTGGGCCCAAAAGATGTTTTGGTGATATATTACGGCGGACACGGAGATTTAAAAGGGATTATCAGCATTGACCGGAAAAACAATTACATATCGCCCGCCGAATTATCCGACTGGGCCGAAAGATCGGGCGCCGGGTTTAAAGCGCTGCTGGTGAGCGCCTGCTATTCCGGTATATTCGTCCGCCCGGAGGAAAGGGGAAGCGGCTTCCAAAGGCCCGGGTTCGCTGTGGTCGCCAGCGGTGAAGAAGAGGGGACATCGACATATACGGATAAGGGGATAGGGTTCGGCCCATATCTTTGGAAGCTGCTCAATATACAACAGGGGAAGGCCGGCAGAGCCGTTACCCTGGGTGAATTCATGGATTTTATCAAGAAAGAAAACGCCGATTGGGAAGAGAACGGCACTTACCGCCTCAACGACGGAAGAAGTTCCGGGCCGGAGGATTCGGTTCTCTTCTGGAATTGAAAAGAAAAGCAGGAGCCTGATCCAGGATATGAAGATTTGCCACGCGGCCGCTATTTTCGCATAATATTAAAGAGTTAAGTCCGCTGATAAAAACGTCAAAATTTAAAGGCCGGTTTTGCCGTGAAAAAAATAATATTTCTGTCCTGCATTTTCGCGCTGACGGTATCCGGCGCGGCCCAAAACGGGGTAAAAAAACATAAATTAAGGATGGTAAAGGGGGGGAAGAAAATGACTCTTACAATAACCAGTTCCGCGTTCAAGCACAATGCCTATATTCCCAAAAAACATGCCTGCGGAGGGGAAGACGTGTCGCCTGAATTGAGATGGGGGGACCTGCCCGGCGGAGTCAAAAGCATAGCCGTCATCATGGACGATCCCGACGCGCCTCCCGGCGCCTGGGTGCACTGGATACTGTTTGACATCCCGCCGGCGCTGACCGGCCTGGAAGAAAATGTCGCTAAAAACAAGACCCTGCCGGACGGCTCCAAGCATGGGCTTGTATGGGGAGTTAATGACGGCGACTTTAACCGGGTGGGATACTACGGGCCCTGCCCGCCCCCGGGCAAACCACACCGCTATTTCTTCAAAGTATACGCGCTGGACAAGGTCCTTGGCCTGAGCGCCGGGATAACAAAGAACGCCCTCCTTAAAGCCATGCAGGGCCATATCTTAGCCCAGGGCGAACTTATAGGCCTTTATAAAAGCTGATTGAACACAAAGCCGGGCTCCTTTTTGGGGTATGGGTCTTACCAATGAAAATTTGGCTAACCTCCCCGTTTGCCGCATAATATCCCCGGTTGGTTTGCGAAAAATCGGTGGTTTTGGGACAGCCTCAAGTCCCCTATAATGCCGTCAGGATCTGAAAAACAAATTTGCGTATAAAGCCGAATTCTTTAAGCCGGTCTGAACCGGTACAAGGGGGAAAATACAATGACAGCCAATTCGTCGCTTTTAAAACTTGCCGCCCGGGCGGGCGCCGCCGCCGCGCTCTGCGCGCTTTGCGCCTGTTCCGCTTCCAGGCCGAGGCCCACAATAAAAGCGGATTCGCCTGAGGATACTTCCCTGCGCGCTTACAGCCTGGGGAACGCCGCGCTGGAAAAAGGCGATACCGCCGAAGCCCTGCGCGACTTCCATCGCTCCATCGGCCTGGATCCGGAATACCAGTTCGGTTATATCGGGCTTGCGCTCGCCCACTCCGCCCAGGGCGATTACCAGGCCGCCGAAACCTACATTAATAAAGCCATACAGCTCAATGAGTCCAACCCCGAGTGCTATGTGGCCCACGGACGCGTTTATCTGGCGCAGGGCGAATACGATAAGGCCCTGTATAAGTTTAACCTGGCCCTGGCCAATGACGGCACATACGCGCCGGCCTATTACTGGAAAGGCCGCGCCTTTGAGTTGGGAAAAAATGAGCGATCCGCCGCGGAAATGTACCGGAAAGCGCTTGAAGCGGACCGGGAGTTCCTCATGGCCGGGGAAGCCTTGAAAAGGCTGCAGGATGCGGAGAAGACAAAATAAAGTGTTGCGCTAGCCCGAATCCTGCAGTCAGGATTCGCCCGGAGGGCAGCTCTTTTGCCCTATGATTCAGAAACTTATTGGGCAAAAGGGCTGGCTTGCCCCGCCCTTTTACGCTCATAGGCGAGTTTTGAGTGCATTTTTTGTGCGTGCCGCACCAAGTACACATTTGCCCTGCTTACCGTCGGAAAAGGGCGGCCCCTTCGGGGCGAAAGTTGCAGTTAACTGCAACTTTCGGGCTGGAAACTTGAATGTAAGCAGGTGCCTTTTTAAAAATGGAAAAAATGCTTATAAAATATAAACAATTTATTAGGGGACAGTCCCCAAAAAGGTGCCAGGCACCTTTTTATGAGTTGTGGTTTACGGTTCTTATTTTGGTTTTTCCCGCTGTTGCAAAGTCCGGCAGTACTGAAACCGTCAGCGCCCCGGAGCAGTACCAGCAGCAACAGCAGCGGCCCATCATACTTTACGGCAATACCGCAGTGATACAGAAATCGAATGATAATAATTCTGTCGGACTCCGGCAGGAGAATCCGGTGAAATTAAAAAAGGCCGCGGGGCCGGAGTCTAAGAAAAAGAAAAAAAACCGTCTGCGCGGCAAACAGGGAGGGAAGCAGGAAATGGCCGTGCTGGCAAAGAAAAAACTGGTGCCGGTGCATTTTAAAGAGGCAGTGTCGCATAAGTCGCCATATACCTGTAAATGGGCGCTGGGGAAAGTTTTTGAAATTATCGCCGGTTCCAGGACTATGCGGAGCCCCGAACCGCAAAAACCCCTGAAAATCCAGAACAACGATAAACCGAAGGATTAAATTTTTTTTAAATTAATACCGCGAGATGCCAAGTCGGGGTCCTGCCGGTGGAGATTGTCCTCGGGGGCCGGGGGGGAGAGGGCCGGGCATGGGGTTGCCCTTCCGCCACGTAGGAACCCCTCCCGTGGTTTCCCCCCGAAGCGGGGCCCCCCATCCGCTATGTGGCTCCAGAGCAACCCCATGCCCGGCCCTTGATGAAGTTCTTTAATAAAAATATCCCCGCCCCGTTGATACATCTTCACCCGTCCCCAAGGTCGCAGCCAGCTTATAAAAATTTGTGCCATATCTCCAATTTGGTGCATAATATCTGAACAGGTTAGATGACCATAGATCAAAATTAAAGTCCTGGCCTGTTTTTGGGAGTGTGATTTGAAAATAAAAATATTTTTCCTGTTGTTTATGACTTTGCCCTGCTGCGGGTATTGCGCCGAAAGCTGGACGCCGTTAAAGCTGCAATTGTACGGTGAGGCGGCGTTGCCGGATGCGGACCGGGTTATGGGCATAAGTTTGAATTTCTTCGGATATTCGGACAGCATCTACGGGCTTCAGGCCGGTTTTTATAACTCAGCCGGGAATATTCACGGCATTCAGATAGGTCTGATAAACATCTGCAAGGGCACGTTAAAAGGGGTCCAGCTAGGTTTCGCGAACATCGGCGGGAGGAACGCCGTTCTGCCCGTGACTATCGGAATCAACATCGGATTTTAAAGTAGTATATGCGGAAGACTTTGTTCGGGGAAAAGACAACGGGAGCCTTTCATTTATAGGAGGGAGCGTGGCTAAAAAAGCGAGTTTAACATTGGCGGCGGTTTTATGTTTATTTGTCGGCGCATGCTCAGATAAACCAAAGGATACCGCGGCATATAATGACAGCGGACTTGCCTACGGTCAGAAAGGCGAGTATGACAAGGCGATAGGGGAATTTTCAAAGGCGATAGAAGTTAATCCTAAAGATGCCGCGGCATATAACAGGCGCGGGATTATCTATAGTAAGAAAGGAGAATATGACAAGGCGATTGAAGATTTCTCCAGGTCGATAGCAATTAACCCGCAGTATGCCGGAATATATGCTAATCGCGCAATTGCCTACGGGCATAAGGGAGAGTCTGACAAGGCGATTGAAGATTATTCCAAGGCGATAACAATTGACCCAAAGCCTGCCTGGGTATATTTTAACCGTGGAGTTATTTACTATGACAAGGGCGATTATAATAAAGCGATTGAGGATTTTTCCGAGGCGATAGTAATTGAACCGAAGGATGCCTCGGCATATAATACCCGCGGAGTTGCCTATTTTAAGAAGCGCGAATATGATAAAGCGATTGAGGATTTTTCCAGGGTGATAGCGATTGATCCGAAGGATGCCTCGGCATATAATAACCGCGGGCTTATCTATGGCCAGACGGACGAGTATGACAAAGCGATCGAGGATTGTTCCAGGGCGATAGCAATTGAACCGAAGGGGATTTCGGCATATTATAACCGCGGACTTGCCTACAGCCGGACGGGCGAGTATGATAAGGCGATTGAAGATTATTCCGAGGTGATAGCGCTTGACCCGAAAAATGCCAAGGCATATAATAACCGCGGAATGCTCTATGGTGTGAAGGGTGAGCATGACAAGGCGGCAGCTGACGAGGAAAAATACCAAAGCCTATCTCAAAAATAGTCACACCAAGAGGAAAAAGGCGCCGGCTGACACATTTTTACACACTATGCGCAATAAAATCCTGCTGTTAATTTTTATCTCTTTTTCCGCCTGCGCACGCGCGGGCGGGCCTAAGCCCGTGCTGCCGGCAGACGCCCTGCCTGTTCCCATCGTGCGGCAGCCCTCCGGCTACACCTGTGGCGCGGCGTCGCTTTTGGCGGTACTGTTCTACTGGCAGGTTTACACCGGCAATCTAAGCGGGCTTATTGAAGTAACGGGCACCACGCCCGCCGAGGGAGCGACTCCCCAGGGGCTTGTGAAAGGCGCGCAGAAATACGGCCTGAGCGCCTATTACAAGGAAATGACTTCGGTGGAAGATCTGCGCAAAGCGTTTGTCAGGGGGGATACTGTTATTGTGGATATTCAGGCCTGGCCGGACAAGCCGGGGGAAATGTCATGGGCCAAAAGGCGCGAGGATGGGCACTACCTGGTGCTGACGGCCTTGGACGGGCAATACGCCTACTTTATGGACCCGTCGGTGGGGACGGGGTACACTTACATACCGATTGCCGAACTTATGGAGCGCTGGCACGACTATGAAAATCTGAAAACCGGTGTCTGGAACGACAAGCAGCTAGCCATTTTCATCAGTGGCAAAACCCCGCTGAAAAAATACCCCGCCCCACTGGTTCCTACGCTGTAATCACCACCGGGGAGCGGGTCGGGCATGGGGTTGCCCATTCCGCCACGGTGGGGAACCCTCCCGTGGTTCCCCTCCACCCTACCGGGTGGAGCCTCCCTTCCGCTATGTGGCTCCAGAGCAACTCCATGCCCGGCCCTTAGTGGTATCTCTTTAATATAAATATCCCCGCCCCGTTGATACATCCTAACCCGCCCCAAAGGTCGCAGCCAACTTATAAAAACTTACGTCCATCCGGTCATCTTTACCAATAAAAATATTAAAAATTACACATTTGTGGCATAATATCCCTATATCCGGATTAGGAGGTATAATTAGTTATTTTGTTGTCAATACTCCGCTTTGTAAGGTAAAAAATCTTGGTAACGGAGCACATGTAAAACAATCAAATGAATAAATGGGGTATCCCAGATTGGCTTGAGTATGAGGTTCGGCAACGTGACAAGCTGTGTGTCTATTGCAGAACTCCAATGCTTGAATTTCCCCCTGCAGATGGTTCACGCAAATCTGTCGCGACATGGGAGCATATTGTTAACGACGCTAGAATTATCACACGAGAAAATATTGCAAGATGCTGTGCTTCCTGCAATTCAAGTAAAGGAACAAAAAAGCTTTCTTTTTGGATTGAGTCAAACTACTGTAAACGACATGGAATTCATCGGGAGACGGTTGCGGATGTCATTAAGGAAGCGCTAAAACGTGATGCCTAGGGTGGGTGGATTTAGCGTTACCAACGATTTGGGTGGGGAACCTTAATTTAAAGATATCAGGATAAAGAACAGCGAAGGGGTGACGGTTGGATTTGTTTGTGAGGGTTTTCATTAGGCTTCTTACCGCATATTATAATAATTTTCTTTAAGGGCTAGGCATGGGGTTGCTCTGGAGCCACATAGCGGATGGGGGGCCCCGTTTCGGGGGGAAACCACGGGAGGGTTTCCTACGTGGCGGAATGGGCAACCCCATGACTGGCCCGCTCTTCCTCCCCGACCCCCGCAAATAAATCCCGGCGGCAGGACCCCGCTCTACCTTGCGCCACTTCTATAATTAACTGTTTCAATTCCATATAAAAAACCGGGCGGAGCTTTTGGCTTCGCCCGGTTTTTGCTATTCGCTATTCACTATCTTACTATTTGCTCTCCCCTATATCGACCCGGAGACCTGGTGCGCCAGGTGGTCCAGAATGCTCGGGGAATAATTGTTCATCAGCTCGCAGTTGGGGAGGTCCGCTTCGAACAGGCGCAGCTCTATGTCCTGCGCCAGCCTGAAATCGAAGACTACCAGGTTAAGCTCGTCGTTATTCTTCAAGCTGCGCTCGTCCAGGTTGGAAGAGCCGAAAGTTGCCCAGAGGCCGTCAAACACGGCCACTTTTTCGTGCGCCATGCGCCCCTTGTATTCATATATCTGAACGCCCGCTTTTGCAAGCTTCGGATAGTTGGCGCGGGAGGCGTGCTGGACTATGGGTATATTATTGTCCTGCGGCAGTTCCAACTGTACTTTCACGCCGCGGCGGGCCGCGTCGCAAAGCGCGTTGATAATATCCTTGTCGGTGAAATAAGGGTTGGCTATACGGATAGAGTTCTGAGCCGTGCCTATGACGCGCAGGTACATGGCCTTTATGTTCTGGTCGCCCCAGCCGACGTGCGGGACCACTTCCGTCTCGGCGCCGTCCGGATATTGCTCTATAACCGGGAACAAGTCCTCGCCGGCGGAGAAACTGCCGCCCGCGGCAGTCCAGCGTTCCACGAAAGATTCCTGAAGCTTTGCCACGGCGGGGCCCACTACCAGGGTCTGCTGGTCGTGCCAGTCCACCTGGTAGGACCTGCCGATGTTCATGCCGCCGGTAAAGCCCGTTTTCCCGTCTATGACCACCACTTTGCGGTGGTCAAGGTGGCCCTCAAGGGCGGCCAGCGGCTTTTTCACTATTATGCTGACGCCGCTAGAGCGCATTGAATCCAGCATCGTTGTCAGGGCGGGGGTATGCTCCGCCGCCGAGCCGTGCTCGTCTATCATCAGGCGCACTTTCAGGCCGGCTTTGGCCTTGGCTGAAAGTATGTCGGCAATGCCCTGCCCTATATTATCGGCCTGCAGTTGGAATATCTCTATATGTATGGACTTTTGCGCGCTTTGCAGAGCCGCTGTGGCCTCGGGCAGGAAATCCTTGCCATCTATAAGGAACTTAATAAGATTGCGGCCGGCAGGGACGGCTTTGGTCACATTGTGGATATATGTGCGCAGGCCTTCCCAGTCGCCGGGTACCACGGTGCCGCGGTATTTCTTCACCAGGTCCCTTACGTCTTTATACCAGCCCACGGAACGTTCGAGTTTCCCCTGGTCCAGGCGGTAGTAAACGTAGTCGAAAGAGGCGGCGTCCGGGGCCGAGGCCAGCACGCGCATTATGGCTCTTTCCAGATTTTTCTGGTCCGGGTCCTGGCTGTCGGAATTATTATTCTGATTGGGGTTTGAATCCTTCAGCAGGGCCTTAATCATCTGCAGCTTCTGGTCAGGGGAGGCCGCGGACAGGGCTTCATCGCTCATTTTCATTATTTTTTCTGAATCCCTGCTGACGAAAGTTTTGCTTACCTGGCTTAGATCGATAACGGCCTGCGGCGGCTGCGGGGCGGGCACGCTCACGCTTCCGGCGCCTGAGGCCAGTTCTTTATAAGCGGGCCCTTGGGCGGCGTATGCGCCCTGGGCTGAGACTGTCGTGAAGAAGAGAGTGAAAAGGACTGCCGTTGAACGGTTGTGTTTTGTGTTTACCATGGTTATAGTTTATCTTCTATCAAGCGGGAAGGGGAGAGGCGAACGTCTCAAACGTCCGGGGTTTTTTGGCCCCACTGTTTATGGGTATATCGGGTACTTAAAAAATCGGGGCAGGCCCTGTGGCCTGCCCTCTGATGGGTCTCATCCTTACTGCTCTGCTCCGCACTGTTCTGTACTATTCTGCGCTGCACTTCACCATCCTGCTCTGCACTGCTCTCACTTGAGACCCTGTACCTTACTTCTAATTAGAGTATAGCTCCCAAAACTCCAAAGCGCAAGGGCCCTCCGGGTATAAAAAAATACAACTCACCGGACCCCGGCAAAACAAACCGGGCGGAGCTTTTGGGGCTCCGCCCGGTTTTACATTCGCTAACCGCTATACGCTAGCTGCCAGCCGCTATTGCCTACACCAGGCCCTGTGCCATCATTGCGTCGGCTACTTTTTTGAAGCCGGCGATATTGGCGCCCATCACGTAATTACCTGGGTGTCCGGCCTCTTTGGCGCAAGTCACGCAGGCATTATGAATGTTGATCATAATATCGTGCAGGTGCTTATCCACCTCTTCGGCGGACCAGCTCATGCGCATGCTGTTCTGGCTCATTTCGAGACCGGAAGTCGCCACACCGCCCGCGTTCGAAGCCTTGCCCGGAGAGAACAGTATGTTCGCCTTCTGGAAAGCCTCAACGGCTTCGGGGGTGCAGGGCATGTTAGCGCCTTCGGTCACGCAGATAACGCCGTTCTTTATCAGGGTATTTGCGTCGGTCTCGTTAAGCTCGTTCTGAGTTGCGCAGGGCAGGGCCACATCAACTTTAACTTCCCACGGCTTTTTGCCCGCGCGGAATTCCGCGCCGAACTTATCGGCGTAGGGTTTTACAATATCCTGGCCGGAAGCCCGCAGCTGCAGCATATACTCCCATTTCTCGCCGCTGATGCCCGCTTTGTCGTAAATACAGCCGTCCGGGCCCGAAATAGTCACAACTTTTCCGCCCAGATCGTTCACTTTTTTCACGGCTCCCCAGGCCACGTTTCCGAAGCCCGAAACCGCCACTGTTTTGCCTTTAAAGCTGGTGCCTTTGGTCTTAAGCTGCTCCTCGGCGAAATACACCACGCCGAAGCCTGTAGCCTCGGGCCGTATCAGCGAGCCGCCCCAGCTGGTGCCCTTGCCGGTCAGCACGCCCGTGAATTCGTTCTTCAGGCGCTTGTACTGGCCGAACAGGTAGCCTATCTCGCGGCCGCCCACGCCGATGTCGCCCGCCGGCACGTCGGTGTCGGGGCCGATATGGCGGAATAGTTCGGTCATGAAACTCTGGCAGAAGCGCATAACTTCCGCGTCGGATTTCCCTTTGGGATCAAAGTCCGCACCGCCTTTGCCGCCGCCCATGGGGAGCGTGGTAAGGGAATTTTTGAAGATCTGCTCAAAGCCCAGGAACTTCAGGATGCTCAGGTTCACGGACGGGTGGAAGCGCAGGCCGCCTTTATATGGGCCGATGGCGCTGTTGAATTCAATGCGGAAACCGCGGTTGATGCGGTATTCTCCGCTGTCATCCTGCCACGGAACACGGAAAGTGACCGCGCGCTCCGGCTCGACCAATCTGTCGAGTATCTTGGCTTTCACATATTCGGGGTGCTTCTCAAGCACGGGGGTCAGGGTTTCAAGCACTTCTTTGACCGCCTGGTGGAATTCTTTCTCACCGGGGTTCTTGGCGATTACATTGTTCAGCACGTTGTTGACATAATCGTGTACGGACTTCTTGCCTTTCTCTGCTACCGCTGAGGTTTTAGCCATAAGTTCCTTCCTTGGTTTTATTTTTGGATCCTTTACGTTTCGAAACAAAACTGAAGCCTTATATAGTTATACTACAAACCTATAATTCGGATTGTCAACACATCCGCGCATCACTATCTCCCGATTAGAAAAAAACAATGCCTGCGGCCCGGCTTATTGTGTAAAATCTAAGTGTAAAACCCAGTGACGGCTGTATAAATTTTTCTGGTCTATCAGGGAGATATTTTATGAAGATAGGCATTCCTTTTGAAATTACGGAAGGCGAAAGCCGGGTGGCGGCGGCCCCGGAGACGGTGGCCGAACTTAAAAAACTCGGCGTGGAATTTTTGGTGGAATCGGGCGCGGGAGCGGCCGCGCATATGTCGGATGAGGCGTTCAAAAAAGCCGGCGCGGAAATAACCGCTGACACCAAAGCCATATGGGCCAAAACCGATGTGGTGCTTAAGGTGCGCCCGCCCGCAATGAACGAGAAACTTGGCATGCACGAGGTGGATTTGCTTAAGGAAGGCGGCGCGCTGGTAAGCTTTGTGTATCCCGCGCGCAACAAAGATTTGCTGGACAGATTCGCGGCCCGTAAGGCCACGGTCCTCGCTATGGACATGATCCCCCGGATTTCCCGCGCGCAGAAAATGGACGCGCTGAGTTCCATGGGCAACATCGCCGGCTACAGGGCCATGGTGGAGGCGGCTAACCTTTTCGGGAGATTTTTTACGGGCCAGATAACGGCCGCGGGACGGGTTCCGCCGGCCAAGGTTATGGTGATAGGAGCGGGCGTGGCGGGACTTGCCGCCATAGGCGCGGCCAAAGGAATGGGCGCCATCGTGCGGGCTTTTGATACGCGGCCCGAAGTGAAGGACCAGGTAAAAAGCATGGGCGCGGAATTCCTTGAAGTGGACATGAAGGAAGACGGGACCGGCGTGGGCGGCTACGCAAAGGTCATGAGCCCCGAGTTCATCAAGGCCGAAATGGAGCTGTTCAAAAAACAGGCCGCCGACGTGGATATAATCATCACCACTGCACTCGTTCCAGGCGCCAAGGCTCCGATACTTGTCACCAAGGAGCATATTTCCGTTATGAAGCCCGGGTCGCTGGTGGTGGATATGGCGGCCGAACAGGGCGGCAACTGCGAACTGACCAAGCCCGGAAAGGTCGTGGATGTCAATGGTGTCAAGATAATAGGCTATACCGACCTCGCTTCGCGGCTGCCCAACCAGGCCAGCAAGCTTTACGGCGCCAATCTGGCGCATCTTCTGAAGCATATGGAGATACAGAAAGGCGTCAATATCAACATGGAGGACGAGATAGTGCGCGGCGCGCTAGTGGCTTATCAGGGAAAAATAACCTGGCCGCCGCCGAAGCCCAAAACGGACCCGTCCGCGGTGGCAAAGGCCCAGACGAAGGCCCCGGCAAAACCCGCGGCGGCCGCGCCGCCTAAAGAAAAGTGTTCCTGTGCGCGCAACGCCGTGCTGGGGATAATTGCGGCGGCGGCGCTTATCGGCATGGGGTTATCGGCTCCGCCTGCCTTCCTGGCGCATTTCACGGTTTTTATACTGGCTATTTTCGTGGGGTACATGGTCATCTGGAACGTCACTCCGGCCCTGCACACTCCCCTGATGAGCGTTACCAACGCCATCAGCGGCATCATCGTGATAGGGGCCATGCTTCAGATCTCCGGCGCGGGCTGGACCTCCTGGACCGCAACAATAGCGGTGCTGCTCGCCTCGATAAACATTTTCGGCGGGTTCCTTGTTACGCGGCGCATGCTTAAGATGTTCAGGAAATAAGGAAAAACATGGAAAATATAATCCAGCAGAACGGAATATTGATCATATCTTATATTGTCGCCAGCGTGCTGTTCATCCTGAGCCTTGGCGGCCTTAGCAACCCTGAATCTTCGCGCCGCGGGAACTGGTTCGGCATTATCGGAATGGCGATAGCGGTCATAGCCACGTTCTTCCACCCAAGCGTGAATTCGCAGGGGTACGCGTTGCTCATAGCGATGGTTGTTATAGGCGGTGCTATAGGCTCGGTAGTGGCGGCAAAGATAGCGATGACCGCGATGCCCCAGCTTGTGGCCGGCTTCCATAGCTTCGTGGGTATGGCTGCCGTACTTGTGGGCATAAACAGCTATATGGGAAGCGCAGGGCTTTCGGGCGCGGCGCGCACCATTCATGAAACCGAGGTCTTTCTGGGCGTGTTCATAGGCGCGGTAACGTTCACGGGATCTGTGGTGGCCTTCGGCAAGCTGCAGGCCATCATACGCAGCAAGCCGCTTCTCCTGCCCGGCCGACATCTGCTGAACATCGCCATGCTGCTTGCCACCCTTTATTGCGGTTACCTGTTCTTCGGAGTGGAAGACCTGATGGGCCAGGGGATGTCTGCGCTTATCGCAATGACGGTGATAGCTTTCGCGCTGGGCGTGCACCTGGTTATGAGCATAGGCGGCGCCGATATGCCGGTGGTGGTGTCCATGCTTAACAGTTATTCCGGTTGGGCCGCCGCGGCAACCGGCTTCCTGCTTGAGAACGACCTGCTTATCATAACGGGTGCGCTTGTGGGCTCAAGCGGCGCGATACTTAGTTACATCATGTGCAAGGCCATGAACCGCTCGCTTATCAATGTTATATTCGGCGGGTTCGGCGCCTCGGAGGGAAAAATAGCCGCCGCCGGAACCGGGATAGCCGGGGAAGTGGTGGCGACAAGCGTGGACGAAGTGGCGCACATGCTTATGGAAGCCAAGAACGTGATAGTGATACCCGGCTACGGCATGGCCGTGGCCCGCGCCCAGCATCCCGTCAAAGACATTTCGGACAAGCTGCGCGCAAAGGGCGTGAACGTGCGGTTCGCCATTCACCCCGTTGCAGGGCGGCTCCCCGGCCACATGAACGTGCTGCTTGCCGAGGCGAACGTGCCCTACGACATCGTGCTTGAGATGGACGAGATAAACAAGGACTTCCCGGAAACCGACGTGGCACTGGTCATCGGCGCGAACGATATCGTGAACCCCGGCGCGCTTGAGGATCCCTCAAGCCCGATTTACGGTATGCCTGTGCTTGAAACCTGGAAAGCTAAAACAACGGTGGTGCTGAAACGCAGCATGGCCGCGGGTTATGCGGGCGTGGAAAACCCGCTTTTCTACAAAGAGAACACCCGGATGCTGTTCGGCGACGCCAAAAAAAGCGTGGAAAGCGTTCTGGCAAAACTGCAGTAAGGTCAGGCTTTGCGCAAATCTCCCGTCCGCCACAGGCGGCGCGGGGGATTGGATTTATTCTTACTTATGAGCTCTATTTACGCGCTGTTCGCGGCTTTTCTTTTCGCGCTTTCCATGCCGCTGGGCAAGTTGCTGCTCGGGCATCTCGCGCCGCTTGAACTTTCGGCTTTCTGCTATCTGGGCTGCGCGCTCGGGCTTTTCGGCTGGCGGCTTATCGCCGGACCTTCCGCCGCGGCCGAGCGGTTTGGCAGAAAGGACTTCAAGTGGGTGGCGGCTTTCACTCTTTTCGGCGGCGTGGCGGCGCCTCTGCTTTTGTTCGAGGGCCTGAACTTAAGCCATTCATCGCAGGCATCGCTGATGCTGAATTTTGAGCTGGTATTTACTTCTCTTATCGCCGTCGTTTTTTTCAGGGAGCGCGGCGGATGGCGTCTTTGGGCGGCGGTGGCGCTGATAACCGCTGGCGCCTTCAGCCTCGGATTTGACAGGGGCGTGCCGGGGACGGGTAGGGGTTTGCTTTTGGTGGGGCTTGCCAGTTTTGCCTGGGCTTTGGATAATAATTTTACGGCAAGGGTTTCCGCGAAAGACCCGCTTACTCTTGCCGCCATCAAGGGGCTGGCCGGGGGGCTGGTGAATCTGGCGCTGGCTCTGGCGGTCTATGGCCGGGCGGCTCCGGCCGCGCCGGCTGTTTTGGCGCTAGCGCTCGGGGCGGTAAGTTACGGGGCCAGCCTGGTGTTTTTGATACTTGCCATGCGCGCTCTGGGCGCCGCCAGAGCGGGGGCATTTTTCGGAGTGTATCCGTTTATGGGGGCGCTGGCCGGCCTTCTGTTTTTGGGCGAAACGCTAAGCGCGGGCCTTATAGCGGCGTTCGTGTTTACGGCGGCCGGCGTCGCGCTGCTTACGGGTGAACGGCACTCGCACCGGCATTTTCATCCGGCCCTCGAGCACGAACACGCGCACTTGCACGACGCGCATCACAACCATCCCCACGGGGCCGCAAATCCCCTGCCCTGGCACAGCCACAGTCATATTCACAGCCCGCTTTTCCACGAGCACGGACATATTCATGACGAGCATCATCAAGCCAGCGCTGAAGAGCTGAAGAGCTGAAGTTCCTGCACCCCTTCCCGGGAATTTGCCACAGGGAACACCACATTGCGGTTTCCCCTGCCTCCGGCGTTGTCCGTGACTGTGCCGTAACAGGGGCTCTGACTGTCAGACGGCCGGAGCTTTCCGCCTGAGGCGGGGTACTCACCTTGAATTATTGCCGCAAAGAGGACAGCCGGGCCTTTTTATTTATATAATTAAATATCACTTTCACTCCGCCGTTTTATTCGCAGGAAAAAACGGGGGAGAATAATGATTTTTGTTTTCCTTACTCACATAAGAGGTTTCCAAATGTATCTCAAAAGTGTGGAAATAAGCGGGTTTAAATCTTTCGCGAACAAGGTCAGGGTGCAGCTGAAGCCCGGCATCACCTGCGTGGTGGGCCCCAACGGCTGCGGCAAGTCCAATGTGGTGGATTCCATAAAATGGTGCATAGGCGAAATGTCGTGGAAGTCGCTCAGGATGCCGTCCATGATGGATGTCGTTTTCGCGGGCACCACCAAGCGCCAGCCTCTTAACATGGCCGAAGTGTCCATGACCTTTGACAACGAATCCCGAAAACTCCCGCTGGACTTCAGCGAGGTTACCATTACCCGCAAAATTTACCGCTCCGACGAATCCGAATATTTCATAAACAAGGTGCAGTGCCGCCTGAAAGACATACGCGAAATGTTCATGGATACAGGCATAGGCACCGACGGTTACGCCATCATAGACCAGGGCGAGGTTGAATATGTGCTGTCGGCGACAGCCGAGGAACGGCGCGAGCTTTTTGAGGAGGCGGCGGGCGTTTCCAAATACAAGGCCAAGCGCGAAGAGGCTTTGCGCAAACTGGAAAAAGTGGACCAGGACATGGCGCGGCTGTCGGATTCCATGGTCCTTATAGACGAGCAGGTAAAAAAACTGGACAGCGAGGCAAAAAAAGCCCGCCTCCAGAAAAAATACCAGGAAGAACTCGCGTCCGCTGAAATGGCTTTTCTGGTAAAAGAAGACGCCTCCCACAAGGCGGGACTTGACGCCGCGAAGGCCAAGCTTGAACCGGTGAACAAGGAACTTGGCGAAATAGCCGCCGCCATAACGGCCCTTGAGGGGGAAATAGCGGCGCTTAATTTAACCCTTGTAAACAAAGTCGAAGATGAAAGGGCTCTTAAAGAGGCAGTGGCCGCCGTAAAATTTGAAAAAAATAATACCGAAGGGAAAATAGTAAATAACGGCCTGCTGCTCGAGGAAATAAACCGCCAGAGCGACTCGCTGAATATTTCCGAAACGCGCAACGCCGAAAGCCTTGTCAAGGACGAACCGCGTCTTAAAGAGTTACAGGCCGCGTTGGCGCAGGGAGTCGATGGTCTTTCAGCGGTTAAAGCCGAATACGACGGCGCTTTCGCCGCGCTTTCAAAACTGGACGGGGACGCTCTGGCGCTCGGTGAGGCCGCTGAAAACCTTACAAAAGTCCTTTCCGATTCTTACCAGTCGGAAATGTCAATTTCAAACGCTTCGTCCGCGGCCGCTTCGGACATCGGGCATTATAAAGACAACCTTTCCGGCCTGCGCAAAGATCTGGCGGATCTGGCCGCGTTAAAAACAGAATTGGAAGCGCGCGTAAACGGTCTTAAGGAAAAAATGAATTCCGCGACCGCTTCCCTGGCTGCGGAGAACGCGGGCCAGGCCGGGCTTGAAAAGGAAAGGGACTCTAAGGCCGCGCGCCTGGCCGAAATTGAAAAGCGGCTTGCCTCCGCGCGCGAAGAAAAAGCGTGGGACCAGTCCCGCCTGGAGGCTATACTCGCGCAGGGAGAGAAAGATTCATACTGGGTGGGCATAAATAACGTGCTTAACTCCGGGATTTCCGGATTGCGCGGTACCCTGCGGCATTTAGTGAGCGTTAAAAAAGAGGATAAACTTGTCCTTGAGGACGCGCTGGGCCGTTTTCTTGACTCCGTGGTCTGTGAAACGGCGGGCGCGGCGCAGGAAGCCATAGGTTACCTGAAGCACCTTGGCAAGGGCCGTTGCCGCTTTTTGATCCTTGACCGCGTGCAGAATATCGGCGCCGCCTCTTCCTGGGACGCGCCTAATGCCCGCAAACTGCTTGAAAAGATTTCCTGCGACGGCGCTTATCAGCCCCTGGTGGCAAATTTGCTTTCAGACGTGTACGCCGTGGACGGCTCGGTTATGGGTCCGTTCTGGATGACCGGCGGAGTGGAAACCGTGGCTTCAAATGAGCCCTACTGGGAAGAGGAAGGCGAACTGAAAGAAAATATCAAGGCGCTTGAAAGCGAGCTCTCGCGCCTTGAAGCGGAAAAAACCGCCGTGGCCGCGGGACTTTTGGGAAACGAAGCGGCGCTGGCCGCCTGCGGCGAAAAGATAAACGCCCTGAACATAGATTATCACCGCGCAGAAGCCGAGGCCCTTGCGGCCGAAAATGAAGTGCGGCTGAAAGCGCAGAACCTTGATTTTACCTCGGCTGAAATAGGAAAAACCGAAGCGGCCCTTAAAAACGCCGAAGAGCAGCTTGGTCTTTTAACTGAAAAGCTTTCCGCCGCTAAAACCTCCACCGAGGCCAAAAAGGCCGAAGCCGCCGCCCTTGAGGATAAAAAAGCCGCCTTGAATTCCGAACGGGACCGCCTGAACGGGGAATTGGGGGCGAAAAAAGCCCACCTGGACAATTATAATCAGAATCTGCAGGGCGACCGTGACGAGTGCGCCCGTCTTGAGACTTTGATCAGGGAACTTGGCGAGGAACGCTCTCACTTCTCGCAGCGCAGGGCCGAACTTTCGGCACGCCGGGCCTCCGTTAACGAAGAAACCGGCGTAAGCGCTCTGCGCCGCACCGAACTGATGCACGACCTGGCGGAAAAAGAAATAATGGAGCGCCAGATAGCCGGCGAGCTCAACGAATTACGGAACAGCTACGAGCGGCTGAACGCCAACCTGCGCGACAATAACGAGTTGAAAACGGAAGGTGAAAAGACGCGCTACCAGATAGAAATCGAGATGAACACCATTACTACGAGGGCGGAGGAAACCGTAAGGCGTCTTAAAGACGACTGGAACATCACCCCTTCGGAAGCTGCGGTCAAATGCGCCGGCGTTGAAACGGATGCGGAACGCGTGAAATTCCTTAAGAAGCGCGTGGAAAATATGGGCGCGGTCAACATGACGGCCCCTGAGGAATACGATACTCTGACCGCCCGCTATAATTTCATGAATTCGCAGGTGGAAGACCTTAACAAGGCCAAGGCGGACCTGAAGTCGGCCATCTCAAAAATAAACGAAACCACCAGGGATAATTTTAAGGACACCTTTGACAAGGTTAAAACCCATTTTAAACAGATCTATGCTTTGCTTTTTAACGGAGGCGAGGCCGAACTTATACTTACCATGCCCGACAATCTGCTTGAAACCGGGGTGGAGATACTGGCGCACCCGCCGGGCAAACGCCTGGTGAGCATTTCCCAGCTTTCAGGCGGCGAAAAGGCTCTCACGGCGCTGGCGCTCCTGTTCAGTTTCTTTTGCGTCAACCCGTCGCCTTTCTGCGTTATGGACGAAGCCGACGCGCCGCTGGACGAGGCCAATGTGGAGCGGTTCGTGCGCCTGATACGGGAGTTCTCGGCCACCACGCAGTTTATAGTTATCACCCACAATAAACGCACCATGGAAGCGGCCGATATACTTTATGGCGTCACCATGGAGGAACTTGGGGTGTCCAAGGTGATTTCCGTGGACCTTAAAAAGGCTTCGGCGCTTGCCGAAAAGCCGGAACCGGTGACAATCTGATGCTGTACGGCATTTTTTCGGACGTGCATGCGAACCTGGAAGCCTTCCGGGGCGTGCTTGGGTTTTACGAAAAAAACAAAGTGGAACATTTCCTGTGCTGCGGAGATCTGGTGGGATATGGCCCTCAGCCGCAGGAATGCGTCGAGCTTGTAATGGCGCTTAAAGATTATCGTTCCGTGCTCGGCAATCATGACGCGGCTGTGACCGGGCGCATGGATATGAAGTGGTTTAACCCGAACGCGATTGCGGCTATTGAGTTCGCCCGTAAAAATTTATCCGGCTCTGCCCTTGCTTTTCTCTCCGCGCTGCCTGAAAGAATTGAAACTCCGGATTTTACCCTGGTGCACGGTTCGCCCAGAAAACCGCTGACCGAATATTTACTCGGGGAAATACAGTTTTTTGACAACCTTAAATTTTGGACCGTATCGCCCTGTTTTATGGGCCATACCCACATGCCGGCCTATTTCCGGCAGGACGCTTCGGGCCTGCCTGAGAACGATTTTTTGGGCCCCATGCGGCGCGTGGCCGCGGGCGGAGGACGCCTTATGCTTAACCCGGGCTCGGTCGGCCAGCCAAGAGACGGGGACCCCAGAGCCTCCTGCGCGATTTACGACACTGAAAACAAGGTTTTTGAAATTTTCAGGGTGCCATACGACATAGAGAAAACCACCCGGCTTATAAGCGAGTTTAAGCTGCCGGTCATCCTGGGTGAGCGGCTGGCGTTCGGCTTTTAGTACTAGCCATATGCCGTAGGCTATAAGCCATAAGCTACAATGAACTCCTTAAAAAAGAGTATGGCTTATGGCACTCTATAGCGTATGGCAGTCTTTGTGGAGGAACAATGAAAATCTGCATATTAATAGTTGACGATGACGAGAATTTTATAGAGACGCTCAATGACGGTTTAAAGCTCAAAGAGCCCGAGGCGGAAATTTCAGTGGCGAGATCCGCCCGTGAGGCTCTTGACGTGCTTTCCAAGGTGTCGCCGTCCATTATCATACTTGATGTTCAGCTGCCGGATATGCACGGCGTTGAGTTTTTGCGCGTGCTCAGGGACTCCCCGAAGCTTAAAAAAACCCCCGTGGTCTTTATTTCCGCCAAATATACCGAGCCCGCGGACCGCTCGGAAGCCATGCTTGCCGGCGCCGGAGCGTTTTTTTCAAAGCCCGTCAGCGTTGAAGAGCTGTGGGCCGAGATGGTCTATCTGCTCGGTAAGAAGAAATAGCGCTTGTGGTATAATATTAATCAGCGAATGGCGAATAGGGGATAGCGGATAGAAAACAGACGGGGAAAATAAATATAGTCTGCCGGGATCAGGCCGCAAAGTCTAAGCGTGAAATTTAATCTTTGAGCGTTTATTCCATACGGTTTATCGCCGCCGGTTTTTATTCCAGACCGATGCGCACAAACGGGGAGTTAAAAGGAGATTCCAATGCCAACTGAAATACAGCTGACCGACGCCAATTTTGAAGAGGAAGTGATAAAATGCGCCACCCCGGTGCTGGTGGATTTTTGGGCGCCCTGGTGCGGCCCCTGCCGCATGATAGGCCCCATCATTGAGGAACTGGCCAAGGAGTATTCCGGCAAAGCAAAGGTGTGTAAGTTGAATACCGATGAATGCCCCGACACCGCCGCAAAATACAATATTTCAGCCATACCCACCATACTTTTATTCAAGGGCGGCAAGCTCGCGCAGGAACTGGTGGGACTTCAGCAGAAAGAAAATATAAAACGCCACCTGGACGAACTGCTGTAAGCCCTCAAGGAGGGGGCGACAGCAGGTAAAAGCATAGCGGAGTTTAAGGCAAGAAATATTATTACTTCCACCTTCCACCCCTGTGGCGCGGCTGCGGTCAGCCGCAACTATCGATCAGAAATCATAATACTTCGTCTTCACCGTACCGGCAATCAATAAAATGAATTCCCAGCGCGTTTTTATAGTTGACGCCCACGCTTTCCTGCACAGGAGCTACCATGCCCTGCCTAAGCTTACAAATTCAAAGGGGGAGGAAGTTGGCGCGCTGTACGGTTTCATGCGCCTGCTCCTTAAGCTGGTGCGGGAGCAAAAGCCCCATTACCTGGCCGTGTGTTTTGATTCTCCCGGGGGGTCGTTTCGCGATTCCATATTCCCGGAGTATAAAGCCAACCGCACGGAAACCGAAGCGCCTCTGGTAAGACAGCTGGGCAGCGCGCGCGAACTTACGGCCGCTTTGGGATTCAAGGGCGTTTACGCGAAGGGTTTTGAGGCCGACGACCTTATTGCGGCGCTTGCCGGAAAGTTTTCAAGGGCCGGAGTGGAAACCGTAATAGTTTCAGGGGACAAGGACGCGTGCCAGCTTGTGGGCCCTCTTGTAAAACTTTGGGACGGCTCAGCGCAGGTTTTTTCGGGGCCGGAGGCTGTGCTTAAGAAATATGGCGTAACGCCCGCGCAGCTTGCCGATTACTTTTCTCTTACAGGCGACGCTTCCGATAATGTGCCCGGAGTTCTGGGCGTCGGCCCAAAAAGCGCGGCAAAGCTTATTAATGAATACGGGAGTCTCGCGGCGGTGCTCGAAGCCGCCAAAAGTCCGGAACTCGCGTCCAAAGACAAGGCGCTTGCCAGGGTGGCGCGGGACTTCGCTAATGCCGAGCTCTCAAGGCGGCTTATTCTGCTTGATACGAACGCGCCTGTAGAGGCGGATTTTGAGGCTTTTATCCCGGCCAGGCCCGATATGGCCGTTCTTGAAGCTATGGCTAACCGCCTTGAGTTCAGGGAATTAAGGGCCATGTGCGGCGCCGCTGCGGGGGGCGCGGGGCCCGCCGGAGAGTCTATGTCGCTGTTTGCGGCCAATACCGGGGTAAGTGCCGTATCAGAGGCCTATGGCCCTCGGACGGCCAAACCCGAAAATCTGCCGCCTATAAAAACGCCGGATGAAATTCTTGTTTCCGTTCCCGATATGCTTTCAGCGTACGCTTTTGAAGGGGGGATTGCCCTCGGGTCATCTTCCGGAGTCTGCCTGCTGGAAAAAGGTTTTTTTTCTCAAAGCCAGGCGGCTCTGGCAATTGCGGCCCTTAAAAACCCGGCTATTCATAAAACCGCTTTCGGCATTAAAAGCGCCATGCATTCGCTTGGTTTTGAAGCGGGTGAAAGCCCCATGAATTTTTTTGAACTTGAAACGGCCTCGGCTCTTCTCGGCGCGGGGGATAAAAAGCGCGGGCCGCAGAACCTTGCTTTTGAAAAGCTTGGACGCGCTCCGGCGCAGGAGGGCTCGCTGGAAGAAAAACTGCTTGTCTGCGGCCATCTTGGGGAACTTGCGGTGAAACTGAAGGGTGAGCTTGAGGCAGCCGGGCTTTGGAAAGTTTATGAAACGCTTGAATTGCCGCTTACGGCCCCGGTTTACGCCATGGAAAAAACCGGCTTTATGGTGGACATGGCAATGCTGGGCGAACTCTCGCAGGATTTCGAAAAAAAACTCTCCGCCATTGAAAGCGAGGCTGAAGCGCTTACCGGAGAGAAGGTAAACCTTAACTCTCCCAAACAGCTGTCATTCCTTATATATGAAAAGCTTAATATTCAACTGGACGAGCAGCAGAAGCGGATGTTCAAGACCAAAGAGGGCCTTTCAACCGGTGAAGAGGCGCTTAATTTCCTTAAGGCCGCGCACCCGGTAATCCCCAAAATACTTGAGTTCCGCGAAATATCAAAACTGAAAAGCTCTTTCGTCGATAATTTGCTTGCGGCCGCCGACTCAGGCGGCAGGGTGCATTCAACTTTTGACGCTATCGGCACGGCCACCGGCCGCTTCTCCAGTTCAAAGCCCAATTTGCAGAATATCCCGGTGCGTTCCGAGTACGGACAACTGGTGCGCAAGTGTTTCGTAGCGCGCGAAGGTTTTTCACTTTTAAGCGCCGACTATTCGCAGATAGACCTTCGGGTACTGGCGCACAACTCGCTTGATAAGGCGCTCGTAGAGGCCTTCCGCTCCGGCCAGGACATACACCTGCGCACGGCCTCCGAAATTTTTAATTGCGCCCCGGAGCTGGTTACAAAAGAGATGCGCCGCTCCGCCAAGGCCATAAATTTCGGCATAGTGTACGGCCAGGGCGCGCAGGGCCTTGCCAGAGAGCTCGGCATAAGCCGCGCTGACGCCGCCAAATATATAAACCACTATTTTGAAGTTTACTCTGGAGTAAAGGAGTGGATCGATAAAACCGTGGAGACCGCAAAAAAAGACGGTTTTGTCGCCACTTTCACGGGCCGGCGCCGGACCCTGCCGGAGTTGAAAGCTTCAAACCCGCATATAAGGTCTTTTGCCGAAAGGGCGGCGGTTAATACGCCTATTCAGGGCGGTTCCGCCGACATTATAAAGAAAGCCATGATACGAATATGGGGCTTAATTAAAGATTCCGATGGGGTTTTTATGCTTTCTCAGGTGCATGACGAGCTTATCTTTGAGGTGCGGGACCCGCTGATCGAAGAAACGGCCGCGCTTGTAAAACGCGAAATGGAAAGCGCTTTCCCTCTTGTCGTGCCCCTGAAAGTAGAACTAAAAGCCGGAAAAAACTGGCAGGATATGCACGAAGTGACAGCGAATAGTAAGATAGCGAATAGCGAATAGCGAATAGCGAAAAAGCTGATAATAAAATTTTCCGGCTACTACTATTAGCTTTCTTACTATTTACTATTCGCTACTTAATATGAACCTGGCTCTCGAATCTTTCAATAATCTGCCCCGCGTTACCCGGTGGCTGGCCGTAAGTTTTTTTGCCGGCTGGCTCCTGGAGCTGGCCTTCGGCCCAGTGTTAAACGTGTATTTCGGCCTGGTTCCGCAGCTTACGGCCGGGCAATATTGGTTTTGGCAGCCCCTGACCTATATTTTTATCCATGCCGGCTTCTGGCATTTTCTCTTTAACGCCTTCATGCTTTGGATGCTTGGGCGTTTTCTTGAGCCGATAATGGGCTCCGCACGGTTCTTGCGGTTTTTTTTGTTCTGCGGAGTTGCGGCCGGGCTTTTTACCGTTTTGATATCGCCGCGCTCCGTTATACCGGTGATAGGCGCTTCAGGGGCGATTTATGGCCTGCTTGCCGCTTTCGCATTTTACTACCCGGACATGAAAGTGTATTTATATTTTATTTTCCCTTTAACCGCGAGACAGCTGGCTCTGGCGCTGGGGGTGCTTGAATTTACGCTCAGTCTTGCCGTACCCGGTTCAAAAATAGCTAATGTCACGCACTTAAGCGGCCTGATTTTCGGCTGGCTTTACCTGAAAGCGGGGACGCTTGACCCTACCACCTGCTTCAAATCGAAGATTTGCCTTCGGCAAATAATCCCACCGCCTGCCGCAGGTGGTGGAATAAGCAGGTGGTGGGGTGAAATGCCGCAGTGGCCCTGGGCTAAGAAGGATAAAATTGAATCTGAGCGCAATGAAACTGACGCCTTGCTTGAAAAAATCTCAAAAAAAGGCCTTGGCTCCCTTTCTAAAAGTGAAATTGAAAAGCTTAGCCGTTATTCGCGGGGAGGGAACGCATGAGCCGCCTTGAATTTTGGCCGTCTGTGAGACACCGTCCATGATACGGCACCTACGCAAGTATTGGCCGTCTGCGGGACACCGTCCATGACACGGCACCTGCTCAAGTATTGGAAAGCAAAGCTTAAACGCCTTCACGGCCGCTGCATCATTATCGGCCTTACGGGGGCGCCGGCCTCCGGCAAAAGCACGGTCCTTAAACTGTTCCTGCAGGAGGGCGTTTTTTGCGTTTCGGCGGACGCTCTGGCAAAAGAAGTGTTGACAGAGCCCGAATGTTATAATAGAATCTTAAAGAAGTTCGGCCCCGAGATAGTCCTAAAAGACGGCCTGCCCGACACGCGCGGGCTCTCCCTGGAAATCTTTGGCGACAGTTCCAAAAGAAAATGGCTTGAGGGTTTGCTGCACCCCGAGATTTTGAAGCGTATTTACTCTTTAATAAGAAAATCCCACGCAAAAATAGCGGTAGTTGAAGCGCCTCTGCTTTTTGAAGCCGGGCTCAAAGATTGTTTTGCGTTTACTGTTTGCGTCAGTGCCCCGCCCAAAGCGCGGCGGGCGCGCGCTTTAAAGCGCGGTTGGAGCGCGGTGGAACTGGAAAGAAGGACCTTGGCGCAGTTTGGAGAGGCGCGCAAGGCCGCTCTCTCGGACATTACGCTGATGAACGACGGCGGGGTCGGGGAGTTGAAATTTAAAATAAATGTCCTGTGCGGTTTTTTAAAAGCATTGGGGCCAAAGACAGGGGAAATAAATAATGGAAAACACGGCGGAGAAAAATTCAAAAGATGTGAACATGCAGTTAAGGAGAAACCCTAAAATGGAAAATAATACCAATCCGAATCCCTCTGGCGGCCCGGTTCCTCAGCCGCAGGGCGCTCAGATAATGCCCAAAATGGATGTAACCGTCATGACCAAAATGACGGTGTCCGAACTGCTTAAAATTGCCGAGCAGTTCAAGCTTGAGAGCGTTTCCGGCATGCGCAAGCAGGAACTGATAGGAAAGCTTATGGAAGCCCAGGCCAAGCAAAACGGCATTGTGCACGGCGAGGGTGTTCTTGAAATACTCCCCGACGGCTTCGGCTTTCTGCGTTCGCAGGAATACGACTACCTTTCAAGCCACGAGGACATTTATGTTTCGCCCTCGCAGATAAAAAAACTGGGGCTCCGAAAAGGCGACACTGTAAACGGCCTTATCCGCCCGCCCAAGGAGGGGGAACGCTTTTTCGCCCTTCTGCAGGTGAAAACAGTAAACGGCATTGAGATAGAAAAAATAGGGCACCGCTCGCTTTTTGATAATCTCACTCCGCTGCACCCCAACTCGCGCTTCATACTTGAAAACTCAAAAACCGACCTGACTTCAAGGGTGATAGACCTGATCGCTCCCATAGGCAAAGGCCAGCGGGCGCTTATCGTGGCGGCGCCCAAAACCGGAAAAACCATGATACTTCAGCGCATCGCAAACTCGCTTACCACAAGCCACCCGGAAATAGAACTGCTTGTGCTCTTGATCGATGAGCGACCGGAAGAGGTTACGGATATGAAGCGTTCGGTGAAGGGCGAGGTGATCGCCTCCACTTTTGACGAGCCGGCCGACCGGCATGTGCAGGTGGCCGAGATCGTTCTTGAAAAGGCCAAGCGCCTGACCGAACATAAGAAAGATGTGGTGATACTTCTTGACTCTGTCACCAGGCTCGCGCGCGCCTACAACACCATCTCTCCCTCAAGCGGCAGAGTGCTCTCCGGCGGCCTTGAATCCACTTCTCTGCAGCGGCCCAAGCGCTTTTTCGGCGCGGCCAGAAAACTTGAGGAGGGCGGTTCTCTTACCATTATCGCCACGGCTCTCGTGGAAACCGGCAGCCGCATGGACGATGTCATTTTTGAGGAATTCAAGGGCACCGGCAATTGCGAAATCTACCTTGATCGTAAACTTTCCGACAGGCGTATTTTCCCGGCCATAGATATAAACCGCACCTCCACCCGCAAGGAAGAGCTGCTGATGACCGAAGACGAGCTTAACAAAGTGTGGATACTGCGCAAGGTTCTGGCGCCGCTTTCGCCCGTCGACGCTATGGAACTGCTTTTAACCAAGCTTTCGGCCACCAAATCCAACAAGGATTTTTTGAAGTCAATGGAGATGATTAACCGGTAAAGCGTAACTACTCAGGCAGTCAGAATCCAGCAGCCAGGATTCTGAATTCTGACCCCTGAATTCCATATAATTGGAGTAGTAACGAATGCGCCTGAAAAAAAGCTATCTGCTCATCGGCGTCTGTCTGGCCTTAAGCGTTTACGCTTTCGGTATCGGGACCATGACGCCGGGCGATTACGACAGATTTTCAGTTCTCACCCCGCCCGGTCCTGCGGAGCCCCCTCCTGAGGTTTTTCAAAAAGTGCCGCGCCTTATTCACGCCCGCCACAAGGTGGGCAATGGCGAAAACATAAGGGCGCTTGCCGCGCGTTACAACACCGATGTGCGCTCGCTTCAAAGCACCAATAACAACGAATTTATTTTCCTCTCTCGCGGCGGCTATATGCGCGTATATAACGGCCGCGGCCTCCTTTACGAGGTTACAGGCGGAGGAGAAACCCTAAATGGCCTGGCCGCGCGTTTCAAGCCCAAAGCCGGCGACTTTAAAACTTTCAAAGAATTGATAATAAAGGATAACGACCTGCCGCCCTCGGCCATGCTCGGCAACTACAAATTTAAAAAAGGCGACAGGATTTTTTTGGCTTCGGTTTATTTAAACCTGGATACCTACCGCCTGCCCTTTAACGGCGGCCATATCCGCATCAGTTCGTCTTTCGGCTACCGCTATCACCCCATACTGCACCGCCGCATTTTCCACGATGGCTGCGATATTCCCATGCCGCTTGGCACTCCGGTCTATCCCTCGCGTTCCGGAACCGTGGCTTTCGCGGGCTGGAAGGGGGGATACGGTAATACTGTGGAGGTGCGCCACAAAGACGGCTCTGTGGCGCGCTACGGCCATCTTTCAAAGGTGGAAGTGCGCGTGGGCGAGACCGTGCAGAAATCAAAAAATATGCTAGGCAAAGTGGGTTCCACCGGACAGTCCACGGGGCCGCATCTGCATTTTGAAATAATCACTCCTTCAGGCAGATCCATAAACCCGATGTCCAAAATCGGCAGAAACTAGCCCGAAAGTTGCAGTTGACTGCAACTTTCGCCCCAAAGGGCCGCCCTTTTCCGGCGGCAGGCAGGTGAATGTGCACTCGGCGCGGCGCGCACAAAAAAATGCGCTCAAAACTCGCTCATGAGCGTAAAAGGGCGGGGCAACCCGGCCCTTTTGCCCAATAATTTGCTGAATTATAGGCAAAAGAGCTGCCCTCCGGGCGAATCCTGACTGCAGGATTCGGGCTAGCGGTGGCCGGCGCACAAGATCGTAAGAGGGAACCGAATAGGCGTCAGGCTGAAGCAAGAGGGAGAGGCTTATTTAAAAAGGCAGGGAAATAAAAAATATCCCATCTTTTCCTTCAGCCAGCAGCCCCACGAGTTCAAATCGCTAGTGCAACAAGCGGTGGAATTTATATGTGTCGTGGCTGCAAGTTCGGGGGTCCTGCCGGCGGATTGCCCTTCGCCCCAGACCCGTGGGGGGACCCTCCCGTGGTCCCCCTCCACCCCGTATTGAGGGGTGGAGCCTCCTCTCCGCTACTGGGGCGCAGCGGGCAAACCCGCCGTCACCCCCTCCAATTATTCCCACGACACAACGGTATCCTTACTAACCTTGTTGCACTAGCACCTTGAATGTGCCCCCTCAGCCTTCAGCCTTTTCCTGTCCCGTCAATATGGTATAATCTATAACGGTGTAATTTTAATTTTTAAGGAAAAAACTCATGAAAACCGATATCCACCCTAAATACAGCATTTGCGAAGTTACCTGCGTATGCGGCAATACTTTTCAGACCCGCTCTATCAAACCGGCCATCAAAGTCGAGATATGCTCGGCCTGCCATCCTTTTTATACCGGCAAGCAGAAACTGCTCGACACGGCCGGCCGCGTTGAGAAATTTAAGAAAAAGTTTGCCGCTTCCGACGGGAAAATGGTGGTGCGCAAGCCCAGAAAGGTTATAAAGGCTTCCGTGTCGCCCAAGCATAACAGTAAAGCTAAAAAAGTGCTCTCCTCCGCCCCCAAGAAAACAGAGGCTAAAACTGAAAAAGCCCCTAAAGCGGAGGCGAAACCGGAGACCAAGTAGCTGTTTTTATATTTAAGGCAGGCGTGTTCATATTTTGAAGCGCCTGTTTTTTATTTACAACATGAAAGAAGAAGAGCTTAAAAAAATAAAAGAAGAATTTTCGCAGGTGGAGGACAGGCTGGCCTCGGGCGGGCTTGCCCCGAAAGATATTGAGGCTCTGTCCAGACGGCATTCCTATCTTGACAGCGTGCTTAAAACTTCAGAGGAGCTTGAAAAAGCGCGTGAAGAGACGGAAGGCGCCCGCAAGATGATTTCCGAGCACGATCCGGAGCTGGCGGCCATGGCGATCGCGGAATATGAAACGCTTAAAACCCGGTTGGCCGGGCTTGAAAAAAAACTGAAGCTTCTTATACTCCCGCCGGACCCCGCGGATTCAAAAAATATTTTTCTTGAAATAAGGGCCGGAGTTGGAGGCGACGAATCGGCGCTTTTCGCTTCCGACATGCTGCGGATGTACACTAAATTCGCGCAGGCCATGGGCTGGCGGGTGGAAATAAGGGATTTGAACTATACCGGCCTTAAGGGCATAAAAAACGCTGTCCTCTATATCTCGGGTCAGGAAGTGTATTCCTGGCTCAAGTACGAGGGCGGCGTGCACCGCGTGCAAAGGGTCCCGCAGACCGAGGCTTCGGGCCGGGTGCATACATCTACCGTTACCGTGGCCCTGATGCCTGAAATAGACGTAGTGGAAATAAAGATAGATCCGAAAGATCTGAAAATGGACACCTATCGCTCCGGCGGGGCCGGCGGGCAGAATGTTAATAAGGTGGAAACAGCCGTGCGTCTGACGCATCTGCCAACCGGTACGATCACGCAGTGCCAGCAGGAACGCTCGCAGGGCCAGAACCGCGAGAAAGCTATGCAGCTCATGGCGGCCAAGCTCGCGCGCTTTTCCGAGGAATCGCAGGCTCAGTCGCAGGCGGGGGAACGAAAAAAGCAGGTGGGCACTGGAGACCGTTCGGAAAAAATACGCACCTATAATTTCCCCCAAAGCCGTGTGACCGACCACCGCGTGCAGCTATCCTGGCATAATATCGATGAACTTCTGGACGGCAATATCAGGGCAATGCTGGAGGAAATAAGACTGGATATGTCAACGAAACGCGGTGCTGAAGAAAGCGGGGTCCTCTGATGGTTCCAGGTCCCGGCATTGCGCGTCCACAGGCTGACAGCTTGCTGAAAGAGGCCGTTGCGCGCCTCACGAAAAACGGCATAGAGGAGGCGGACCTTAACGCCCAATGGCTTCTGGCCTCGGCCCTTGGCATTGGACGTTTGGAGCTTTTGGCACGGCGCGAAAGGGAAGTTCCGGCCGCGGCGGAAAGTGTTTTTAAAAAAAATCTGGAGCTGAAAATAAGCGGATGGCCGCTTGCCTACATATTGGGCGAGCAGAATTTCTGCGGGCTGAGGCTTAAAGTGGATAAAGCCGTGCTGGTGCCGCGGCCTGAAACGGAGGAACTGGTAGAACTGGTTTGTACCGGGCTGAAAAAACGCTGGGGCCCGCTTATGGCGCCTGCCGCGGGCTTACAGGGCAAGGTTATTACCCCATCATCCGTTTCGGGACCGGCAGGCCCCGCCAAAGTCGGGCAAGCCCCGCCCTTTTGGTCCCAACGTAAATCCAAAAGAGCGGGGCAAGGCCGTTTTGCGGGCCAGAGGCCTTTGGGACGGCACCTCCAGAGGATTGCAGGTGGCGGGGTCACTCTGCTTGATTTCGGCACCGGCTCGGGCGCCATAGCGCTGGCGCTTGCGGCGCGTTTTCCGGCCCTTAAAGTTACGGCGGTGGACATTTCCGCGCGCGCGCTTAAACGCGCGCGGGAAAACGCCCGCCTGCTTCGCCTTGCCGACAGGGTGAGGTTTTTGAAAGCGGACAGTCTTGGCGCAGTGCCGGGCAGATATAAAGTGATAGTTTCAAACCCTCCCTATATCCCAACCGGGGCGGTGGCCGGTCTGCAGGTGGAGGTGCTCTTTGAGCCGAAACTTGCCCTTGATGGCGGCCCCGACGGCCTGAAAATAGCGCGCCGGCTCATAAAGGAAGCCCCGCGCTCGCTTGAAAAAGGCGGGGAGCTTTTTATTGAAACCGGGGCCGGGCAGTGGAAAGACCTGGCCGGGCTTTTTTCGGGCCGGTTTTGGAGCGAAAGTCGCGCTCTGAAAGATATTAATGGAAAAGAACGTTTTATTTACGGGAGGATGAGGGAATAGCGAATAGGGGATAGCGCAGAGCGGATAGGGAAGGAGTTCCTTGATTCAGTACCTTCTCCGCTAGTCTCTAGCCCCTCGCCCCTGCATTTAACTACTATGGATAATTTTATAATTCACGGCGGTAAACAGCTTCACGGTGAAGTTAGGATCAGCGGTTCAAAAAACGCCGCCCTGCCGATACTGGCGGCCACGCTGCTTACCAGAGAAAGATGCGAAATAAAAAATGTGCCCGAACTCAGGGACATCCGTTCCACCTTTGAACTGCTCAATTACCTGGGCAAGAACTGCTTTTACGGGTATGGCGATTTTGTGGCCGAGGAACGCGTCCCGCTGAAGCTTCACGCCCCCTACGACCTGGTGCGTAAAATGCGCGCTTCCATGCTGGTTGCCGGCCCGCTGCTCGCGCGGTTTAAAAAAGCGCGTTTCTCGCTGCCTGGCGGCTGCTCCATAGGGCTGCGGCCCATAGATATACATTTGGAGGCGTTCAAAAAGCTGGGGGCATCCGTAACATACGAGAAGGGCGATGTGGTGCTCGCCGCCAAAAAACTGAAGGCGGCGCGCGTTAAATTCCGGTTCCCAAGCGTTGGCGCAACCGAGAACCTGATGATGTGCGCCTCTCTTATAGAGGGCCGTACCCTGCTCGAGAATTGCGCACGGGAGCCCGAGATAGCGGATCTGGCCGCCGCGCTTAAAAAAATGGGAGCCAGAATAAAGGGGGAGGGCACGGCCCGCATCGAGATAATCGGCGCGGAGCGCCTTAAAGGCCTTAAACATTCCGTGATGCCTGACCGCATTGAAACCGGAACTTTCATGCTTGCCTGCGCCGCGGCCGGCGGCCGGGTGCGTTTGTCCGGGGCCGCGCCAAAAACCGTGGACACGCTTACCAGACATTTGCGTCTGGCCGGGGTTAAGGTGTCGGTTTTTAAAGACGCGGTTGAAATAAATTCCGGCGGCGGAAGACCCAGGCCGGTCAATGTCCTGACCAGACCTTACCCCGGCTTTCCGACCGACCTTCAGGCCCCCTGGATGGCCTTCATGGTCAGGGCACGCGGCGTATGTTCCGTTAATGAACGTATTTTTGAAAATCGCTTCATACATGCTGCGGAATTTTGCCGCATGGGAGCCGACATCTCAGTGCTGGACAAGAAGGCGCATATACGGGGAGTGGACGCCCTTTTAGGCGCGCCGGTAATGGCTTCGGATTTGCGCGCGGGCGCGGCTCTGGTGGTTGCGGCGCTGGCGGCGAAAGGCAAAACGCTGGTGCGCCGGGTGTATCACATAGACCGCGGTTATGAGCGGTTCGAAGATAAGCTGCGGCGCCTTGGAGCGGATATAGAGAGAGTGAAAAGCTAACGGCAGTGGCTAGCGTATAGAGGCGAGAGGTTAGTGGTGGAATAAAGAACTCCTTCCCTGACCCCTATGCGCTATCCTCTAACCCCTAACTTATGATTTCTTTTGAAGAATCTGAAAAACTTTTATTGGGAAGACAGGGCGTTGTTAAAAAAGACAACTTTATGGCCGCACTGGCTTGCCTTGAGCGGTTTGGCAACCCGCAGGATAAAATAAAGTCCATTCATGTTACCGGCACCAACGGCAAGGGTTCGGTGTGCGCGCTTTTTGAAGCCGCCCTCCGTTCGGCGGGGTTAAAAACAGGCTTATTTATTTCACCACACCTGATCGACCTTACCGAGCGGATACAGGAGGGCGGCGCCGAAATAAGCCGCGCTGATTTCGCCGCGCTTTTTGAAGAGGTTTACGCAGCCGGTCCCGAACTTGGCTTTTTTGAAATTTTAACCTGCATGGCTTTCCTGTACTTTGAAAGGAATAAAACCGATATTGCCATTATAGAAGTGGGGATAGGCGGGCGTTTTGACACCACCAATGTCATAAAGAAACCGGAGCTTTGCGTTATAACCTCGGTTGAACTGGACCATAAAAAATATCTGGGTGATACTTTAGGTTTGGTGGCTTCTCAGAAAGCGGGCATTATAAAGCGGGGTGTTCCATGTCTGGCTCCGGTTTTGAGCGCTGAAGCTATGGCGCCTATAATGGAAGAAGCTGAGCTTAAAAATTCGCCTCTGCACTTTTTCGCCCCGGAATTTGAAATAAAGGCCTATAATTGGAAGAGCGGCTCCATGACGCTCTGCCATAAAAAAACAGGCGAGCTTTATCCCTTCGGCATTTTGGGCGAGCGCCAGAATTCAAACGCCACACTGGTTTACGAAGGGTGTGAAATACTCTCAGGTCTCGGCTGGCCCCTGAAGAAAACGCACACGGCAGCCGGTTTTGAAAAGGCGCGCTGGCCCGGCCGGTTTCAGGTGTTTAAAAGCGGGCCCGCATTCGGAGGCGCGGTGTTCGTGGTTGACGGGGCGCATAACCCGGAGGCGGCCGCGGCTTTCGTGCGTACCTGGGAGGTTTCGCCTTTTGCCGGGGGCAACGCCGCATTCGTAATGGGCATGCTTGAAGACAAGGATTACATACGCATACTTGAGATTATCGCGCCGCACGCGGCAAAAATTATTTTTACAAGGCCCGCTTCTTCGCGCGCGGTCGATCCCTGCGCGCTGGCCGATATTTTTTCCCGTTTAAGGCCCGACGCCTCGATCGAGGTCCAGGAAAACGCGGAGGCGGCTTTATTGTCGGCGTCAAAAAGCGGAACGGCGGCGGTACTGGGGTCGTTCTACCTGGCTGGAGCCGCGCTGAAAATATTAAAGGCAGGGGTTAGCGGCTAGGGGCTAGCGGCGAGGGTTCAGAAATCAGGAACTCCTTCCCTAAACTCTAACCACTAACCTCCAGCCCCTATAATCGAGAGGTATTTATGCTTGGCATAGGAATAGATATCGGCGGTACCAACACCAAACTCACGGTTTTAGATAGAACCGGCAGGTTCTTTCGGGAAGAGCGGTTCCACACCGACCCGGGAGCTGGTCCCTCCAGTTTCATGAACCGGCTTTGCGGAGTATTAAAAGCTTTCAAAAACTCTTACGGAAAGAAACTTGTTTCCGCGGGCGTCGGTATAGCGGGCGATGTGGACCCGGAAAAGGGCCTGCTGCGTTTTTCGCCTAATTTAGGCTGGAGCCGGATGGAGGTGGCCGCTCCCATAAAAAAGATGACGGGTCTCTGTTGTTTTGTGGAAAACGACGCCAATATGGCGGCCTGGGGAGCGTATGTGCTGGAACTAGGCCGCGGGCCGGGTAATGTTCTGGCTATAACACTGGGCACCGGCATAGGTGCGGGGCTTATAGTGAACGGCGGGCTTTACCACGGCGCCACCGGCTCGGCAGGAGAAGCGGGACATGTGAAAATAGTCCCCGGAGGGCGACAATGCCATTGCGGCGGGCGCGGCTGCCTTGAAGCCTATTGCGGCAGTTACGCCCTGTTGCGCGAGGCAAGGGCGCGCATTCCGGATGCCGAGGCTTTTGTTAAAAAATATAGCGCTCCCGGCCGGGAGAAACTGAACACGATCTGCCTTACAAAAGCGGCCGACGCCGGCCATAAAACAGCGGTGGATATTTGGGCTGAGATGGGCGGCTCGCTGGGCCGGGGGTTAGCGGGCATGCTGCTTCTGCTCAACCCCGATTGCGTGGTGCTTACGGGGGGGGTGTCCAGGGCGGCCAGGCATTTCATGCCGGCGCTTAAAGAGGTTTTTCGCGCCCAGCAGATAAAGACGCCATTTAAAACGGTGAAAGTAAAGATCGCCAAAAATGCCGACCTGGGCGCTTACGGCGCGGCCTTGTTCGGGCTTGAGAAAGCGGAGAACGGCAGGGCATAGCGAATAGTGAATAGCGAAATAGGGAAGGCCGTTTGCTGGGCATAGCCCTTGATACGGCACCTACGCAAGTATTGGAAATACGGACCTTTATGATTTATCTGTTTCTATAAGCTATTCGCTAACCCCTATTCGCTGGCAATGATTGTTAAATGAAAATAGTTTTTTTGACGCTTGTACTTTATGTATGCCCGCCTCTGGCGGGGGCTTATGATTTGCCTTCCTCCACCGGCACGCACCATATGGATTTTTCGGCCGATGAGGGGCAATTTAACGAATACACCAGGGTTATAAACCTGAAAGGCAACGCGAGCCTGAAAGAAATTTCATCTGAGGGCAAGACGCTGAAAATAATGCGCGCCGTGGAGATGAGCGTTAATATGGCAAGCCGTACGGCCGTTTCCCCCGGTGATTTTGTGATGGACGACGACACAGGCACAATTTACGGCAAAAGCGGTGTGTTCGATTACGGAGCGGATTCCGGCTTTGTGACGGACGGGCGTCTCGCGTATAAAAATTTTATTTTCCGCGGCAGCCGCATAGAGTTCAATGAGCGCCGCTACCTTTACAGGAAGGCCAGCCTTACCAGTTGTGACGAAGAGCCGCCGCATTACCGCATAAGGGCCAGCCGCATTTACCTGGTGCCAAACAGGTATTTTCTGGCTTACAATACCGTGTTTTTTCTTGGCAGGGTGCCGATTTTTTATTTTCCGGTGCTTTACCGGCCTTTTGGCAGCAGCGGTACGCCTTTTGCGGGGAATTTCCGCCCAGGCTATGACGAGAGGAACGGCGTTTATGTCAAGTCGACCTTTGTCTACAAGTTCAACCCGAACCTCAGCGGCAGGCTTTTTTTGGATTATTTCGCCAAGAAGGGTTTTGGCACCGGCGGCGAGGCGGATTACCGGAAGCCGGAGAAAAACATCTCAAACCTGTCCGTTTACCGCATAAGGGAGACGGGCTCGAAACTCGACCGCTGGGGCGCCAGCGGCGGCTACTGGCACAGCTTTAACCGTTTCAGCGAAAGCGACCCCGCCCGCTATTACAGCCAGTCATCCTTTCGCCTGCTCTCAGACCCGGACTTTAACAATGATTTTTTCCGCAACAACCCCTTTGCCGTAAGTCCCGACAAACAGGCGAGCCTTGCCTTTACCCGGCAGTCAAATTACACGCTGACGCGCCTCAGCATTTCCGAGCACTATGTACGGAGCGCGGACTTAAAGAGCTTTATCAAGGATTCCGAATCTGCGCCGAGGCTTGATTTTAATACCGTGCCTTTTAAGGTCGGCCCTCTGCCGGTTTTAAATTCCTTCACAGGGGATTTTGAAAACGCGCTGGATACCGGAACAAACCAATACCAGCGCAGGGGCCGCGGCGTCTGGACGATGTCAAAACCGGTGCCGTTCAGCAAACATATTATACTCTCGCCTTCGGTTTTTTACGATCAGTCGCTTTTTATCGCCACGTCCGCCGTTATGGCTGATCAGTGGATAGGCCGCTACGGCTCCAATGTCAATCTGCGCTACGACAGTCTTTGGGGCGCGTTCGATTTTAAATATTCATACCTGCGCCGCATGAAAGTTAACCGCCTTGGGCCGGACTCAAAGGCGGCCGACAAGGGGGAGGAGATCAAGTCAATATCCCCGGAACTTTTTATAATGCCGCGCAGAGACATTTACTTTAAGTCCCAGACTTCCTACGATCTTCGGGATTCCTCGCATTCCGTTTTTTCCCAGCGCCTGTCCCCGCTTATCTCCGAATTATATTACTCGCCGCGCCAGGGGCTGGATATATATCTTGAGGATTCTTACATTTTCGGGAATGGCAACCGCAGTTTTATCGCCCAGATTAACGTGGGCGACGAAAAAAACTACTCGCATTCCGGCCTTGCAAATTATAACTCTGACCCCAGCGTCTACATTCTCAACCAGACGTTCGGTTTTAAACCGCGCCCGGACTCCTCCTGGCGCGTTGAGGGCGTTTTGCGCTTCAAAACCGTGCCCGCCGGTTTTATAAGGTTTTCGGAATTTATTTTTTTTGAAAAGAGCCTGATAGTTTACAAGGATTTTCACGATTTCAGGACAAAGTGGGAAGTCCGCACCCGCACGGGGGCTAAAGAGTTTTATTTCCTTATCAGTTTGAAAATGAACGATCACGCGGCGAAAGACGACTTGGACGCTGATTCCAGGAAATTCTGGCATCCCTGGCGGAAAGAGGGGGAGGTCCGGGACTAGGGGTTAGAGAATAGCGAACAGCGAAGCAGGGGAAGAAGGTTAAGAAAAACAAAAAAACATCAAAATCCGTGTTTCCACCCCTATTCGCTATTCGCTTGAGTTTCGTAAAATGATAAAATAGATTTCAGGAGAAAATTTAAACATGAAAAAACGGCTTTGGCTGGTTACCGGCGGGGCGGGTTTCATAGGCTCCAACATAACGGAAGAACTTATAAAAAGAGGGGAGCGGGTGCGTGTTTTTGATAATTTCTCCACCGGCAGGAAAGAGAACCTGGAACCTTTTGCCGGTAAATTTGAACTGGTAAAAGGCGATTTGCGACAGCCCCCGGACCTTGTCCGCGCCATGAAGGGTGTTACTTATGTTCTGCATCAGGCGGCTTTCCGTTCCGTGCCCAAGTCCGTTGACAATCCCCGCGCCGCTAACGATAATAACGCCACCGGCACGCTTAACGCTTTAATGGCGGCAAAAAAAGCGGGGGTGAGACGTTTTGTGTATGCGGCCACAAGTTCCGCTTACGGGGAATGCCGCGTGTTCCCGCAGAAGGAAAGTTTGCCGACCGCGCCGGTATCGCCTTACGCGGTGAGCAAACTGGCCGGGGAGCATTATTGCCACGTGTTCGCGAAAACTTACGGGCTTGAAACCGTGGCGCTGCGCTATTTCAACGTGTTCGGACCAAGGCAGAATCCGGAATCCGTTTACTCGGCTGTCATTCCGAAGTTCATGGAGCTGGCAGCGCAGGGCCGTCCCCTTGAGGTGCACTGGGACGGCAGGCAGTCCCGCGATTTCACCTTTGTCAGCAATGTGGTGGACGGTAATATACGCGCGGCCCTGGCGCCAGGGGTTTCCGGCAAGGTGTATAATGTAGCCACCGGGTCAAACATCTCGCTTCTGGATATTGTCAGGGAACTTGAGCGTATTCTTGACCGGAAAATAGAAAAGGTTTTTCTGCCGAAGCGCCGCGGCGATATCCGTAAGACTTACGCGGATATTACCCGCGCCCGCAGGGAGCTGGGCTTTAAGCCGCTGGTGATGTTCCCGGAGGGCATCAAGCTTACCTGGGATTATTTTTTTAAAAAGTTCAACGGAGATAAACAATGATCTTTAATGTTTCGTCGGGGTCCGGTTGGATCGAAGTGGTCTGCGGCAGCATGTTTTCCGGCAAGACCCAGGAACTGATACGGCGCCTTAAACTGGCGAACATCGCCCGGCAGAAGGTGCAGGTTTTTAATTCTCATCTGGATACGCGCTACTCCAAGGAGCATTTGGTGTCGCACGACAAGACTATGCTGGCGGCTAAGCCCGTAAAAACCGCTAAGGAGATCCTTAAAGAAATAGCTCCGGACACGCAGGTGGTGGGTATAGATGAGGCGCACTTTTTCGGGGAAGAAATAGTGGAAGTCTGCCAGAAGCTCGCGGATTCTGGTAAGCGCGTGATAGTGGCGGGCCTGGACCAGGACTACCGCGGCTCGGCGTTTTTAAACATGGCAAGGCTTATGGCCGTGTCGGAGTTCGTGACCAAGAACCTGGCGATCTGCATGGTTTGCGGCAACCCCGCACATTTCAGCCAGCGTTTAAGCGACAGCGGCCGCAGGATAGAGGTGGGTTCGGGAGACAAATACGAAGCCCGCTGCAGAAAGTGCTTCAAGCCTGAAAAGTAAAAATGCCGTAGGCCATAAGCCATATGCCATAAGCTTCGGGAGGTCCTTATAAAAGCATATGGCATACGGCTTCAAGCATATGGCAAGTAATGATAGTTATTTAAATAAGGCATCCGATATGTACATCCCTAAAGACAGCAACACCCCCAAACTTTTCCCGGACTTTTTCCATCTGGGCGTCAAGCTTGATTCTTCCAACCGCTGGCTGAAGCTGGCTTCGATCATCCCGTGGGAGCGTCTTGATGAGCTCTACGGACGCTATTTTTCAGAGACAGGCCGCCCCGCCAAAGATTCGCGGCTCGTTTGCGGACTTCTCATTCTTAAACAACTCAAGAACCTGTCGGACGACGAGGCCGTCAACGAGTTCAAGGAAAATCCTTACATACAGGCCTTTTGCGGCTGCGAGTATTTCGTGACGGAGAATGCGCCGGCTTCCGGGCTTCTTTCGGAGCGCAGGAAGCGTCTCGGAGAGGATTTTTTTGATTACCTTGAAGGCGACGTGGCCAGGATACTCCGAGAGCAGAAATTTGTCCGCCCGAAATCGCGCGCCCAGGAAAGGCCCGGCATCCTGGGTTCCATCATCACCTCCATCCGCGGTCTGTTCGGAAAATAAACCTTCCGTATCATTTTAATATCTGCTCAGTAAAAACCGGTAGCCGCTTCATGCGCGGTTAAATCGGTTCACTGGAATTTTTTTGCAGGTTTGCAAAGTCGTGGCGACCAGCGGGTTTGGCATCCCGCTCCCGCAGGAACCCCTCCCGTGGTTTCCCCCCGAAACGGGGCCCCCCATCCGCTAAGGGAGCGGGATGCCAAACCCGCCGGTTCCACTCCCAAAATTTTCCTTCCTTACTTTATATAAATAACCCCACCCTGATGGTGAATCCTATCCCACCCCCAAGGTCGCAGCCAAGCCTATAAAAAACTCAGGCTACTTTTATTAAAAAAGTAGCCTGAGTTCTTTCTGCACCCGAAATTATATTTTATGTTTGTGAAGATATGAAACAACAGGTTTGTAGGTATTATCGATTACATCGAGCACAAATTTTTTAAGTCCCTCGGATTCCACATTTGTAATGTCACTATCAGCAATCTTATACTCAGGACCTGCCCAGATACACCTCCAACAAGGCCATTGCTTCATGGTGCCTTCGAGTTTCGGCAATTTTGATTTGACAGCCTTTCGCATATTTTCCGCGTATTCGACATATTTAGGCGACTGACCAGAACCATCCTTTTTACCACACCATGCCATTAGTCTAATAGTAAAAGTGGCTGAGTTATCATCCGAATGTAACTGGTAATAAACCTCAAAATCATCTTGATACAAGCCTTGAAGTGAAATGTTGAATTCTCGGGGATATGGTGTTGCCCTAGGATGATGCCATGCAATATATGCGCTTGGATATTCAGTCTTTAATTCTCGCACCAAATACTCGTAGATTAAATTTCTCAAATTTGGTAAAAAAATATTTTTCCTAATCAGTTCTAAAGCATTTTGTCTTCTCGGACTACTGGAAATCTTTGTTTTTATAGAACTTTTCACAGTCCCTCCGTTTGTGCACTCTAAAATATGCTTTTCAATATAAATCGGAAACGCTTTGAGTAACATTTTCGCATCTGCGTTCTGGCACCTTGCTTGAGAGTGTAACGCAACGGGGAGTAATTCTTTATAAGATAGTGCACGAACCAGACAGTTAGATGCTAATTTATCGCTTGCGGTTTTTGGAGCTTTTCCCAATGGATTAAGGAAGACCAATAATTTGGGTGATTTCGGAAAAGAATGTATGAGAGCTTTCTGATAGTCGGATAATTGAGCATCTCTTTCTTTTGCAAAAACTTTATTTTCTATTCCTAAAGCCAATATTGTTTTGCTCGCCCCCTTGCTCTGAGAATCTTTAACTGTAACTAATATATCAAGGAATTTATTCTCATGTGTTTTCCAAGGAGAAGAAGTGTTGGACTCAAGTGAGTCACAAGATTTAACATCCTTCTTGAAAATCAAAAGAAATTGTTTAAGAAAATAATCCCCTAAACCATGTGACTCACCGCTATTTAAAAAATACGCAATAATTCTTGAAAAAGCATTCTCATTAATAAGATCTTGAAAAATATCCAATACTGAGTTGTTGTCAGCATATTTCTCAAATTGGTGAAAGAAATTGTCATCTAGCAGCTTTAAGATAGTAATCATGTCTCGCATATTTTAATTATTTATTGGCTGACGCCCCTAATTACTTTGGATATTATACCCCAAATCAGGGCCATGGCTTAAATTTTTACAAGCTTGGTTGCGATCTTGTGGGCGGGTAATTCGGCTGTATCATAAAAGGGCGGGGTTGTTATAATATTTTAAAGTTTTTCACGGTTTATAATAAATATCACAAAGGAGCCAGCAGGTTCCCTGGGCGCTCCATTCGAGGGTTTTAAGTCCGTGGTCTGGAGCGTATCGCTATCATTAGCGACGGCGGTGAATGTCTGAGCCTCGCACTGTGTGCGAGGCGAGTTCGCACGCCGGCGGAAGACCACGGGCTTCTTCCCCAAAACCCGGTCTCGGAGCGCCCAGGGAACCTGCTGGCTCCTTTAAATAAATAATTATTAAATCCAGAAACTACGGCCCCCAGTTAGGGGTATAGGAATTACCTTCAAGTTCGGTAAGGGGATGCGGGGCGCTGCCGTCGGAATCCATTATGAAAATTTCTCTGCGGCCGCGTCTTGTTGAGGTAAAAGCTATAAAACGGCCATCGGGTGACCAGGAGGGGTCTTCATTGTTCCCCGCTTTATTTGTGAGGCGCCGTATTTGGCCGCCCGTGAGGTCGGTCAGAAAAATATTCATGTTCTCCTGGGGGGTTTCGCGCCCGGAAAACACTATCCAGTCGCCCGCGGGGGACCATGAGGGCGAATCACACCAGTTCAGGCGGGTCAGGCGGCGTATTTTGCCGGAATCCGTTTCAAGCACATGCACCTGCGGGTTGCCGGAGCGGTTCGAAATAAAGGCTATCTGTTTGCCGTCGGGAGAATAGGTGGGCGAGGAACTTACCGCGAAATTGGTCAGGAGTTTTTTCAGCGCTTTAGTAACCACGTCAAGAGCGTAGATATTGGGGTCGTCGCCCCGCGACAAAGTCATTACCATGGTCATTCCGTCGGGCGAGATGCCGCCGGGAATATTGAGGCCCTGAAAGGTGGTGAAGGGTCGGATCTTGCCGGCTTTCATGTCAATTTCGAACATGTCGGGGTTGTTGTAACGGTAAGTGGTGTAATAAATGCGCGAAGCGTCCTGTGACCAGCGCGGCAAAAGGGCTATTGATTTGTCGTGGGTGAGCCGGATGAGGTTTTCACCGTCGTAGTCAATGGAGTAAATTTCCTTGTTGCCGGTGGTGTTATTCGCGAAGGCGAGCTTTGAATGGGCGATGCCCCTGCGCCCGGTCAGACGCAGCACAGCGTCGTCCGCGAAAAGATGCGCCGCGCGTCTGAGGGCGCGCGGCTCGCCCTGATAATACTTGTCAAGCAGTACCTTGCCGGTTTCCAGGTCATAAATCCTTCCTGAGAATGTCCATACTTTTCCCAGGTCCGAAGCTTTGGCCGTAATAAGATGTCCCGCCAGGTTTTTCCAAAATGCCATGGCTTCAGGACCGGAACTTAAATTGACGGTATTCAACGGTTCTTCTTTTAAATCGAAATATCTGGAGTAAAGCAGATCCGAACGCACTATATCGCGGAAAGTTTCAGCCAGCTTCAGGTCCTCAGGCGAGTCTAAGCGCGAGGGTAAAAAAGAGGCCAGTGCAAGCGCGGTTTTGGGGACTTCTCTCTGGTTTTCCACGCCTATATAAACTTCCGTCTCCGCGCGGGCGGCTCCCGCGCGGAAAAGCAGAAATATCGCCAGAATGACCGATTTTTTCATGGATTTCTTAAATAGCGCTGAAGAGCTGGAAGTTCTGAAGCGCTGAAATCGGAACTGGAGCGTTGTATGATTCCGGAGACTTCAGCGCTTTGTTGAAAACCAAAAAAACGCAACGGGCTTAAGGATTTCCTTGAAATCACTGTTCGCTATTTGCTGTTCGTTGCTCACTGCTCACTGTTCCACGGATATTAATGGTGCGCGGGTTTTGCCTTGTGCGCGTCGGCCTTGGCGGGGTTAAGCTTTAAAAGATACTCTCTTGCTGTTTTAGCCTCGGCTGATTTTGGAAAATCCGTTTCTATGGATTGCAGGTAACTGATGGCCTCGCCTTTTTTATCTTCCGGCAGTTTCAATATGGAAAGCGCGTATTTAAGCCGGACTACCGGCACGCGCTGTGATTTGGGATATTTCTCAAGAGTGGTGCCGTAGGACATGGCCGCCTCTTTCCAGTGTCCCTTGAGGTATAGCGATTCCCCCAGGTAATAATAAGCGCCTTCCGCCATATCGCCCGCGGGGAAGCGGGAGAGATAATTCTTAAAGCCGCTGACGGAGGCGTCAAAGTTATTGTTGAGGAAAGCGGAGTACGCGTCGTTATATATTTTGGCGGGAAGCAGGGCGGTTTCCACCTCTTCCTGCTGTTTTTTTATGGTCTGCCCTATGGCGTTCACTCGCTTGTTCATGCCCGAGTCCACTTCATCAAGGCGCGAGGAAAGTTTTTCCATGCGCGAGGTGATGTCTTTCAGGCTTTCCGAGAACACATTCAGGCTTGTGGAGAGATTGTCCATCTTCACGGCCAGGTCCGCCTGATTTTTTTGCATGTTGTTAAGATTGGTGTTCAGGTCATCCATCTGGCTCTGCATCTGCAGCATGTCATGCTGGGTGGCCACGCAGCCGGCGGCGGCTATCAGCGCCGGAAACAAAAGCAGGTGTTTTAGTTTTACCATGTTTTACTTTGCCTTTACTTTGGTCTCAGCGCGTCTGTTCTGCTGCCAGCAGGTTTCAGTTTCCTCGCTGCAAAGGGGTTTTTCCTTGCCGTAGGAAATGGTGCCGAGCGCGCTGTCGGAAACGCCAAGGCGGACGTAGTAGTCGCGCACCTCTTTGGCCCTTTTCTGGCCAAGCGCCAGATTGTATTCGATCGTTCCGCGCTGGTCGCAATGGCCTTCCACCATCACGGTCCAGTCTTTGTGGGTCTTCAGTATATCGGCGTTTTTCTGCAGGGCCTGTCTTGACGCCTCGGACAGCGTGTAGCTGTCCAGATCAAAATTGACGGTTACAATGTTTTCCTGTGAAACAAATTCCCCGCCGCGTATATTCGCCTCGTAGCCGGCGGTGTCGGTGCTTTCCTGTATCTCAAGAGTGGGGGCAGTAGTAGTGTCGGTAACCATGTCGGTTTTGGCGCCGGCGGCGTTTTTTACGTTTTTATTGACGCAAGAAGCAAGACTAAGCGCTAAAAGCGGCAAAGCGGCCAAAACTAAAAGTCTGATTTTCATCAATTCCTCCGTATACATTAAACTCGCGTATATAATCTATAAAAAAAACAGACAAAACACAAACGAATTAACAGGCAGATGCGCTTTAACTTGTAACTTGTGACCTGCAACTTGCGGCTTGTTACGCCGTCCTCTCGGTCAGCGCGTTTATGTAATTTTTTAATTCTGCGGCACGGTCTTTTTCCGGCAGCAGCTCTACCAGCGGAAAGATGGCGGCCCGCGCCCGTTCGCGCGCTTTTTCCCGGGCGGCTTTGGCAAAGCCTCTTTTTACCACTATGTCGGCCGCGCGCATCACGCTTATCAAATCTCTTGAGCCGGAGGCGGAAAAAGCGGCCATGAGCTTTTCAAGCTCCGGTCCGGAAACTTTATCTTTAAGCGCCAAAATAAGCGGCAGGGTGCGTTTACCGTCAAAAATATCTTTAAATCTGTCCTTGCCGGAGTTTGACGCTTCGCTTTCAAAATCAAGCGCGTCGTCCACCAGTTGAAAGCAGACGCCTGTTTCCTCCCCAAGACGGGCGCAGGGCTCGAACAGGGCCGGCTTTTTTGCAAGGCGGGACAGGGTGAGCGCGCACCAGCGGAACAAAGAGCCGGTTTTTAAAGCGATAATGCGATAAATTTCTTCCTCGCTCATGCCCAGGCCTTTTGAATTTTCCTCAAGCAGAGCGCCTTCGGTCATGCGGTGTACGGAGTTCACCAGCTCTTCGGCCGCGCCAGGCGCCGCCTGCGCCGCCCGGTCAAAGGCAATGGCTATCAGCAGGTCGCCGACAAGTATGGCCTTATTGACGCCCAAAGACGCGTTAAGCGTGGGAACGCCCCTTCTGGTGGAGGCTTTGTCTACGCAGTCGTCATGCAAAAGAGAGGCCGTGTGCGTAAGTTCGGCGGCAATGCCCACGCGCTCCGAGAGCGGGCGTTTGATGCCAAGGGCGTCCCCCATCAGGATTGAAAAGCGGGCCCTGGCGGCCTTGCCAAGAAAATTGAAAGGAATCCGGCTTATGTCAAAAACAGAAGGGTCGATGCCGCGCAAAAGCCCGCCGATCCCGTCATCTACCCGTTTCAGCGAGAGCGCAAGGCCGTCAGTTTTAAGCATGAACGACTATTTTAGCATTTTGCCGGCTGAGCGTTTGTTTTACGGGGAAGCCCCGCAGTGTCTGAAGTTATGCTTTTTGGGGAGTTTAAGATGAGATGTCTTTTATCTCCGATGGCGGTTTTTGTGCTGCGATCACAGGGCTGCTGATTTTTTCAGCCGCCCTATTTTATAAAATCCACTTCCGGCCAGTCGCTGGGAGTGCCGTCCACCGAAGTCAGGCGCGCGTCCTCTTTATTGACAGTGCTCATCTGCTGGAAGGATTCTTTCAGCTCGGAAAGTGAAACGTCGAATTTTTTGACTTTTAAAAGTACCAGATAGAAAACCCCCGCCATAATAAACGACGCCGGCGCTATATATAACCACGAAGCCGAATTCAGCCGGAACAGGAAAACCGCGCACAGAAATTCCCAGAAAGCCAGCACAAAACTCGCTCCCAAAAACAGATAGGAAATGACGATGTTGTATTCGTCGTTTTTAGGCAGCGAGATAACAAGCATTATCAGGGCTATGTCTATTAAAAGCAGGTACACGGAGCGTAATACCCAGTTTTTCCATCTTTGTTTTGAAACCACCACTATCCCGTAAAACGGGTCGTCAATTATTTCAGCATCTTCATACTCTTCGGTTACGGTAGGCTGCGGTATGGCGGGTGTGGCCTGGTTATCTTCGGGGGAATAGTCAAAGCTCTGAGCGTTCTTGTCGGTGTAGTTAATAGCCGAAACCGGAGCGGCCAAAAGGAAGGCCAGGCCAAGGCCGGCGGCCAGTATTAGCGGGTAATATATTTTTGCTCTCATTTAATGTCCTTGGATCAAGGCAGGGGGTGTGGAAATAATGAACTCCTTCCCTAATCCCCTATCCGCTTTCCCCTAAACCCTGCTCTTAATTCTAATTCCCATCTTCTTCTCCGAGTTTCGGTATCACATGCCTGGTGTCGGAATCGATTTTATAATAACTGGTATTGCCTATCTTCAGCTTTTGCGCGGAAAATTGTACTTCTTTCAGCCTTTTCATTGTTTCTTTCGGCGCGCTGGCCTTTACTCTTATCTCTCTTTTTACCTGGGTGCGGTCGGAAAAATGCCAATACGCGGATACAAAACTGCCTATCACGCAGGTGATTATAACTCCGCTGAGCAGGTATTGCTCCCGGTCTTTGCGTATCCAGAACCTTCGTGTGTTCATAAAGCCGCCTTATCAGCTGTCCAGCCGCCCGGCGGAAATTCCTGAAATTTAATCACTGATTTCCTCCAGGATGGCCGTAAGCCTTGAAATTTTTCCGGCGGTGTCCGAGGATCTGGCTTTTATTTTTTCAACTTCGGCGGCCGGGGCGTGTGCCGCGAATAACGGGTCGTTCAGGCGCACAAGGCATTGCGCGTTTTCTAGGCGGATGCGCTCCAGTTCTTTGGCCAGCCGGCCTTTTTCTTTTTCCAGATCCACCGCCCCGTCTATAGGCATGTATATATTAAAAGGCCCTGAAATGGCGCTTACCGATCTTGGCGGTTTGGCAAGACCCTCTCCCAGAGTGAAGTCTTCCACCTTGGCCAGCAGTTTAACATAGCCGGCGCCGGCCTTAAGACGTTCAAGCGCGGCCGCGTCGGAAGAGGCCGCCAGGATCTTTATTGTTTTGCCCGGCGGTATTTCAAACTGAGCGCGGGCCGTGCGTATCTGGGTAGTCACGTCCATAAGCTCTTTCATAAGCGCCGAAGCGCCGGTGGCGGTTTTAGGGGTCTCCGGCCAGCTTTCCTGCAACAAATAGCCCGCGTTGTCCTGTTTGCCCTTGCCGTTTTCTATTCCTTCTGACTTCTGGCTTCTGACTTCTGATGTTTTAAGATACGGTTTCAGGCTTGAATAAAGCTCCTCTGTTATAAAAGGCATGAAAGGATGCAGAGCTTTCAAGGCGCCCGTAAAAAGCTCAAGCATGAACCCAAGCACTTTTTCCTTATCCGGCCCGGCAAGGCGGGGTTTTGCCAGTTCCAGGTACCAGTCGCACAGGTCGTCCCATACGAAGGAGTAAAGCGCGTCCTGGGCCTTGGGAAGGTCGTATTCAGCCATGGCCGCCTTTGAGCGTTCAAGCGCTTCGGCGTAGCGTTCCATTATCCAGCGGTCGGCAAGTTCGTCCGGGCGCGCGGAGCTTGCCGGTGCTGGCGTTTCAGGCAGGTACATCTGTATGAAGCGCGCCGCGTTGTAAAGCTTGTTCACGAAATTACGGCCGCCTATTATGGCGTCGTCGGAGAAGGGGATATCCTTTCCTCCCAGAGTCTGCGCCATAAGAGAGAAACGTATGGCGTCGGTGCCGTATTTTTCTATCATAACCAGCGGATCTATAACATTGCCTAGAGACTTAGACATCTTTTTGCCGTGCTTGTCCCGCACGATGCCGTGCAGATACACCTGGCTGAACGGCGGACGCCCCATATGTTCAATGCCGCTCATTACCATGCGGGCCACCCACAGGTAAAGTATTTCGTATCCGGTGACCAGCACTGAGGCGGGATAATAGTATGCCAGCTCTTTTGTCTTTTCCGGCCAGCCGAAAATGGAAAAAGGCCACAGTGCCGCAGAGAACCAGGTGTCCAGCACATCCGGATCCTGCAGCAGGTCCGTTCCACCGCAATCAGGGCAGGCGGCGGGTTTCTCGAAGGAAATTACAGGTTTGGCTCCCTGGCTGAAAGAGACCCGCGAAAGGTCCCCGCTCTCCGAGAATTTAAGGCCCGGCCCCGAGCATTTGCGGCAGTACCAGGCGGGAATGCGGTGACCCCACCAGATCTGGCGGGAAATGCACCAGTCCTGTATGTTGCCCAGCCACTCCGTAAAAGGCTTTTTCCAGGAAGGGGGATAGAATTTGACGTCCCCGTTATCGGCGGCGGCTATTGCGGGTGCCGCCAGGCCTTTCATTGTTACGAACCATTGCTCGGAAACCAGCGGTTCTATGTGCTGATTGCAGCGGGAACATTTGCTTACTGAATGTTTATAATGTTCCTCTTTTTCAAGCAGGCCGGCTGCGGCCAGGTCTTCAACTATCAGCTTGCGGGCCGCCTGTACGCTCAAGTTCGAGTATTTGGCCGGACAATTAGTCATGTGGCCTTCATAGGAAATTACGCGTATAACTTCCAGACTGTGGCGCTGGCCGATCTCAAAATCAAGCGGGTCGTGGGCGGGGGTCACTTTAACCGCGCCCGTGCCGAAGCCTTTTTCCACTCCCTCGTCGGTCACCAACGGTATAAGGCGGTCAGTCAGCGGCAGCCGCAGCTTTTTGCCGGCCATACCTTTATATCTTTCATCTTCCGGATGCACGGCAACCGCGGTGTCGCCTAGCATGGTTTCAGGCCGGGTGGTGGCCACGGTAACAAAGCCGGAGCTGTCTTCAAAAGCGTAGCGTATGTGCCATAACTTTGATTTTTCGTCCTCGTGTTCAACTTCAATGTCCGAGAGTGCGGTTCCGCAGCGCGTGCACCAGTTTATCATGCGCTCGCCGCGGTAAATAAGTCCTTTCTTCCAAAGCGACCGGAAAGTTTCGTACACGGAAGCGGCCCGTTTCTCGTCCATGGTGAAGCGCACATTGCCGGGGTTGAGATCGAGGGCGCAGCCCAGCTTGCGAAGCTGGCTTAATATGAGGGTACCGCATTCTCCGTACCAGGCCCAGGTGCGCTTTAAAAATTCTTCGCGGCCCAGATCGTGGCGGCTTTTCCCCTCGGCTTTAAGCATTTTTTCCATTACGTTCTGGGTGGCAATGCCGCCGTGGTCGGTGCCAGGCACCCAGCAGGCTTCCCGGCCGAGCATCCGCTGATAGCGCACCAGCACATCCTGCAGAGTGTAGGTAAGGGCGTGTCCCATGTGCAGGGCGCCGGTTATGTTCGGAGGGGGGATCACCACAACGAAAGGCTTGCGGTCAGGACTCGGGCTTGAAATAAAAAGCCTGTCTTTTTGCCAGGCGTCGGCCCACTTGGCTTCTACCGGCTTGGGATCATAAGTCTTGCTTAACATGGTGTCCTTCTACTGAGTTGCGTCTAAGAGTCTTGGGGTCTTAGGGTCTTGGAGTCGAAGAGTCTTAGAGTCAAACCTCGACTCTCAGACGCTCAGACACTTAGACTCTCAGACTCCCAGACGGCTGTTCCCCTTATACAAACTCTCTGAAAACGGCGTTTGAAAGGTACAGCTTACCGCTTTTTATCTTTATCACCCGGCCTTTTTTCTCTATCAGGCCAAGGCGCAGCAGGCGGTCTATCTCACTGCTGAATTCTATAATTATATCATCTTCGAGTTCAATTCCCGCTGTTTTGCGAAGCCCCAGCATTATGCGCTCCGCCTTTTTGGCGCGGCCGGCAAGGGTTTCGCTGTATTCGGCCCGGGAGCGTCCATCCGCCAGCGCGGAACTTATGTAGATTTCCAGGTCCGCGGTATTTGTCCGGCGTTCCCCGGCCAGATAGGAGGCTGCGGCGGCGCCCAGCCCCAGGTAGCTTCCCTGTTCCCAATAATTCAGGTTATGCAGGGACTGGCGGCCTTCGCGCGCGAAATTTGAAATTTCATAACGCTTCAGACCCGCTTTCTCAAGCGTTTTCGCGGCCGTTTCATACATATCCGCGGCCGCATCGGGGGTTTCTTTCACTCCTTCGCGGTGGAAGGGCGTGCCCTCGTGTACTTCAAGCGCATAGAGCGAAATATGTTCCGGCTCCATTGCCAGCAGCCAGGCCAGCGACTCCATAAAATCCGTAACGCTCTGGTCCGGCAGGCCGCACATAAGGTCGGCATTTATATTGTCAAAGCCCGCCACGCGCAGCGTTTTGTACGCCCGTGTGAAATCTTCCGCCATAGCCACGCGCTTCAGGCGGCCCAACAGGCGGTTTTGGGAGGCCTGCAGGCCGAGACTGATGCGGTTTATCCCCGCGGTTTTAAGCAAGGCGGCTTTTTCCGCGTTAAGGCTTTCAGGGTTGGCCTCAAAAGTGGCTTCCCGCAATTTTGATACCGGCCCGGTAAGGACCGATGTGAGAATAAAGAGTTTTTCCAGCTGAGGAGGGGAGAGCAGGCTGGGTGTGCCGCCGCCGATGTAGAGCGTATCGAACCTGTAGGCCGGACCTGTGAGCGCGCAGGCTTCTTTTGCCAGCGCTTCCAGATATGCGTCAATCCGGTTTTCTTTGCCGGCGTAAGAGATAAAATCGCAATAGCCGCATTTTTTCCGGCAGAAAGGGATGTGAATGTATAATCCGGGCATAGTTAAGGGAATAAAAAAAGTAACCGGTAACCAGTAATCAGTAACCGGTAAACATGTTACCGAATTTCCGAGTACTGATTACCGGTCACCGATAACCGGCTCATGCTTTACGCTTGCGGCGGTTTATTCTTGTTTACAAACATCTCTATAAGGTCTATCGGCATGGGGAAAATGATAGTTGAGGTCTTTTCCGTGGATATCTCGGTCAGCGTCTGCAAATAGCGCAGCTGTATGGCCGCGGGCGAAGTGCTCATGATCTTTGCGGCATCGGCCAGTTTCTGGGAGGCCTGGAATTCTCCTTCCGCGTGAATTATTTTGGCGCGGCGTTCGCGTTCGGCCTCGGCCTGACGGGCTATGGCGCGCTGCATATCCTGCGGCAGGTCCACATTCTTTACCTCAACGCTGGAAATTTTTATGCCCCAGGGCTCGGTGTGGAGGTCCAGTATCTGCTGGAGATTCTGATTTATTTTGTCGCGCTGGGCTAACAGGTCGTCAAGTTCCTGCTGGCCCAAAACACTGCGCAGCGTGGTCTGCGCCAGCTGGCTTGTGGCATACGTGAAGTTGTCGACATTCAGGATGGCGGACTGCGGGTTGACCACCCTGAAATATATTACTGCGTTAACCTTTACAGAGATATTGTCGCGGGTTATCACATCCTGCGGGGGGACGTCCATAACCATCACGCGGGTGCTTATGCGGAACATCTGCTGTATACCGGGGATAAGGATTATCAGACCCGGCCCTTTCACGCCCGTAAAACGTCCAAGTGTAAGTACTACGCCCCTTTCATACTCGTTGAGTATCTTGATGCTTGTAAACAGCAACACCACGACTATTATGATAACCGGCATTAAGCCTGCGTTGAACATATTATACCTCCCTGAAAGTTCCGAATCTGCCGCGCCGTAATACGCTTGGGCGGTTTCCTAGAGTCTACCAAAGAAAGCAACGGATAACAACAGAAAGCGGCTCCGCCCTACTTTCCCAGTATCCGCCTCTCCAGCGTCTTTACACGGGCAACCAGCACTTCGTTGGAGAAAGGCTTGGTAAGGTAATCGTCGGCTCCGCGCTCATAACCCTGCACCTGGTCCTCGGTAAGAGCCCGTATGGTGAGCAGCAGCACCGGCATATTTTTAAAACGTTCATCAGCGCGTATGTGCCCCAGCAGCTGAATGCCGTCCATCTCCGGCATGTTTACATCAAGCACGGCTATGTCCGCCCCTTGGGCCTGCAAATGCTCCCAGGCAAGAAGGCCGTTCTCATGCGGAGACGGTTCATAGCCGGCATCGGTTAAAACTTCCGTCACCAGAGATCTGAAAGTGTTGTCATCATCCGCCACCAGTATTTTCATAAATCAGTCTTTTTCAGAAGTTCGAGAGTCAGCGAATCCTGCTTCCGGCTTTCGCCCGCCTTTAGGGCTTATCCTCAGAAGTTTCCTGCTTCTTCGTCAGCGTTTCCATCGCCTGTGCCTTTGCCTCCAATAGAAGCAGTTTGTTCTTTAAAACTATCTGGTAGTCGCGTTCAAGCGTTTCCATCCGTTCTTTCAGCGACTTGGTCAGGCTAAAGGTGCGTTTATATTCAACCGCCGCTGCGGCAGCCGACTCCTCTGTGAAAGTCTTTTTAAAAGTCTCGAATCTTTTATCACATTCGGCTGTCAGCGCTTCAAATTTGCGCCCGATTTCATCAACGGAGGCTTGCAATTTTTTCTCCATTCCGGCTATTCTTTCATCAAAATTTTTCAGTTGAAGGTCCAGCTCGACTCTTGCCCGGCTGAACTGGACGCTGTCCTTGGCCATGGCGAGGTTTTTTTTAAGGCAAATCTCGGTGTCACGCTTCATCCCCTCCATTTCCAGGATAGCCGCTTTGCGCGCCGCTTTCAGTTCCGTCAGATGAAAACTGGCTTTAGCCTCGGTTTTGGCGAAATCGGAAAACAGCGCGTAAAGCGTTTCAAGCCTTGATAAGATGGAGGATATTTCCGTATCCGAAACATTACGGCCGACCACGACCTTGCGGCCTTCAACCGCCGGTTTTTCTTTAGCCGGGTCCTCTACAGCCCAGACTATAAGCTCTTCCTTAAGTTTTTTTAATTCCGCCTTCAGGGCTGAGTTTTCGTCCCTGAACTTTTTAATTTCTTCTTTCAGGGGGGCCAATAAGGGGGCCAATAGGGGGGGCAATTCAGCCGTAAGATCGACCTTAGGCGGAGGAGGGGGCATAGGCGTAGGCTGTACGCCTTTCAAGCCGCCGCCGCCGGTCCAGCCGGGCGCGTTGGCAGGGGGGATGCCTGAAAATATGGATTTTTTCTTTTCCATCGCTACTTCTCCAGTTTAAGCAGATAACCCGTGCCGTAAATCGTCTTTATGCTTTTTCCGTATGTGCCCAGTTTACGGCGGAGCGTTTCCACATGTTTATCAATGGTTTCGCAATTAAATTGGCCCGATTTCTCTTTCCAGATTTCCTCCATCAGAAAAATACGCGAAACCACCTGCTCTTCATTGCACAGCAAAATGGATAAAATATCGAACTCTTTCGGTGTCAGGTCTTCTATTGAGTCCTGCTTTTTGTTTTTCAGCCCGGTTCTTATAGTGTGGCGCGCCCTGTTTATTTCTATATCGCCGTTCTTTGACGTGACCAGCGTTCTGGCGGAGGCTAAATTGGGCAGGATGCGCCTTAAATGGGCTTTCACTTTGGAAAGCAGGACCTGTTCGTCTATTTCGCTTAAAATAAAATCATCCGCACCGGCTTCCAGGGTTTCCGCTATCAGAGCATTGGTCGCTTTCGCTTTCCCGGTTGTGGCTATAACCGACAGGTTAGATTGACCCGCGACGAAAGCTTTCAGCGTTTTCGTGTCCGGCAGATCCGCCGCACCCAACTCAACCAGAGCCAGACCTTTTACCTCGACAGCCGTCCGGACGATCTCCGCGAGCGTCTCCGCCAGTTGTACGTTGATGCATTCCCGCGAGAACACGCGATACCAGCTATCGGCGAGTTTTTTATCCGAAACGATTATCCACAGCACAAAATCGATCATAATGCATACTTCCGGCACGGAAACCCGGGCGACAATTAAAAAAACTCTGTAAATTCTACTATAATTGCCCTCTTATGTCCAAACTTCGTTATTTTTTCAGGATGCGGCGTTCAAGGACCTTGAGCCTTGACACGAAGACATCGTTATTGAAGGGCTTGGTCAGATAATCGTCCGCTCCCGTCTCGTAACCTTGCACCTGGTCGTCGGCTAATGCTCTGATGGTCAGCATGAGGGCGGGCATATTTTTAAACCTGTCGTCAGTCCTGATATGCCTTAAGAGCTCGAACCCGTCCATCTCCGGCATGGCTATGTCCAGGACCGCCATGTCCGCGCCTTCCGCCTTGAGCCTCTCCCAGGCAAGCATACCGTTACTTTCGGCAGCCACCTCGTAACCGGCTTGGGTAAGTATTTCAACTACCAGACTCCTGAAAATATCGTCGTCATCAGCTACCAGGATTTTCATTAAAGAAAGCTCCTTTGCCCTGCGTTTGTAAGTGCGGTCGGTCCCATAAACTCTTCTTATGCCAAAACTACGCATCCCCGGGAGCATGAAGAAAATCGCAAATGTTTTAGGCGTGAGGCCGTCAAATGCCCTGTCTGAATTTGGAAGTCTTGCCCGGCCCGCCAAAACCCATAGCCAAACTTATTGTATAACAAAATACGGCGTTTACCCAACTGCCCGGCTCTCGCAACCCTGTTCTTGATAACTTCGTGATTTCTTCGGGATTCACGGGGCAGGCTCCCTTATACTATATACTATAAGTAGGGCTGAGATATAGCGGAACGTGAAAAGATTATGAAAGAGCCGACCTTGAAAATATCCCTGAGCGCGTTAAGCCTGCTGACGGCGGTTTTTTTGTTTGCGCGGCCTGTCTCCTGCGCGGTGCTGCCGTCGGGAGCGGGTTACCAGATGGAATATTCCGTGGTGGATAACGGCGGCGGGGATAAGCTGACCGGCGGTGAATATTCCGTGCAAGGTTCAATCGGCCAGAACAGTCTGCCCGCAAACCCCGGTCTCTCAAGCGGAGGGGATTACTCCAACAGGGCCGGTTTTTATAACCCCCCCCATTTCACTTATCAGGGCGGGCTCACCACCGTTTTCACCACGGCTTCGGGGGATGTCCGGTTCACGCTGCCGCCGAATTCCGTGGGAAAGGATACTTTTGACATCACCTTGAACAAAGACCCCATCAGCCAGCCCCTGTCCGTAGACCCGGAAAAGATCACCACCGCCGATGACAAAATGGTTCATAACGAGGGCGCCTGGTCCCAGCCGTTCTCCAACAATCTTTCGGAAATAGCGATATTCGACGATCAGAGTTTCTTTACCGACAGCCTGCCCAACGGCGGCACCATGAACATCCGCTACAAGGACGACAATAACGACGGGCTGCTGGACGGCTCCAACCCCCCGGTCAGGGTGGACAGCCTGAATGCCTGGAGCCTGGACGAAGACCGCAATAGCTGGGTGCAGATGCCCGGCGTGAGCGCGGACAGGGTCTCAAAAATGCTGACCATCCATTTCGACAAGCCGGGCGTTTACACGCTGCTGGGCTCGCTTGTACAGTCCATTTCCAGCATCTTTGTGTCCCCGGTGCCTTTCAGGCCCAACGGCCCCAATGCGGGAACCGGAGTGGGCCAAACAGGCGCCGAAGGAAGCTGTGCAAACTGCGGCATCAATTTTGCAGGTCTTTCGCAGAGTGGAAATATAGAGATTTACACTCTGGACGGCAGGCTGGTAAAGAAGATGGCCATCCAGAGCAATCTCCCGTCGCCCTATATAATCAAATGGGACGCAAAGACCGATTCTGGGGACAGGGCGGGCAGCGGCGTTTACATCTGGCGCGTGGTTTCCGGCTCTAATTCAAAAACCGGTAAATTAATGATAATATGGTAACATGGCAGAGTGTGGGTGCGCATTGGCGCTAGGCCATAAAAAACGGCGGGAATATGAAAAGGGTCGAAGCGGCGAAAATGATAAAGACTGTAGCCTCCCGGCTCGTCCGGCTTTTGCTTTTCTGCCTCGCTTTCTCTACCCTGAACACTCTACCCTCCGCCCTTTCCGCGGCAGTCCCGTTTAAGCTCAACTATCATGGAAATTTGCGCCAGTCCGGTTTCCTGGCAAACGGAAACCACAAAATGGTTTTCAGGCTTTACGATTCCGCCTCGGCCGTCACTCCCCTGTGGACCAGCCCGAATTTTAACGTTGAGCTTTCCACCGGCGTGTTCCGCGTTACGCTTGCACCGGCTATTACTGACTGGGAGAGCGGCAGCCTCTGGCTGGAGCTTGAAGTGGAAGGCAACCGCCTGTCTCCAAGGGAAGAGCTCACATCTTCCTTTTACGCGATCAACTCGGAGCTCCAGTCAGGTAAAAAATATACAAGCGGCGACACGGAGCCGTTATCGCCTAATAAGGGCGATCTATGGATGAATACCGCTGGAAATATGCTTTATTTCCAGACTGGCTCAGGTTGGTCGACAGCTGCCGGCTCAGGCGCGGCGCATGCCGCCACTCATGCCGGCGGCGGCATTGACGCAATAACAAGCCTTGGCGCGCACAGCATAACCGGCAATGTTACGCTTGGCTATGGGGTCAGCCTGCGTTCAGCGGGGCAGGGCGTGCCGGTTTCAACAAATCTTATAGCTGACGGCATCCTGAATCCTTTTTCCAATCTCAATGCGGGCGGCGCCGGCTATTCTGTTTCCTTCGCCTCCTCGGTTTGGGCGGGGATGTATAATGGCAGCAGTCTCTATTTATCCGGCGCTTCCGGTTATAGCGGCAATATGGCGGTTATTTTCTCCGAGGAGGATGTTCCCGCTGTCATCCGCATGACTGGCAGGGGGGGGATATACGCGAGTAAGTATTACGGCGACGGGTCCGCGCTTACTGGTATAACCGGCAGCGGCGGAGGCGCCGCAGACAACCTGGGCAACCACACGGCTACCACTAACCTTATCATGGGCCCTTACCAGATAACCGGCACTGGCGCGGTGACCATGTCTTCGTTCACGGCCACCGGCATAGGATTGAAAGCGGCACAACTGCTTCTGGCCGATAATGTAGTCGTTTCACCGGAGAGCGGCGCGGCACAAGGCGGCGGTGTGCGCGTGTCCAGCAATGTGTATATAGTGGGCTTCGCCTCAGCCACAAAGTATTACGGCGACGGGTCGGGGCTTACCGGTATAACAGGCAGCGGCGGAGGCTTCGCTGACAACCTGGGTAATCACACGGCCACCACTAACCTTATAATGGGCGCGAACCAGATCACCGGCACCGGTTCTGTGACCATGTCTTCGTTCACGGCCACCGGCATAGGGGTGAGAGCGGCGCAGTTGCTATTCGCCGAGAATATCGCCTTTTCACCGGAGAGCGGCGCGGCACAAGGCGGCGGCGTGCGCGTGTCCAGCAATGTGTACATAGTGGGCTTCGCCTCAGCTACAAAATATTTCGGCGACGGGTCCTCGTTGACCTGTATAACAGGCGGCGGAGGAGCCGCCGATAACCTGGGCAATCACACGGCCACCACTAACCTTATAATGGGCGCGAACCAGATAACAGGCAGCGGGGCGGTGACCATGTCTTCGTTCACTGCTACCGGCATAGGTGTGAAAGCGGCGCAGCTGCTTCTGGCCGA